>DDLW01000217.1 GCA_002340345.1 Alphaproteobacteria bacterium UBA2562 | reverse complement strand
AGCAAAGCTGGTTAAAGTGGCAACCCCTTTAACCATGCGTTTTACTGCAAAAACAAAAACTTACAGCATTTTTTCTGATTCAGAACAAAAGTAAAATGCTGTAAAATCAAAATGGATGACATCCCTATCTGTCAAAAAAACCGTGAGACCATATTTTAATTTCACCCCATCATTCTCGTCACGGATAAAACAAACGAACGGATGGCATAATGGCTTACCCTCCTCACGCCGGTCATAACAGTGAACAAGGCTATTTAACCGGTAAAATTTTAATTGCTATGCCCAATATGCCCGATTCTCGCTTTTCAAAATCGGTAATCTATCTTTGTGCCCACAGTGCTGACGGCGCCATGGGACTCGTCATTAATCAGACCTTACCGTCTGTCCAGTTTTCTGAACTTTTGGAACAACTTGACCTTTTGCCCGCAGAAGGCGTCCATTCCGAATTACCGATTCATTTTGGAGGCCCCGTTGAAAGCGGTCGTGGCTTTGTCTTGCATTCCACGGATTATATTTGCGAAGGCAGCATGACCGTCGATCAAAGCGTCGCCTTAACAGCCACAATTGATATCCTGAAAGATATGGCAATTGGCGATGGTCCGAAGAAAAAAATCTTAGCTCTCGGCTATGCGGGGTGGGGACCTGGTCAATTGGATCAAGAAATTGTTGACAATGGCTGGCTTCACACCCAGGCCGACGACAATTTGCTGTTTGAGCTCCATAATGAGAGTAAATGGGAGCGTTCCATCGAAAAAATTGGGATCAGCCCCTTGATGCTCTCCACAGAAGCCGGGCATGCTTAAAGCAAAACAGATCTGCTCCCCTGTCTAAAAGGCTAAAGACAGCGCTTGGGCCTTTCCCATCTCAAGAACTATGGTATGGCATAGGAGACCGATCGGCATTGAGACCGACTCACCGCCGATCGGTTACGCGCACACGGCGCCTGAGCGTTCCCATCCGCCGATCAGTCTGAAGACCCTGTCGGTTCCTATAAGCGCTCAGGCCCCTCTGCGCTATTTTTCATCTTTCCGCATTGCAGAATCTTGATCTTGTCAATCTTCGCTTAATCATGATGCGGCTATAACCAGCGCCCCGGAAACGGGCAAAGATCACACCATAAGTCTGATAGTGTTTGCTTTGGTCGTTTCTGCCCATAGAACGCCAAAGGGCCATTGGCAACACACAGCCCATATGACTCAGACCCCGGACGAAGACTCAATTCAGTTGAAAAATCTTCGCAATCTGGCATAGTGTGCCAGCTTGTGAGGGAAAGGTTTCGCATGTCTTTTTGAAAGAAAAACACAGCTTCTCGTTGAGAATATTTGTTTTTTTGAAAGAAAACAAAATATGGTTAACGCGAAGACAGGGTTAATTTCTCCTCATCCACCATGAAACCTTTCACAATATTGTATTTTTCTAGAGTTTTTTTCTGAAAATCGCAAAAAAAGCAGTCTGTTTATTGGGTTTTAACGGCCTCGTGACTAGCATCACTCTTCTGTTGTCATTGAGTCTCGAAGGGCCACCTGCTCTTCTGAACGCCAAGGCATCGATCAAAACAAAAGCATCTCTTGTCTGTCGCGATGCTTGAACGCAAAGCTGGTTGGAATGTTCTCACTTCAGCCCTGAATTTTGCAGTAAAAACAAAAATATACAGCATTTCTTTCGACACAGAAAAAGCGAAATGTTGTTGCATCAGTCACAAACGGTGATCATTGTTTCACCAGAGGTCATGGGGGTATCCGTGGAGCATTACAGGACCGTTCGGCAATTCCGATCATCTGTCCACCAAGACGAGACACGCAAGGCTGATCGAAAGGCAAACGCTCTGTCCTTTTCCACCCCCATGTCGTTTCATTTTCCCATTCTGGAGGGCTGATCTCTATGACAGACCGTGATCACGGACAAAGCTCTTTTGATAGGCCCTCTTTTGATAGAGACGTGCTGTTAGCCCTGTGGGAAAAAGTGCGAGCACATTTGCGCAATGACCTTGGTGACCATGTTTATCGCAGCTGGTTAAAACCCTTGTCTGTTGCCGAAACCACAAAAGAAGAAGGCTTTTGCCTGGCCGCTCCAACACGTTTTATGCGCGATTGGATTGCCACCCACTATCATGACCCCATTTTGGCCCGCCTTTCCACAGAGCTTCCGGCCATTTCTGAGTTGGAGATTATCGTTTCTGTTGTCACCCCTCTGTCATCTTCCGCTTCTGCGATGACGACAAAAACGCAAGGCCCGCACACAACAGTAAAAAACCCTCCCGCGCGCACAAGATCCTCTTCAGACGGGAAGAAAAATACGCCGACGGGGACCAAAACTTCGCGGAAAATGGCGGCCTTAGAAGCCTCCAGTCATTTCGTCATCAAAGAAGACTCTCCCTCTCTTGAGACCCAAAACCAAACATCCTTAGACAGTGATTTTGGCGCCGCCTTAGACAGTCGTTTTACCTTCGAGAACTTTATTGTCGGCAAACCCAATGAGTTAGCCTTTGCCGCCGCCCGCCGCGTGGCAGAAACCCCCAATGCAGAGTTCAACCCGCTGTTCCTGCATGGCGGTGTTGGCTTAGGCAAAACCCATTTGATGCATGCGATTGCCTTTTATCTCAAAGAAAATCAGCCAGACCGCAAAGTGGTTTATCTGTCTGCAGAAAAATTTATGCATCAATTTGTGCGGGCTTTGATGGATAAAAAGACCGTCGCTTTCAAAGAACGTTTCCGCTCTGTCGATGTTCTCATGATCGACGATATCCAATTCATCTGTGGCAAAGATTCGACGCAAGAAGAGTTCTTTCATACATTCAATGCTCTGATCGATCAAAAGCGCCAGATTGTCCTTTCTGCCGATAAATCGCCCTCTGATTTGGAAGGGCTGGAAGAGCGTGTGCGCTCGCGCTTAGGCTGGGGGCTGGTTGCCGATATCCACCCGACAACCTACGAGCTCCGTCTCGGCATTCTCCAAGCCAAAGCCCAGCATCTCAGCATCGCCATGCCGCAAAAAGTGCTGGAGTTTCTCGCCCACCGTATCAGCTCCAATGTTCGCGAGTTGGAAGGGGCTTTAAACCGCCTGGTTGCCCATGCCACTTTGGTGGGGCGGCCTGTCACCTTGGAAAGCGCCCAAGAGCTGCTCCATGATTTGCTACGTGCCAATGATCGCCGTGTTTCCATCGAGGAAATCCAAAAACGCGTTGCCGAGTTCTATCGGATCAAAGTCTCTGAGATGCAATCGGATCGCCGGGCCCGGCAAGTGGCGCGCCCCCGTCAAATTGCCATGTATTTGTCAAAGCAGCTGACCTCGCGCTCTTTGCCTGAAATTGGCCGCAAATTTGGCGGTCGTGACCATAGCACTGTCCTCCATGGGTGCCGTAAAGTTGAGGAACTCATGCGCACAGACGCCAGTTTTGCCGAGGATATTGATCTCTTGCGGCGCACTTTAGAGGGGTGAGAAAAGGTTATTTTCGCTTATGCGAAAATTTAAACGACTTTTCGTGAAAAAGTCTCTCAAAAAGCTTTTTCGAACAGCATTGACGTCTTACCTATGTTCTGTTCGTAATGCCTCAAGCAGATCTTCAAGGGTTTCATGGGCCAGAGCCTGGTCGAGTCTGGCCGCCACGATATCAGCGACAGTCTCATAAGGCGCTCTGGCCGGTAAATTTGGGGCATAGAGGGTATAGAGACTGAGCCCATCTAACGGTCTTATGAACCCAATCCCTTTTAAGACACTGTCAGCCTCGTCCGGCGGATCAGAGAACAGACCAAGACAGGCAACAATCCCCCAAAGCGTATAGTCTCCTGCAACCCCAAGGCGCGCAGAAGCCTTATAAGACACGGGAACCTGCGCATTCAAAACATCGAAATCAATCTTGATATGCGCTTTGCGGATAAAGCGGTCATCTTCTGTGGTCTCGCACCGCCGCTGAGCGACCGGCGTTTGTTCTTCTTGCGGCGTCAACCTGTTTTTTTTATGGGCTGCTTGTCCCTTATACAAGACCTCTGCATAATGGTTGATTTTTCTGTTTGTCTTTTTCGGCTTCTGTTTTTGCAGGTTATTTTGGCCGAATTTGGCTCTATAAGTGGCACTTTAGGGTTGTTTTCGGCTTTCTCCTTCCTTTTTAGGCGGACTCCGG
>DDLW01000086.1 GCA_002340345.1 Alphaproteobacteria bacterium UBA2562 | reverse complement strand
TAACCAGCTTTGCTCTAGAGGAATCATAAGCAAGAGCAACGCCTTCTAAGACGGCCAAAAGAAAGACTCTTTGGCAGTCCCGGCAAACTCTCTAAGCTGCATTGACAAAAGGACAGCCCTCCCGCGACCAGAATAAATCGCGGGAGGCTGCAAATTTTAATTTTACCACAAACGAAAGCGGCCAGAGAAGATAGATTTGATCGCGCTTTGCTCTAAGCCTCTTCAATATAACCATCTCTCAAAATGAGAATGCGATCCATCCGTTGGGCTAAATCCAAATTATGGGTTGCCACCAAAGCGGCCAACTTTATATGGCGCACAAGCATGCGCATCATCTCAAAAACATGCTCTGCTGTGTGTGGATCGAGATTCCCCGTCGGTTCATCGGCCATCAAAACAGAGGGCACATTTGCCAAAGCCCTTGCAACAGCCACCCTTTGCTGCTCTCCCCCCGATAAGCGGGCGGGGCGGTGATTCTCACGATGTTTGAGATTTACCATCGAGAGCAATTCACGCGCGCGCCGCCTGGCTTCACTCCGCGGCAAGCCACTCACAAGCTGGGGCAACATGATATTTTCTAGAGCAGAGAATTCTGGGAGCAAATGGTGAAATTGATAGACAAAACCGAGCTGGCGCAATCGTAATTGCGTGCGTTTATTATCGGAAATGCCCGTACATTTCTCGCCCCCAATGAACACTTCCCCTGAATCTGGTTGCTCCAAAAGCCCCGCCATATGGAGCAAGGTTGATTTCCCAGCACCAGACGGCCCGACAAGAGCCACCATTTCACCAGCACGAATAGAAAAAGAGACGCCCTTGAGAACTTCTAACTTCTCATGCCCTTGTTTGTAGATACGGCGCACATCTTTCAAAGCTAAGGCTGGAATGTCAGCTTTTGTACGCCGCCCGCCCCTTGCTTCAGAAGAAGACTCTTTCGCCTGAGCTTTAGAGGTCTCGCTTTTTTCGCCAGCCTGAGACATCTCAGCAGCCACAGATTTAAGTTTCGCCGTATCGGCTTCTGCGGCTGTTTGCGGTTTCTTTTCCGCAGGTTTCTGCCGCACCGTCTTTTGCTTTTGACGGCTATCTTTTATTGTATCGCTTTCTGAAGTTTTCGCTGCTTTCTCAACAGACTGATCAGTTTTTTGACCTTTCACCGCCTCCGCCTCTTGTGCCTCTTTATCAAAATCTGGCAAGGCTGTTTCTAAAGACGCCACTTTTTGGGGCGTCTCTTGTGTTGGTTGGTCTTTAGGGTCAGCTTTTTTACCACGCCCCCCCCGTAAACGTCCTAATCTAGATGAGGCCTTGGCCTTATCGGACATATCTTTTGTCCTTTCGGCTTATTCGTAACGCAGCGCTTCAACGGGATCTAACCGAGCAGCCCGCCAAGATGGATAAAGGGTCGCAAGGACAGACAATGTAAGGCTCATGGCGACAATCAAGCCGACTTCACCCCAATCCATTTTCGCAGGAAGCTTCGATAAGAAATAGATCGTTTTATCAAAAAGCTCAACGCCCGATAAGTTTTGCACCCATTGGCGAATGGTTTCAATATTTTGGGAAAAAGCAACCCCCAACCCAAATCCTGCAAAAGTTCCAACAATCCCAATAGAGGCTCCGGTCAGAAAGAAAATCCGCATGGCCATGCCTCTTGTGGCCCCCATTGTGCGCAAGATAGCAATGTCTCGCCCCTTATCTTTTACAAGCATGATCATTGAGGATATAATATTGAAGGCCGCAACAATAATAATCAAAGTTAGAATCAAGAACATAACAGTCCGTTCCACTTGAATCGCATTAAAGAAGCCTTCATTGGCTTTTTTCCACGTAAAAATCCTCACTTCTTTTTGTGTTGCCAATCGAATAGGTTTCTTCAGACGATCAACAGCATCGGGATCTTTTAGTAAAACTTCAACACTGGTCACTGTCTTTGGCATTTGAAAATAGAGCTGTGCTTTATCTAAAGGCATGAAAATAAAATTATTATCATATTCAAACATGCCAACTTCAAACACACCAGCAATTTTATAATTTTTCACACGGGGCACACGCCCAACAACGGTGACACGACCTTTCGGCGATAAAAGCGTAATTTCATCACCAACGAGAAGACCTAAGCGACGGGCTAAGCTCGACCCAACAAGAACCCCCTCGCCTTTGCTAAATTCAGACAGGCTGCCACGAATAATGTTGGTGGCCAACAAAGGACGCCGCCGTATATCTGCAGGCTTCATCGCCCGGACCATAGCCCCCGTTGCATTCCCCTGGTTATTCGTGGCCATCACCTGGCCTTCGATCATAGGAATGGCATGGACGACTTCATCCAATAAGTCGATACGAGAGGCCACTTCATCGTAATCTTCCAAATCCCCTGAGCCTAGAGAGAACACATTCGCATGGCCATTAATACCGAGAATGCGTTCTAAAAGCTCCTCGCGGAAACCATTCATCACAGACATAACAACAATCAAGGTCGCCACCCCAATGGCGATTCCCATGAAAGAGAATCCCGCAATAACGGAAATAAACCCTTCTTGTCGCCGCGCCCGGAGGTAACGAAAGGCGACCATGCGTTCAAATGCCGAAAACACCATAAAGTTAGGCTCCGCCTTGCTTTTCTCCAAAACGGTTCAAAAGATCTTCAATTGAAATCTCTTCCCGCTCTCCCGTTACCCGGCGCTTCAATTCAATTTTTCCAGCCGCCAAGCCTTTCGGTCCTAAAATAATTTGCCAAGGAAGACCGATCAGATCCATTGTCGCAAATTTTGCCCCAGGCCGATCATCTCGATCATCATAGAGCACATCCCACCCTAAAGATGTTAATTTGCAATAAAGGTCGTCGCAGGCTGTATCAAGATTCGCATCACCAGCCTTCAATTTAATCAGCCCGAAATCAAAGGGTGCTACAGACTCCGGCCAAATAATGCCATTGTCATCATGGCAGGCCTCAATGACAGCGCCAACCAAACGAGAAACGCCAATACCATAAGATCCCATATGGACAGCGGCTTCCCCACCTTCTTTGAGACTGACCTTCGCATTCATCGCTTCAGAATATTTTGTGCCAAAATAAAAAACATGGCCCACTTCGATTCCACGGGCGTTAATTTGTGATTCTTTTGGAACAGAAGCATCATACTGCGACGCATCATGCATATCTTCTGTTGCTGCGTAAAGACATGTCCATGCATCCACATAAGCCTGGAGAGCCTCTGGATCTTCGATAGGGTCCATGGCCACATCTTTTTCGAGATAGTCTTGATGGCAAAAGACTTCACTTTCGCCTGTTTCTGCCAGAATAATGAATTCATGGCTTAAATTACCACCAATAGGCCCGGTATCTGCGCGCATCGGAATGGCTTTTAATCCCATACGGCGGAATGTCCTCAAATAAGCTGCGAACATTTTATTATAAGAGATCCGCGCTGCGTTCTCATCCTTATCAAAAGAATAAGCATCTTTCATCAGAAATTCTCGTCCTCGCATAACACCAAAGCGTGGACGAATCTCGTCACGGAATTTCCATTGGATATGATAAAGATTTAAAGGAAGGTTCTTATAGCTCCGCACGGCTTGACGGAAAATATCTGTGATAAGCTCTTCATTTGTTGGGCCAAAAAGCATGTTTCTGTCATGACGATCTGTAATACGCAGCATTTCTTTGCCGTAATCATCATAACGCCCGCTTTCTTGCCACAAATCAGCAGACTGAATCGTTGGCATGAGCAATTCTTGTGCTCCTGCACGATTTTGCTCTTCACGCACAATGGTTTTGATCCGCTCCAAAACCTTTAGCCCTAAAGGTAACCAAGAATATATCCCTGCACTGGATTGACGGATCATGCCTGCGCGTAACATGAGACGATGAGACATAATCTGCGCTTCTGAGGGCGTTTCTTTCATTGTGGGGAGAAAATAAGCGGACAAACGCATTTTTGGATAACATCCTTGCCAACATTATGAGAAAAAGTGGCAATTGATCTTTAACAAAAGACTCTCTCTCATCTTTGAGACGCGCGAGACATCGCTTGATGAAAAAAATCATGCCAACCTATAGACTTCTCTTTATGACACTCTATGGACAGAGGTAAAGCCATTATAACATTTTCAGAAAAACTAATTTTCTTTTCTCTGCTGAAAACGTTAGAGCAAAGCTGGTTCAAATGACCCACTTTAACCAGCTTTGCTCTAGGACTTTAGGCAAGGGCGCAGCATATGTCTATGGACAAGCCCTTATTGTAGACGAGTCCATTTGAAAAAATATAAAAAAGACCTCTGCAT
>DDLW01000105.1 GCA_002340345.1 Alphaproteobacteria bacterium UBA2562 | reverse complement strand
TGCGCATTAAAGTGCTTAGAGCAAAGCTGGTTAAAGTGGCAGCCCCTATCACCATGCGTTTTGCGGCAAAAACAAGACTATAGAGCCTTTCCATTGATTCAATATAAAAGAGAAAGGCTCTAGAGCAAAGCGCGATCAGGTGGACCCCCTGATCGCTACATTTTGCGACAAAAACAAAACTGACAATATTGCGTCCAATTTAATGAACAAGTCTCAGGCTGTCAGCTAAATCAGGAAAGGTTTCCAAAGGACAAGTCCCCAAGGTCCTTTGAGGCCGCCGGCGGCATAAACCCCTTATACTTTAAAATTTAATCCCGATCCCAACCGACACTTGATGCATATCGGGCTCGATTTCATATTTGAGAGTATTTAAACTTGTGAAATCACCACTAACACTCGCAAATTTTGTATAAACATATTCGGTGCGTAAGAATAATTTTGGATTGAAAAAATAATCTCCGCCAGTGCCAAACCGATAAGCAATGGCATCACTGATGGATTCTGTTGAGGTTCGCGTTGGCGTGACGCTCGTCAGAGTAAAATTGAGATCCATACTGGCAACATGAATGCCGGCCCGGCCATAAGCCAAAAGACGATCTGTGACCATATAGCCCAGTCGAATGTCACCCCCAAAGCTTGGGCCATAATCTATATTCAATGTTCCAATGTTACGATTATTTGAACTTCCAACAATATCTGTACTGTCATTGACCGCATTAAAATTCCACCCCCCTTCAACCGCCAGAACCATACGATCAAACGCAACGCCATAGCCAAAGAAAAGCCCGCCTGAGACATCTTGGCCGTCTTCAAACTCTCCCGTGTAATCTCTTAAACTTGACTTCACATCCGCATCGCTGGTTGCACGCGATAGACCGAAGGCGGCCCCGACATAAAAGCCAGAGCTTGGATCACCAGCATGGGCAGAGGATGGTAAAACAGCACTCAACAAGACAAGACTTAAAAATGCACTGCAAAAGAGGCTAGCATATGCTTTACGGCGCCATGCAAACGCACCCAGGCCTTTTAAGGCCCGTTGGAAGGACAAAAATGGAGACATCAAAATGTCTTTAGAGCAACAAGCAGGCATTGGCAGACTCAATCTTCGTCATGTGAGGGGCGCGAACATATACGCCATGCAAAAAGCTTTTGAAAAGCCCAAAGGCTTACGCGCATAGGACACGCCAAAATTCAGAATTGACCTTATCCTAAGTGCGCGCCCCGTCCCAAGCTGAAATATTCTAGGGGAAAAACCCTAAAGAATTCGCGGAGAGAAAGGGTTAACGAAAAATGACCCCACAGCTCTTCTTAACGAAAGACGAACAGACTCGGACACGCCTTGCCTTTAGAGTTGATCATCGCGTAAAGCAAAAGACGGGGCTTCCGTTCCCAAAAGTTGCGTTAAAGAGGTTTCTCCACTGCCAGGTTTCAAAGGCTGTTGTTGGCTGTCCGCCGGTCCCCAAGCGGTGAGATTAATAATGCTGAACGTGGCTGTAATCCGGCCATCAGGACCGCTATAGCGCTCTTGATAGAGCGCGGCCATGCGCAAAAAGAGTGCACGTGGGGTAAAATGCTTCACCCGTTCGAACACAAGATTGCTCTCAGCCATGCCGCGCACATCTTCTAAGAGCCGGAAGGCATTGTCATAGGTCACTGTAATTTTGTCACTATCCACCACAGGCAAGGCGAAACCAGCACGTTGCAACAAAGCGCCCGCGTCCCTGACATCGGTCACGGGCGACAGACGCGGGGAGAGTCCACCAAAGAGCTCAATTTCGGCATCGGCAAGACATTGGCGCAATTCCGCCAAGGTCTCGCCGCCCAACAAAGACGCTAAGAGCAAACCATCTGGCTTCAAGGCGCGGCGAATTTGTATAAGCACACCTGGTAAATCATTGCTCCAATGCAGCCCGAGATTCGACAGCACCAAATCAAGGGACCCCTCGCGAAAAGGGAGAAACTCGGGATCTAAGAGCGCTGTTGTGGGGCTCTCTTTCGGGAGCATTTCTGGGGTGAGATCACAGGAAATGAGAGTCTCGATATGGCCGCGCCCTTGTAAGAGGGCGGGCAGAAGACCTTGACGACTTTCGAGATCCACCGCCACAGGAAAACGTCGATTCAAATCTTCCAACCGATCCAAAAGGCGGTCTCCCACTTCCCGATGGAGAAAGTCATAATGGGCAAAGCGCGCCGCCGCACGAGCACGGCGAAGACGTAAAAGAGAACGATCAAAAATATGAATCTTATCATGAGGCTGTTGCATAAGATTTCCAGGCTTGCGGCAAATGGAGGCTGCCATCGATCCGAAGATGAATAAATTTTCTTTAAGCTGTGCCCTAGGATTCTTCTTTCTGCACCAAGACCTGCTTTAAGAGAGCAAAACGGGTTAAAGGAAAACCGCCTCTAGAGCAAAGTGCGGTTGGATGGAAACATCCCGTCGACACGTCTTACGGCAAAAGCGAAGGCGCAAAAACAAAAGCATAGTACATTTCTCTTAGGTCAGGATACCAAAGTGAAATGCGATAACGCCAATGGCATAATTGAATATAAAGGCTATCAATTGTTCATCACAGCAAAGTTTGCTATAGGATGTTTTTACAAGCGAAACCCAAATTTTTCACGCCCTCTTTTGCCAATTTTCCATAATGATCCTCCTATTATGGGCGATGGCATATTTGCAAAGAATTGATAAGATTTACAGTATTTTGCTTTTTTTAGAGTCAGCAAAAATACTGTAAGTTTTCATTTTTGTCGCAAAACGGACCAAAAGGATAAATGTCTCCTTTTGTCCTTATGCTCTAAAAGGCGATCATAATGCTTCTTTTTGTCGGGCTTGGTAATCCAGGCAGCCAATATGCCCGTAACCGTCATAACATTGGTTTCATGGCCGTGGATGAAATTGCGGCCCATCATGGTTTTGGTCCTTGGCGGGCGCGGTTCCAAGGCGATATGGCAGAAGGACGCCTTGGCACGGAAAAAGTCCTCCTCCTCAAACCCATGACCTATATGAATGAGTCTGGACGGTCGGTCAGGGAAGCTTTGCGGTTTTTTAAAATGAAAGAAACCGAAATGGTGGTTTTCCATGATGAGCTCGACCTCGCGCCTGGAAAAATTCGTTTAAAAACAGGCGGTGGCCATGCGGGACATAATGGATTGCGCAGCATTCACGCCCATCTTTCCGAACAATACCGCCGCCTGCGCTTAGGCATTGGCCATCCAGGTCACAAAGATGCGGTGAAAAGTTATGTGTTAAAAGATTTTGCAAAAAGCGACCAAGATTGGTTGCCAGGCTTACTTGACGCTATCGCGCGCCATGCCGCCCTCCTAACACAAAAGGCTGGCGGCACGGGAGAAACAGATTTCATGTCCAAAGTGGCGATGGACAGCCCAGCCCCCAAAAGACAGCCTGACAAGCCTGGCTCTGAAAAGGACAAATAGAATAGGCAATATCGCTTATAGACAGGATGAGGCGTCGCTTTGACCTCCTTATCAAGCTGTAGAGCTTACATACTGATCCATTTACGGACCTTTCACCATAGATGACGGCTCTCCGCCGATCTCTTTTTAAGAAAACAGTGAAATTGAAGCGTTCAGGGAAGGAATTCTGAACATGGCAAAAGCGCCTTGGGATGATGCAGAAGCGGGGATGAGCCCCCAAAACAAAACACCAAAGCGGACCGCACATGAAGATGCGCCGCCCTGGGTTGTCGCGGAAGACGCAGACAAAACACCCCCCCCTGCAACAAAGGCGGCCGCCACAGAGACGCCCAAAGCACAAAAACCAACCGCCGACCTTCCACCCTGGGCCGTCGCAGAGCCCGAACCAACGCCACAAGGAAAACCAGTGGCAAAACCAGCGACAAAACCAACAGCACCGCAAGCAAAACAACCGCCCCAAGCGCCAGCGGCGACCTCTCCAACCGCCGCTCCCAAAGCACAAAGCCCCCAATCCCCTGCCGCCCCAACAGCGGCTGAACGTCCCAATAACCTTGCCGCCGGTCCTTCTGGCGGCATTGTCAGAGAAAGCCCATCGGGTGGGGTCTCATCGGCCGCCGGCGGCATGCCCCCCAACGCGGCTGTGAGCGCCAGCGGTGGTGTTCAAGGCGGCGGCGTCAATGCCGGCAATGAGGATGGTCCCCTCTATATCGAGACCATTTGGGCCGTCATTGCCCGTTTCTTAGAACAAAAAGATGTGATTTGCGGCAAAGTACAAATGCGACGCAAACAATTGTTAGAAGATATGGAGGGGCTCTATCGTTCGCTCTATCGCATCCATGAAGCCTTGGAAAAAAACGCCCATCTTGCGCCCTCAAACCATTGTAAGGATTTGGCCTCTGACGGCCCTATGCTGGCACGGATTGCAAAAGTGGCTGTTGATGCTGAAGAACAAGACCAAATCCAAAAAGATGTGATCAGCAATCTTTCCTCGCGCCGCATTGTTTTTGAAATTGAAGCCCATCCTGATAAAGCTTCTATGGTGGCGGGATGGCGCAAAGCGGCTGAAGATCTCAACGCCTTAAAAACATATTTGGTCGAAGAACAAAAATCCTCGGGGCGTCGCACCTGGTAACGGTTTTAGAGCCTTTCGCTTTTCATTTGAATCAGGTGAAATGCTCTC
>DDLW01000333.1 GCA_002340345.1 Alphaproteobacteria bacterium UBA2562 | reverse complement strand
AGACCATAGAGCATTTCCATTGTTTCAAGATAAAAGTGAAATGCTCTAGCGCAATAAGAGAAATGCCGCTATAAAATCGCGTCAGACACGACTTGCGCTGTTGAGTGATGAGAGGCGTTTGATGACTCGTTTTTTCACTTTTTGGTATTTGAGTTTTGCCGTAATTGTGGCCTTTACACTTGCGGCTTGGGGGCCAGCGAGGGCCGAGGATTCTTCCCGCGCAATTGCTCTGACAAACCAAGAGCGGCAAGCACAAGTGGAAGCGGTTCAGGCGCTTTTAGACCAGCAGGACTATGGCGGCGCCATCGCGTTGGCGATGGCAGCCTGGCCTGAAACAGAAGAAGGAACGAGGGCGAAGCACCGCGATCAAACCATTTCTGACCAGCTGCGACAGGCTCTCTATCAGGCCTTGTTTGCGCTGCGTGAACAGCATGTCTTGCGCGGCCATGAGGGGCCGGTCACTGATGCTGTTTTCGCCCCCGATGGCCGCCAGGTCTTGACCCTTTCAGAAGATCACACCGCAAGGCTCTGGGAGGTTGAAACAGGCAAAAGCCTTAAGATCTTACGTAGCCAGGACGGTCCTTTCGCCAGTGCGATTTTCTCGCCTGATGGCCAACAGATCTTGACCTTATCCCAAACTAAAACCGCAAGGCTTTGGGAGGTGCAAACAGGTCAAAAGAGAGACTTCTTCGGCGACCAAAGCACTCCCATCACCAGTGCGGTTTTCTCATCAAAGGGTGAAAAACTTCTCACGACATCAGGCACTGCGACCGCCCAGATCTGGGATGCGAAAACCGGTGAAAAGCTAATGGTCTTGCGCGGCCATGAGGGACCGGTCACAAGTGCCATCTTTTCTTTTGATGATGAGAAGATCCTCACGGCTTCCCAAGATCATACCGCCCGAAGCTGGTCTGCAGAGACCGGGAAAGTCCAACATGTTTTACGCGGCCACACCGCCCCCGTCACCCAGGCCATTTTTTCTTATGACGGCCACAGTATTTTCACTGTGTCAGAGGACAATACCGCCATGGCTTGGAGCGATCTGTCAAAGAAAGGGGACAACGCGAAAAGCACCGTCTTTCATAACATCAGCGGCGTTAAAACCTCTAAAGCGTTTTTACTTCCAATTAGAAATCATATCCTGATTCAGTCAGAAGATCACAGCCTACAGGCTTGGGGTATCGTCTCAAATATCGTTTCTCTAGAATTTGACCCTAAGGATAAGGCGATTACTAAGATTGTTGTGCCCCAGATCTTAATGAAAAGCTTCGGCAAGTTGCATGTGCCCTATAAGGGCCTAATCTCATCTCGGAATCACGCCTTACAGATAGAAGACTGGCACAACAAAGATGCTCTGAGTCAAAAAATAAGGATGGTCGACGAAAAAACATGGAGACAACCCATAAAAAAGCCAAAGCCTAAAAATAAACAAGAACAGCCAGACCTCATGCTCGTTGGTCACACTGATGTGATCACCAATGCGGTTGTTTCTCCGGATGGCCAGACGGTTCTGACAACGTCTCAAGATCACACCGCGCGGCTCTGGAATCCCAACAAAGGGGTACTGATCAAAAGTTTAAAGCGAGACATTCGTGTAACCTATAAAGTTATTCTGTCGCCAGACGATCAACAGATTTTCATGACCAATCCTAAAGATAACACAATACGCATCTGGGATATCCAAACAGGCCAAGAAACCTTGGCCCTGCCGAACCTTAGTGGGAAGATAAGGCATATCGCTGTTTCTCCAGACAATCGTTATATTCTGGGGGCTGACGATAAGACCATAATAAGGGTCTGGAATGCTAAAAGCGGGACGGAGGTCAGTGTATTACGTACTGAAAACACAAATTTTTCAAATGCTGTTTTCGCCCCAGACGGTCATGCCATTTTGACATTTGCGCAAGATCACACGGCCCAAATCTGGGATACCCAAACGGGAGAGAAGACCATGGTCTTACGCGTCCATAAGGCATCTCTTAAACAAGTTCTATTCTCTCCAGATGGCCAGTTTAGCCTCACCGTTTCCGATGACAAGACCGCAAAGATTTGGAATTCTAAAACAGGAGCAGAGATTGCAACCCTCAGCGGTGGTATTCTCAACGCTCAGTTTTCCCCGGACGGCCAGCAGATTCTCACCATCTCTGATACAGAAGAAGCGCAGCTATGGAACAGCAAAACAGGCGCAAAAACCGCGGTCTTGCAAGGGCATGAAGGGCCGCTCTCCAAATCGTTTTTCTCGCCCCAGGGCAAGCGCATTTTGACCTTCTCTGATAAGACAGGACGGATTTGGGATGCTGAAACAGGCGCAAAAATCGCGATCTTACATGGCCATGAGGCGCCCCTTTTAGATGCGGTGTTTTCTGCGGATGGCGAGAGGGTCTTGACCCGCGCGGATGACTATACTGCGCGCCTTTGGAATGTGAAAACTGGCACGACGGTGACTGTTCTCAAAGGCTATAAAGACGATATTTCGGCGGCTGTTTTCTCTCCGGATGGTAAAAAGATACTCGTAACCTCTGACGATAAAACCCTATGGCTTTTGGATCGCGACAGTCGGACTTCCAAAAAGACGCTAGGTGCACATCGCTATGTGCATCCTTACCCTGAGGCTGTTTTCTCTCCGGATAGCAAACAGTTTTTAATGAATATGGGACGGCCTGATTTTTTTGTGCTTACATCCCTTGCAAATGAGCCCTCTTATGAAGGGAAAGGGCAGCTTCTTCAGCATGATGAAACGTATCATAGGCCTAAATTTTTGGCCACACATGAAAATAAAATCATAAAGGTGACATTCTCGCCAGATGGCCAACAAATTCTTAGCGCCTCAGAAGACAGAACCGCAAGGCTGTGGAATGCCGAAACAGGCGCAGAAGTCCATATTTTGCGGGGTCATACCGCTATTGTGACTGCGGCTGTGTTCTCCCCCGACGGCCAGCACATCCTTACCGCATCAGGAGACAAAACCGCCAGGCTCTGGGAGCGTAAAACTGGCAGACAAATCAAAATCTTGCGCGGTCATGAGAGGATGGTGATTGATGCTGTGTTTTCTCCAGATGGCGAACAGATCCTCACCGTATCACAAGACAAAACCGCCAGGCTCTGGGAGCGCAAGACTGGAAAACAGATCAAAATCTTGCGCGGCCATGGTCATCTTATTCGGTTTGGTCTGTTTTCTCCAGATGGCCAACAGATCCTCACCGTGTCAAAAGACAAAACCGCAAAACTCTGGGACCTCCGAACGGGCCGTGAAATCTTAACTCTCCCTGGTCTGGCCATCAGCGCTGTGTTTTCTCCAGATGGCCAACAGATCCTGACCGCCTTAGAAGAAGACAAAACCGCAAAACTCTGGGACGCTAAGACAGGCCAAAATATTCATGTCTTACGCGGCCATAAAGATATTGTTTTGACCGCCAAATTTTCTCCCGATGGACGGCAGATCCTGACCACATCAGAAGACAAAACCGCTCGACTGTGGGATGTTGAGACAGGCAAGCTTATCGAGCCTCTCCGTTATTATCGCCGTTTTCTCGCAACCGATCTTTCCGCAGACGGTCGCCACGTCCTGACAACTTCTCCTGAGACAGGGACATATCTATTTGACACCCGAACCGGCGGAAAGATCAAGATTCCCCAAGGAAAATGGGCAATCTCGAAGGCTGTATTTTCGCCAAAAGAACGTTTTATCTCCGCCGGTGAAGGTCTTTACAGCTCACCGTCTTTGTGGCCTTATCACAGAGATGACAAAAACCTGCATGCTTACGTGCGGGCACTTGTCAAAAGACTTCAGCCTTTAACTTTGGAAGAGAAATGTCGTTATAAAGTGGACTTAAACATGGCTTGTGCGCAATAAGGAGCGTTTCGAGCAGATTCCCACAAGAGGCGCTGGCCATCCCTTGTGCTTTTTGGGTTGGATTGATAAGGACAATCGTAATTCGACCTTAGAGCAAAGCGCGATCAGGTGGAGCCACCTGGTCGCTTTTGTTTTGCGGTAAAAACAAAACTTACAGCGTTTTCTCTGACGCTAAGAGAAAACAAAGTGCTGTCGTCTTTCATCTGGATTTATAGCGGAACGGGAAAAGGATTTGCCCCAGAAAGTTGCGCGGCATAGGCTCTTTGATGCCGATATCTTTTGGTGGCCTTCTTGTTGCGGGGAGAAACCAGCTTTGAAAAACTTGATCCCAAATCGCTATATTCTCTCCATAATTGGAATTGCCCTCTGGCATTTCTTTTGAATGATGCCAGCGGTGAAGCGCGGGTGTCACAAAAACATAGGATAGCCATTCCGTTTTCATGGCAACATTACAATGGGTTAAGAAGCCAAACATGGCTGTGAGAGCGCCGAACCACATCATCATTTCCATAGGCGCCCCAAAAGCCGTCAGCAAAAGGGTCGAGGCTGCTGTGCTCGCAACGCTGTCAACGATATGAAAGCGTCCTGTATTCACGACCCAAAGACGGGTAACACTGTGATGAATGGTATGAAAACGCCACAAAATATGCCATTCATGCGCCAAGCGATGCATCCAATAAAGAGCAAATTCAGCAATCAATAAGGTTAAAAGAATTTGCGGCAGCAGAGGCCAATCACGAGGCCAAATCGACCAAGAGGGTCCGGGCTCAGCCATGGGGGTGATCCATTGGGAGAGACCTAAAGCCCCTGATAAAACAATGAGGCCTTGTACAAACCCTTTTGACAGGGCCGTATGGCCGAGATCTTGAAAAATCTGCCCATCAGAGGGGGACCAGCCCTGTTCGAAAGGCATAACTCTTTCTAGGATAAGAATAATAAAGGCGAGAGAGAAAAATGCGAGATTATAAAAAAGAATCTCTTGGCCGATTGAAAAACCATAGTAAATCACTGAGATATAGCTTGTGACGAGCACTGGCCATATGGCATAAGCGACCAATTTTCGAGACATATGTTATCTCCCACCTCACTTTGATGATGGAGAAAGAATTTCCAAAGAAAAGTGATATCTGTCAAGCGAATTAGACTATTTTACGTTTAATTGGATTTGAGAAAATGCTTAATGTCTTTGTTTGATCGTAAAATGCAGGGTTGAAGGGATTCTCTTTCAACCGTTTTTACTCGCAATGTTTGAAAATCTCTTTTGGGCTTCTTCTGTTAATTCTTTTGGTTGTGGGAAGGTCGCGTGACACAAGATTCCATTAAAGCCATATCTTGTCCTTTTGAGGTGATCAATGCACAGGCAATAACACCTTATCTTCTTTTGAGCGACCATGGCGGGTGTCTGGTGCCAGATGCCTATCAGAATTTAGGATTGCCAGCGTCTGTGCTACAGCGCCATATTGGCTGGGATATTGG
>DDLW01000149.1 GCA_002340345.1 Alphaproteobacteria bacterium UBA2562 | reverse complement strand
TTTAACCATGCGTTTTGCAGTGATTTGTGATTCGCTCTCCCAACGCACCGTAACAGACCGGCAACACTCGCCTGCTTCTATGGCTTGCACAACGCGCCCACTAAGATCATTGGAAAGAGGAGATGTCATCAGAGGCTGGCCTCCTGTCCCAGCCAGCAGAGTGAATCATAAAAAAAGCTCACTCACGATTCTAAAAAACACGGAAACGCTATAGCGCAAAGTTCATCATGAGATATGTCCGCCAAATACTTTAAGGATGCTCTGGCATTTCAGGGCGACTTCTTCAATCTCTGCGTCTGGGTCGGACAGATCCGTAATCGCCCCACCAGCGCCAATGGAAATATGGCCATTATGAAGCACAGCTGTCCTGATGACGATGCTCAAATCAATAGCACCATCCAGCGAGATATAACCAATTGCACCAGAATAGATCCCTCTGGGGCGTTGCTCTAAAGTGTTTATAATCTCTAGTGTCCGGCGTTTTGGGGCGCCTGTCATGGAGCCCCCCGGAAAGGCTGCATGAAGACAAGCAATGGGGCTGACAGAGTCCCGAAGACGTCCCCGAACCGTTGTCACCATCTGATGAACCGCCGAAAAGCTCTCTATGCCAAAAAGCACAGGCACATCTACCGTACCGATCTCACAGACTTTGCCAAGGTCATTCCGGAGCAAATCGGCAATCATAAGATTTTCAGCACGATCTTTGACACTGTCCGAAAGTGTTCGCGCAAGATTCTGGTCTTCTTCGACAGTGTCCCCGCGCCGGATCGTGCCTTTGATGGGTTTGGCTTCGATGTTTCCATCAACCGTGATCTGTAAGAACCTTTCTGGTGATGATGATAGAACCGCCACGTCTCCAAACATCAAAAACGCGCCAAACGGAAAGCGTGCGGTGCGCCTGAGACAGCGATAAGCCTGCACAGGATCAATGTCCGCCTTTGCCGTGAAAGCGTTGGTCAGGCAGACTTCATAGGTTTCTCCCTCTCGAATAAAGTCTTTTGCTGACAAAATAGCGTTTCGATAGCGTGGGACCTCTAAAGAGGGTTTGAAGACCAGACCCTGTATCGGCTCTGGCTCTGGAGGCCTCTGGGCCGCCTTGAGCTTTGTTGTTATCGTCGCGAAATAGTCTTGTGCGTCTGTTTCTTCGCCGCCGACATAAACCAACCACCAGCGGCCTGTTGTCTTATCATATCCAAGAAACTGGTCGACAAACAAAAAACAGGCATCGGGGGTCTCTGCTTTATATCCTGCTGGACCGCCCGTTTGCACCATAAGCTCATAGCCAAACCAGCCGATCCATCCGCCACAAAAGGGAAGGGGATAGCCTGGCGGTGGGCAGCTACGGCGCTCCGTCAGCAAGCGCTCCAAAACCTCGAAAACCGAACCAGGATAGTCCTGTTTTCTATCGCCCAGGATAGAGGTAACACCACCCTCATCAACGCATGCGGTCAATCTTTCGGCCCGTGGTCCACGTCCATCCCCCATGAAAGAAAACCGCGCAAGATCTTGGTGATCAGAATGGCTATCAAGCCAGAAAGCCCAAGCTGATCCTGCAAAAAGCGTCATAAAAGCAGTTTCCGGGTCTGGCCCCCTTTCAAGGGTTGCAACATGAACATTCATGGCCTCAGGGCCCCCTGTGCTTCGCAGAGGGCGGCGGTTGATCAGCGCGGAACCAGCAGCATTCAAAGGTGAGCGCTCTTCTTTTGGGAAAACTTTGTCATATGTTATTTTTAAAAAATTTTCGATAAGCTGGGTCCCAAATGTCGAAGCAATCGATTCCGGGTGAAACTGAACGCCATAAAGGGGACGGTGAAGATGGGCGATCCCCATAATCAATCCATCGTCAGTCCAAGCGATTTTTTTAAGCTCTGGGCCAAGCTGCGACAGAATCAAAGAGTGATAGCGAACACTTTCAAAGCCTTGTGGGATATTCTGAAAAAGAGAATGCCCACCATGATAGATTTGATCCACCCTCCCATGCACCACATCTGGCGCATGACATACGGTACCACCGAAAAAATGACCAATGCCCTGATGTCCAAGACACACGCCGAGGGTGGGAACAGACATATTAATAAGAATCTCGCGGCAAATGCCAAAATCTCTTGGTCTATCCGGTCGTCCTGGCCCAGGCGAAAGGATGATTGCATCAACCGCCTTGTCCATAACACCCGAAATCGAAATTTCATCGTTTTTGACAATATCCGGGAAAACACCTGTCGTCGAAGCAATCAATTGCGCAAGATTAAAAGTGAATGAATCATAATTATCAATGAGCAAAAGCCGCATATATGCGATGGCCTCCCCCTGAGTATGAACCGACTTTCGAGACTTCGAAATCACTCGGTCTCATCAGCGAAGATACTATCTAATTTTCAAAAGCTTTTTGACAGACTTTTTCTCGAAAAAGTCGCCCAATTTTCGCATCAGCGAAAAAAGGAGAGCGCCCTGTTTCCAAGGCGCTCTTTGTTTATAAGTTTTATAAGATTTTCCGTTTCTTTAGTGTTTTTTACGGTTACGCGCCTTTCCATTCGCTGTCGATGAGAGCTGTGA
>DDLW01000260.1 GCA_002340345.1 Alphaproteobacteria bacterium UBA2562 | reverse complement strand
GCCAAAAGGCTAAGGTCGTCACGACCATCCAGCTTTATGGGGCAATCGAGTTGACCTTGGGCAACTTGGGCAAGGCCATCATTGATGGTATTCAAGCGGGCCTGGGCACGCCGGGCCATCCAAAACCCTGCTATACAGGTGGTCATCAATGTGGCCAGGAGACTTAGTTGCATACCGCCGGTCAAAATATCTCTCAGCTCGTCTTGCCGCTCGATATTCTCACCGAGCAAAACCCGCCCATGATCGGTTGTTTGGACGAGATAGCGCATTTCTGGGCCGTGCGATTCTGGATCAACGGTTTTAAATCCTTCGCTCCAATTTTCCTCCCAAGTTCCCCCCCAAGCGTCCCCAATAATTTCGGCCCTCTGGCCATTTCCGGGCGGTGGGAGGGGGTGACCTGCCTTCAGCGCGGCAATCGTCGCTTCCATCCTTAAAGCGAGCCTCGCATCGACAGCAAGAAACATCTCGCGCTTTACGAGCCAGTATGTTCCCCCCCAACCGGCGAGGGTAATCAATGAAAATAGCGCCAGAAGCCAAAGGGTTTGTCGCACGGCAGAGAGATAGAGGAGGTTCTTAGACAGGTTCAAAAACATAGCCTGCGCCTCGAATGGTGCGAATGAGTGTGTCCCCAAAAGGTTTTTCAATTTTGCTACGAAGACGGCTCATATGTGTTTCCACGACACTTGTTGTTGGATCAAAGTTCATATTCCAGACCCTCTCCAAGAGCATGGTCCGGGTCTGGACCCGGCCTTTGGAGCGCATAAAAACTTCCAAAAGTAAGAATTCTTTTGGGTTCAGGTCGATAGGGCGACCTTGACGGACACATGTCCGTTTCTGTAAATCTATAGCAATATCGCCGCAAACAAGTTGGGAAGACTGTTCTTCCGTCGTGCCCTGTCTTCGGGCCAAGACTTCAATGCGTGCGAGTAATTCGCTGAACGCAAAAGGCTTTGTAAGATAGTCATCCCCTCCAGCCTTTAATCCTTCCACCCGATCATCGACGTCTCCCAAAGCTGTTAAGAAGAGTGTTGGCGCTGTGACCTTGGCCTCTCGTAAAGCTTTTAGCACGGACAGCCCATCCAGTCCCGGCACCATGCGATCGAAAACAAAAACGTCATAGCTTTGCCCCATCGCAGCAATTAAAGCGTCTCTGCCATCCGTAAAAAGGTCAACAACATGACCAGCTTCACGCAAGCCCTTTTCAGTCCAAGGCCCAAGGGTGGCATCATCTTCAAGAACCAGTAGCCGCATGTGCAATGCCCTTTTTCTTCGAAACCCAATTCAGGGCCCAGTAAACTGAAGGTCTGACAATAGATTTTAGCTCACTGAGTGTATAGGCGCTTCTAAAATCAAACTGTTCCTCATGGATGGGTCCGTTCATGCCAATGGTTTCCCATGTGCCTTTCACCATGGCCTTTAGGGGCTCAGGTCCGCATAAATAGGCTTCTGTTGTCATGGGTCTGTTGCGCATGATATGGGTCAAGCTTGTCGGGGTGAGCCTGTCCCCATTTTCAGCATTGCATATGATGAGGTCGAGTTGGGGGAGTCGCCCTGCAAACTCTTTCACATCGTCCATAGCAGCCGAAGAGGCGTGCGATCGGATGCAATAAATTAAGGTTACGCTTCTCCCACAATCCGGCTCCATTTGTTCTAGAGCGGCAAGAAAAGGCGCAATACCGACCCCACCAGCCACCCAAAGCTGTTCATTTCTCTTTTTATGGATCTTTGGTAAAAACCTGCCTGCGCTGTGGCTCAATCGAAATTTATCGCCTTGCTTTACAGTCCGTACAAATTCATCTGTCCAGTCTCCTGCAGATCGGATCATGAAACGGCGCGATGTGGCGTCGCCTCCGGCGATTGTGAAAGGATGCGCTTCGGTGCGCGTGCCGTCTTTTGCCATATGCGCAAATTGACCAGGGCGGAAGCTTGGGAGCGTCGTGTCAGCACGGAGCGTAATATCAAGGCCTCCATCGAATGGCGTGATGTCCTCAACTTTCACGAAACGCATGGGCTTTCGTTTGCGTAAAAGTGTTTGGCCCCAAGCAGCGCCTCCACATACAGAAACAATCGCCATAAGGATCCAGGGCGGACTCCCTACAGCAAGAGGGCTTGGGACGAAAAAACTATGATAGACAGAGAACAGAAATATTGGTCCCATGAGAAAATGGCTGCGTTTCCAGAGATGATAAGGGACCACCCTCACAAGGGCCATGGCTGTCATGATGATTAACCCCGCAAGAGCAAGATTGCCAATGTCCTCCCCGCTTTCGGACAGGATTGGCAGGATCGCTGTGCCGCTTGGGACGGCAAGGACCCAGTGCCCTAAGGCGCCACTCAGCGCAAAAAAGCCAAGCCATCTGTGTGCTTTATAAGATTTATCAGGGCCTCCTAGAACCCAATCGATCATTGGCCAGCGCGCAGCTAACACCAGCGCAAGGGCCATTGACGACATGGAAAGTGCGGCCAAAGCGACTGGAAATATATTTATGAAAGGGACGAAAGGGGCAACAATCAGAATATGAAACAGCGCGAAGGTCGTACCGATGATGGTGATTTTATAAGGCATATTGAACTCCATCTTTCATGAATGTCCAAGATGCAAGACTGAATTCACATAGGCCTGCCCTCAAATTTACAGATTTGTAAGGTCGAAGACTGGATTTTTCAGAATTGTATAGTGCATGAAAACTTAAAGTAAATTGGCCGCCTTAAGCTCGGCGCATGCATAAAAATGCTCAAAAAACCGAAAGGAACTTGGACATGAAACAGACAAAAGCGTTTATGGTTTCAGCCTTTGTTATTGGTCTCTATAGCATGCCCCTCACCGCACAGGCTGACCCGGAGCCGCCTTTGGCATCCCCCCTCACTTTTGATAAGGCAATTGCCATCGCCCTTGAAGCCCAGCCCGGCACCATCGAAGAGGTTGCCCTTGATCGTGCGAATGGCCGTGTCATTATTGATATTGAAGTGCTCACCAAGGCTGGTGACGAGGTGGAATTCGCCCTTGATGCCCAAAGCGGTGAAATTCTCTGGAGCCATGTTGATGATGATCCTTCGAATGATCCAGGGCAAGAGGTCCCGTAAAAAAGGCAGCGGCCTGTCATGGCGCTGGGTATTTCTCAGGAATAAGAAACCGTAAAAGTCAGTTGACAAGGAGGGGGCTGCCAATAGTGAGTAACTTTTGTTTCTAGAGGCAGTCTTATCCTTGACAAATTCCAGCTTTTTTTGCGCTCACGAAACCCAAGCGACTGTTCCGAGAAAAAATCCATCAAACATTTTTAGAAAATTAGATATTATCCTTACTGATGAGACCTAGAGCAAAGCGCGGGTCAGGTGGATCCCCCTGATCGCTTTCGTTTTGCGGTGAAAATTAAGACTCTAGAGTCATTCGCGACTTAGGCTTGCCGCGGATGACTCTAACTTATCTTTTCAAATTCATTGTCTTCAATTTCCTTGGCACTTTTGCACAACATCAATGGGATGAATATATGAATTATTATTTTACTCAATAATTTGCACAATGTCACCAGAATTACATTCCCATTTCTCGGATAAATCAATAAAATCATACTCTTTAGATAATAGGATCCCATGGAGATGATCTAGCTTATATACATGGCAAGGACGCCATACATCAATTCCTTCATCTATTAACCTAACATGGGCTCTTAAATAATTGGGCACTTCGAAAAATCCTGATTTTATCACATTTTCATTTCGCAAAGCATTGATATTTAAGCTCATAAAAATCAGTTGATGAGGTCTTTCGAGGGGCCCTAGTGGATTGCCTCCAGCATTTCGATTCCTCGAAGGTCGGCCCAATCCACGCGCCATCTCTCCGTTATGGTTCGAATGATCGACCCGAAAGGCTCGGCTGTTACCGGACCATTCCATTTTGTTCGAACCACGAGCAGTCCCTTGAAAGAATAAACCTTTGGCCATCGAAGGCAGAATCTAAGAGCTGTTATTAATCTTTATCATCGACTTTATAAACAGACCGACGATAGCGACGCATTTCATCTTCTGACATCATGACCTTATCACTTAACACCCAACGAACACCTTCAAATATGTTGATCTGTTCTTCTTCCGTTATGAGTGAATGACCTTCATCATGCGATAAGTCTTCCAAGTCAATGCTGGAATCAAAGCTTGCTTGTGGCACAGCATTATCTGAACCAACAGAAATATCCAATGCGGTTTCAACAATGTCTTTAGAATCAACATTAGGGGTTGAGTGGACAAGAGATGTTGGTAATGTTTGTGATATAGGAATAAGAACTGACTCTTCCACCATAATTTCTGGCAAAGACTCAATATTTAGAAAACTATCTTGATATTCTATGGCTTCAGACAATGATTTTTCAGAACTTTGATCTGTTTGGCTATGGAGTGTCTTTTCATGGGAAACGGAGTCTTTTGTCTGATTTATCGCTTCCTTAGCATTCTCCATGGCCCCTACCCTATTTTAGCATATTCTGATCATCACAAGCATGACATCATTGACAATATTATGCTTTATGGACTGTCGTGGCAGCAATACTGCAAATCCACAGCTTTATGGTAGATTAGATCAGAAGCAAGTTTTCATCTTTTTAACGCCTTACCCTAAGAAAATAAAAGCAAAGACCGAAATATTGATGATATCATTTTCGGTCTTTGGCCTAAGGTTATTTAAGTGTTTTTATTTTTCTTTCTGCTGTTTCATTTCTTCTATAAGAGTAGGCATTGTTTTGGCCACCGCCTCTTGAATGAATTTTTGCGTTGCAGGCATCGATGCTGCTGTATAAGCGGGAAGCTTCTGGCCAATCGATTTTCCGATAGGAGAAGAGTAAAAATCAGCCACAGCCTCTAACTCTTCAAGAGAAAATATCTCGACAATGACAGATTCATGCGCCTTAAAAAGGCCTTTGATATCTAAATTTTCCATCAAAAGTTTTTGATAACGCTGGAAATAATCATTGAAATCAGATCCCACACCTGGCATCGGACTTTTTGCAACTTCCGTCATAACGTCACGAAATGTTTTTTCCATGTCGATAGCTTCGAAATAACGATTCGCAGCTTGACGTTTTTGCGCCATTTCTTCTGCGGAAATATTTTCCGCACTGAAAGCTTGGACAGGATTTAGAACAAGAACACTTCCAATCAGAAATGTTTGACATGCTTTTTGAAAGCATTTTTTAGTGAAATCGACAGAAATCATAAGAAAGTCTCATCTCTTTGAAAACATGAACTCAAAGTTATAGCAGCTTTGCTAAACTCTATCAGTCTAACGTGCTTTTTTGCAAAAGAGTATGACATTTTAAGAAAATATGAGCGCATCTTTCTTGCGCATGAGTTTTAACAGAACCTTTAGAATATGTAAGTTCTGGGCCGCGCGGTATTGTTTTTTTTCAATCAATACTCCAGACAACACTGTTTATAGACTTTTCTTGTATTTTAAGACGGTTCCCTGTTTATATTGAGGAAAAGATGTGTTTACATTATGAATGCGGATTATCTTTTGACATCTTATTCTGTTTCTGACTATATCGATTTTCTCATGTCCTCGTAGCTCAACAGGATAGAGCAGCCGCCTCCTAAGCGGCAGGTTGTTGGTTCGATTCCAATCGAGGACACCATTCTGTTTTCCTTATATATATCATCAAAAGCAAAACTTGAGACAAGCCCCTTCAAAAGTCCTAAATCTTCAGTAAATTGGAAACCTCTCATGACCTCTTTTACTCATTTTTAATACCAACCTTCTTAATAACGTCTAAGAATTCGCAACGCAAAATTCAAGGTTCATCGATAAGGCCAACGGTCCTATACTTCCAAAAATTTTTAGGTTTATTATCATGAAGAGTATTTCTATAATATTCATTTTCTTTATCTTAGCATTTAACCACTCTGCGTCTGCAGATTCCAATCCTCTCATCACGAAAATTAAAGGCGTAGAATCTCGCCTAAAGGCAACAATTGGTGTTTCAGTGAGAACGCCATCAAAAGATGAATATTACCACTATAAGGGTGATCATCGTTTTCCACTTATGAGCACATTTAAGACTCTCGCCTGTGCAAAATTACTTTTAGGGATTGAGAAAGGCATAAACAAGTTTGAGACGTCTACTCTTATCCAGAAAGAGTATTTAATAACCTGGTCTCCCATCACCGAGACCATGGTAGGACAACCGCTCTCCCTGAAAGAGGCTTGTGTTGCAACATTGCAAATGAGTGATAATACAGCTGCAAACATTGTCCTCAAGGCCATCGGAGGACCATCTTCCCTAACAGAGTTTTTGAGAGATGTAGGAGATACAGTAACACGCTTAGATCGTTATGAGCCCTTCCTCAATGAAGCACAAAAGGGAGATCCACGAGACACAACAACACCAAACGCGATAACAAAAACTTTAGAGCAATTAATTTTAGGGGATATTTTATCTGCGCGTTCTCGAGAACAATTAAAAAACTGGATGGCCGAAAGCAAAACCTCCGATAGCTTATTGCGGTCAGTCTTGCCGAAAGGATGGGACATTGCAGATCGCTCTGGAGCAGGAGGATTTGGCTCAAGAGGTATTACAGCTATTGTCTGGCCCGAAGAACAAGCCCCTCTCATAATTGCTATTTACATCACGCAAACCCAGGCCTCCTTCAAAGATAGAAATGAGGCTATTGCTGAAATAGGCCGATATATATTCGAATTATATTAAGCTTTTACTTGTTCATGGTTTTACATAAGTGATAATAACGCAATGAATTATGAGCCAATTCCCCGAAGTTCATTTTTGACCACATGCTCTAGAAACCATGCATAGCTATCCGTTAATCCCTCTCGAAGCGCAATAGAGGCTTTCCAACCCAAAGAATTTATTTTGGTCACATCCGTTAATTTTCTTGGTGTCCCATCTGGCTTTTCAGTATTGAAGACTAAGTCTCCTTTAAAGCCAACAATATCAGCAAGAACGTCTGCTAGTCCTCCAATTGAAATTTCTTCGCCGGTCCCGACATTCACATGACCTTCTTCTGAATAATGTTCAGCAAGAAATATGAGCGCGTTCGCAAGATCATCAACATGCAAAAATTCACGCAAAGGCTTACCACTGCCCCAGATTTCAACTTCTTTTGATTGAGACAATTTTGCTTCATGCATTTTACGCATGAGTGCTGGGACAACATGGCTATTTTGTAGATCGTAGTTATCATAGGGCCCATAAAGATTCGTTGGTTGGGCAGAGATGAAATCACAACCATATTGCCTGCGATACGCATCACACATCTTAATGCCTGCAATTTTTGCGATTGCATACCATTCATTTGTCGGCTCCAAAGGGCCGGTAAGGAGAGAATCTTCACGAATAGGTTGTTCTGCAAGCTTAGGATAAATACATGTTGATCCTAAAAAAACGAGTTTCGAAACATTTGCCTGCCGCGCCCCTTCAATAATGTTCGTTTCGATGACAAGATTATCGTAAAGAAATTCCGCAGGCCTTGTGCTGTTCGCCATGATCCCGCCGACGGTTGCCGCGGCAACAAAAATCAAGTCAGGGCATTCATCTTTTAAAAAATGTTCTGTTTCATTTTGACGGCGCAAATCAACTTTGTCCCGTCCCCCGACAATCAAAACGCAATCTTTCTTCTCCAGGGCGCGCATTAATGCAGACCCGACCATTCCGCGATGGCCCGCAACGAAAACGCGCTTCCCTGAAAGAGAAAAAGGAGTCATGGACATTTGAGTGCTACTCCAATACAGACAAAAAGATTTTTCATTTTCGGTGAGATCTTTCGTCAGACTCGTTATGCTTCTCGTCATGTTCTTTCTATTCCACGCGTTTCAGCCTGTTACGATCTCCTCTGTGCCTTGGCATGGCTCCCTCCAGAGCAGAGCCATAAGAGCCCAGAAGCGACAATGGCTGAATTACAGCGTTATCATACAAAAGACTATGTTGAAGCTGTCTATCAAGCTGAAATCAATCAAGATCTCCCAGAACATCTCAAAAATAAATATAATATTGGCCGCCAAGGCAATCCAATTTACCCAGGCATGTTTCATAGACCAGCAACAGCCTGTGGCGGTGGGCTTCTTGCTGTTGATCTCACATGGCATGGAGGTATAGCACATAATCCTGCTGGCGGAACCCACCACGCACAAAAAGATCATGCCAGTGGCTTTTGCTTTTTTAATGAACCTGTCTTAACGATTCTCAAATGGCTCGACAAAGGCCTTAAGAGGATTGTTTATTTAGATTTTGATGCCCACCATGGCGATGGTGTTCAAAATGCTTTCCATGATGATTCGCGTGTTCTAACAATTTCGATTCATGAAGCGCATCGATGGCCTTATAGCGGGCTTATATCAGACTTTGCTGGTGGCTTGGCGCGGAATATCCCTGTGCCAAAAGACTTTCACGATGCCGAGCTCTTATTTCTCATGAACGCGTGTATCATGCCTCTCATACGATCTTTTCAACCAGAAGCACTTTACTTGCAATGTGGCGTTGATGCTCTTGCTGATGATCCACAGTCAAATTTAATGCTTTCAAATAACGGACTTTGGACCGCCATTGAGGCCGCCACACATCTCGCACCTCGCATCATTATTGGTGGCGGTGGTGGATATAATCCTTGGAGTGTTGCAAGAGGGTGGGCTGGCATTTGGGGGAAAATTAATCATCTGCCAATCGCGGATCCTTTACCACAACAGGCTTGTGATTTCCTTGCGCAGCTAGAATGGCGGCATTCTCGTGGCCGTAACCCACCCAATCACTGGTTTAAGACTCTGGCAGACAGGCCACAGCATTCGAAAATGCGCGATGTGATTAGGGAACTGCCCCCTCTTATCCCGCCTTTAGCGCTATGAACCTTAGCAAAGAACGCTGTCAATCAGACAAACAGAAAAGGCTTTATTTACGCCAAGGCATCACAGGAACCGTAGAGATCGCATTTTTATAAGACCCATCAATTAATTTATCTGAATAAACGAGATACACCAGAACCCTGCGGTCTTCGTCATAAAAACGCACAACTTGCATTGTCTTAAAGAAAACAGAGAGGCGTTCTTTAAAAACTTTTTCGCCTTCCTCTAAGTCTTTCAGATCATCATGGGACAAAGGGATGGGCCCAACTTGCCGACAGGCGATGGAGCCAAAGGCTTTATCTTCGGCCAAACCTAAACCGCCTGTGATTCCCCCCGTTTTTGGCCGAGAAAGATGGCAGGACACACCGGGTACTTCTGGATCATCAAAAGCTTCAATAATAATTTTATGGTTTGGGCCAAAGAACTTAAACTCTGTTGAAACAGACCCAATTTCGTCTGCGCGTGTAATCTGTGGGATCATAAAACATAAACATATCACGCCCCCTTGAAGAAAGAGTCTCAAGAACGCGCTGAATTGATATTTCGAAAACATAGCCACTGATATCCATTGTGTTTTGTTGTTAAACTCAAAAAAACGAGCGCCAGCCGAAAATAAAGAATGATGATGAAGTCCGTGTAACTGCGAATACACCGACGGTCATAAAAGATGCACGAGAGCAAAGTGCAGCTGGATGGAAACATCCAGTCGACAGGTCTT
>DDLW01000144.1 GCA_002340345.1 Alphaproteobacteria bacterium UBA2562 | reverse complement strand
AAAACGCATGGTTAAAGGGGCTGCCCCTTTAACCAGCTTTGCTCTAAAGGCCCCAAAAGGCTCTAGACCTTGCGGCTCCCTGGACTGGGAAGGCCGTTTCCAAAGCATGGAACAGCAATGCAACTGGCTGATTTTGACTTCGACCTGCCGAAAACCTTAATCGCAGCCCGTCCGGCACAACCGCGAGATCATGCGCGGATGCTGGATTTAACCGCCCCAGAAACCTTTGACCGTCATGTTTACGCCTTGCCGGAATGTTTGCGGCCAGGAGATTTGCTGATCAGCAATGATACCAAAGTCATTCCAGCAAGGCTGCGTGGCAAAAGAGGTCTCGCAAAAGTTGAGGTCACCTTGCATAAGCAAGAGGATTCTGCCTCTTGGCGGGCTTTTGCACGTCCGGCGCGGAAATTATCACCAGGAGATTCTGTCACCTTTGCGCCAGAGTTTTCAGCTGAAGTGGTCGAAAAGGGGGAGGCCGGAGAGGTGCTTCTGCGCTTTTGCCGCAGCGGCCCAGACTTGTTTGCCGCCCTAGACGCCCATGGCGAAATGCCGCTGCCGCCCTATATCCCGCGTGAAGCGGGGGCGGATCCGCAAGATACGGAAGATTACCAGACCCTCTTTGCCCAAAAACAAGGCGCTGTTGCAGCACCGACCGCCGGATTACATTTCACAGAAAGGCTTTTGCAAGATCTGCAAGCGCGGGGCATTCGCCAGACCACGGTAACTTTGCATGTTGGTGCGGGCACTTTTTTACCTGTCAAAGTTGACAATATTGCCGCGCATCGCATGCATAGCGAATGGGGCGAGATCTCGACACAGACCGCCCAAGCCATTGCCGAAACCCGCCAGGCAGGAGGGCGGATCATGGCCATTGGGACAACCTCTTTACGGCTTTTGGAATCCGCAGCCCGGCCCGACGGTGCGGTCCCCGCTTGGTCCGGGGAAACCGATATTTTCATCACGCCGGGCTATCGCTTCAAAGCCGTCGATATGCTCTTGACCAATTTCCATTTGCCAAAATCAACGCTTTTCATGCTGGTGTGTGCTTTTGCGGGCATGGCGCGGATGAAACAGGCTTATGCCCATGCCATTGCCTCTGACTACCGGTTTTTCTCTTATGGAGATTGCTGTTTGCTCACCCGGGCGAAAGAGTGATACACCATGCTGCTCTCTGCTTTCACAGGGTCTGTGAAAACACGCTTCCTTTTACCCTTTGCTTTCATGCTATGGTTTTTTTGTTATGTCGTCTTTTCACTTTGAGCTTTTAAAAGGAACCGCCCAGGGGCCGCGTCTTGGACGGGTTCATACCGCCCATGGGGTGATTGAAACCCCGGCCTTCATGCCCGTTGGCACCGCCGCCACGGTCAAGGCCATGCATCCAGGCGATGTGGCGGCAACCGGAGCCCAAATTATTCTCGGCAATACTTATCATCTCATGTTGCGTCCGGGGGCGGATCGGATCGCGCGATTGGGCGGGCTGCATCGCTTTATGAACTGGCCGGGGCCGATTTTGACCGATAGCGGCGGCTTCCAGGTCATGTCCTTGGCACAATTACGCAAAATCACAGAGGATGGCGTGACGTTCCAAAGCCATATCGATGGCCAAAAAGAACATTTAACGCCTGAGCGCTCCATTGATATCCAGCGCCAATTGGATGCGGATATCACCATGGCCTTTGATGAATGCACTCCTTTCCCATGTGAAAAAGACGAAGCGGCGACCTCGATGGCCTTGTCCATGCGCTGGGCAAAACGCTCTCGTGAAGCGTTCCAGGACCGTCCGGGCTATGGCATTTTCGGGATTGTCCAAGGCAGCGTCTTTGCGGATTTGCGCCGTGAAAGCATCGAGGCCCTGTTGCCCTTGGACTTCCATGGCCATGCCATTGGCGGCTTAGCCGTTGGCGAAGGCCAAGAGATGATGCTCAAAACCCTCGATGTCACCACCCCCTTTCTGCCCGAAGCAAAACCGCGCTATTTAATGGGGGTGGGCAAGACCCTGGATCTGGTCGAATCTGTGGCGCGCGGGGTTGATATGTTCGATTGCGTCATCCCCACCCGGTCTGGCCGCAATGCCCAAGGCTTTACCAAGCGCGGCACGGTGAATCTTATGAATCAGCGCCATGCCGATGACCCGCGCCCCTTGGAAGAAGATTGCACCTGTCCGGCCTGCCGCCATTACAGCCGGGCTTATTTACATCACCTCTTTAAAGCGAAGGAAATGTTGGGGGCCATGCTGCTCTCTTGGCACAATCTCCAGCATTTCCAGGACCTAACAGCGGCCATGCGTGCGGCCATTGCCGAAGATCGGTTCCCGGCCTTTCGCGAACAAGCCTGGGCCTCTTGGGAGCGTGGCGATATTGAGGCATACGCATAACGCTCTGTATTTCTTCGTAAAAAAAGTTTTAGGGGGTTATATAGCGCACATCACATGAAATGATTACGCAGTGTGCGCTATATGTTATTGAATTTGCGCAAGGATCCATACGTAATTTGTGATCAAATTACTTTGACCTTGCTATAGGGGGGCCTTTTCCAAAAGGCCCCCTCAT
>DDLW01000017.1 GCA_002340345.1 Alphaproteobacteria bacterium UBA2562 | reverse complement strand
CCCATCATAGCAACCCCAAGGGATCAAAAGCTTTTTGAAAGACTTTTTCTCGAAAAAGTCGCTTGGGTTTCGCGTAAGCGAAAGATAGAGTCATTCGCGATCAAACCTAAGTCGTGAATGACTCTAGAGTCTTGTTTTTGCCGTAAGACGAAAGCCATCAGGGGGATTCACCTGATCGCGCCCCAATCCCACTTCGCTCTCTAGGTTCAACATAAACCTCAATAAAAGATGGGTTTTCTTGTAGAATGCGCATATAGGCCTTGATGCCAAAATCAACCCAATCGCGAATAAGATCACAATAGTGATATACTGGGTCATGGAGAGAACCTGTTCGCGCGTAGGACTCGTGGTAGCAGCCCCCCGCACAAATTGAACGCGCATGGCAAGTTTGACAGCCGAAAGAGGATCTATCTTGGGCTTTTTCGATGAAAGTGCTTAACGCGCTCACATTGATGCCCGATTCAACATTGCCATATGTCGGTTCGTCCGATCCGATAAAGCGATGACACAGATGGAGATCACCTTTTTTATCAACGGCCAGCAAACCAAGCCCAGCACCACAGGGCACAGCTTTTTTCCGACCAACAGCAATGTCTGTGATAAGCTGATGCATATTTGAAAAACCTATGTTTTCCCCACGAAGGGCCGCTTCAACATAGAGAGTTCCAAGCGCTTTCATATCCTCAAAGACATGCTGCAACGCGCCATCGCCAAGGTTAAAAGCATCTAAAGGGCCAGAGGTTGCCGGTCCAAACCCCACTTCGTGAAAACCGAAGTCGTTTTTAAGATGCTCATGGATCCTGATCACATCGATCACATCATGACTCAATGTGACCCGCGCCCCGACAGGACGCGACCGGTAGTTTTGCAAGAGCATGCGGACCTTCCGTGCAACCACATCATATGTCCCCTTGCCACCAACCGTTTTCCGGTTTTTATCATGCAGATCCTTTGGACCATCCATACTGATCGTGAGGCCAAAAGCGTGTGCATCAAGCCAATGGACGATTTCTTCTGTTAACAAGGTGCCATTCGTTGTCAGAGAGAAATCGACCTTTTTGCCCTTTTCTTTTGCGCAAGGCACCGCATAGGCGACGACTTGTTGTATCAAAGCAAAATTTGATAAGGGCTCTCCACCGAAAAAGACCACATTGACGCGTTCACGGTCATGAGCTTGCTGTAAAAGCATATCAAAAGATGATTTTGCTGTTTCAAGGCTCATGACTTCCCCTTTAGAGGGGGTTGTGAGATCCTCCTTATAGCAATAAGTGCAAGACAGATTGCAGCCCGTATTGACATTCAGAATGATCGTACTCAAAGGAATATCTTCCACTTTTTGTATGGAAGCTTCAGTGTTTTCTTCTTCAGGATCACGCAAAATATCGAGCTTCTTAAAGCCATCGATAGACTCAAGGATATCCTCAGCCGGAAAAACTGTTTCAAAAGCTTTTTGTACTTTTTCAACAGATTGGCGTCCATGAGATTTGAATTGATTCAGCACAGAATAGCTGACTTGATCCATCTCAAACAAACTCGACGTCGGAACATGCATCAGCATATGATGGCCATTCACATCAACAGAATGCGCATTCTGTTGCATGAGGATAAGCTGCCCCATAACAGTTTCCTCTTGTCGTCTTTTAACGGATGGGTGGGTCCACAAAACGCTGGACTGTAACGTAAAGCTGCCCTTTCCCTTCCACAACAGTTTGGCCATCTTTGACCTGTGCTGTGATGGACAAATTCCCAGCATTGTTTGTCATTTTAGGACGTTCTGGATTGGGACCCGCATCGGCTGGGGTGAAAAGACCATTGGATGAGATCTGGCCAACAAATTTAGCGTCTTCGAGGGCGGCGGCCACATCATCAAAATTATCTGTCTTCCATTCAGCCTCCATGGCTCCGATTCTGATGTCATCATCAGTACCGGCTTTCCCGTCTTCGCCATTCATATAGCCAACAGCTTCGAACTGTGCGGGAACTTTTGCAATGGCACCGCCATTACCGCCAACACGCGCAAATGTTACAGGAGGAACAACTTTAACAGTATTGACTTTGTCATAGACAATAAAGCCAGCTTTCAAAGTGTTTTTCCCAAGATTCACATCATGCTCTCCGACAGCAGCATCCGCCGCGACCGTCACATCAACAACAAAGGCATCTTTTGCACTGGAAACCACTTTTACAGAAACCCCCTCCCCAAAATGAGGAATGCCTTCCAGATCAACACCCGCTATAGAGACACGCGTCGTTGTGCCAATTTTTGCAAAAGACGGTGAAACAGAAAGAAGTTGTGTTGGGCCCTCTGCTTTGACCATGATCAGAGTCCCACCCACGACGTCATTCTGGCTTTCAAACCAGCGTCCTATGAGTGTTTTATCTTTATTTAAGCTCAAAACCTGACGGAGATTTTGGTCACCATTTTTGAGGCTTGCCCGCCATTCTCCAGCACCATAAAGAATGGCATTGCCTAAAAAGTCTGCTGACGTTCCATTCGCAAATGACAAAGTCTTTTGGACGGAATATTTGCCATCTTTGAGAGCTTTAACCGTCATGTAACCGTCATAATCACCAGCACCAGGTTGATGGCCGGTCAAACGCCAAGTCCCTGACATATCGACTTTGCTCATTTCTGGTGCTTTTCCAAGTGGGTAAAGCTTGGAGAGTTCTTCAACAGTGGGCCCATGGGCGATGGCCCACCAATCACGATCTCTGGCAAGAGCCTGATATTCCATTGTTGGGAATTGGCCGATATGAAAATGAATTAACTTTTTCCAATCGTCAGGCGTACGGCGTTGTAAAGCAACCCGCGCATAGCTATGGCAACGGCTACATATTTCCGTGAGATTTTTAGAAACACCCTCATCCCATGCGACAGGGTTCTTTTCTAAAATATAACGATAACCTTCTGTCTCTTCGACTGTCAGGCCATTTGTATCTGCCAGATATTTTGTAATTGTTCTGCGCTCAGGATCCGTGAGACTGACATCATGATTACGCATCATCCGTATAATGGTCATGGACCAGCCTTCTGGCGTGCGTCGACCATCATGAATGCGCTCATAACTGCCATCCGGACGGGCATTATGGCAACTAGAGCATTTTTCTTCTAAAATTTGTTCCCCTGTTTTGGCAGATGCAGGGGCAGTGACTGACATAAGGGTCACTGCACTGGCCAAAGCGAGGTTGGAAAGCATGATGAATTTCATGAACTTCCTCATCGATTGTCATTTTTGTAAACTGCCTACTTAATGTTCATTTTTTGCAGGCAGAGCGTGTTTGGCGACTATTGAACAAAAATAAAGCATTTTCTTGACACATCCGGACATTTCGTCGCTCAGCTGAAATTGTCCGGATGTGTCAAGACAATCTCCAGAAACATTGCATTACTTTGAGTCTTGATCAAAGAGGGAAAGGATGTGTGATGGCTTCGGACATTATTGATGTGGCCGTCATAGGCGGAGGCCCTGCAGGGGCGATGGCCGCCGCGAAATTGTCACAAGCCGGTTTTGATGTTGTGATGATTGACGACAATAAGCCCCTTATCCGCATGGAAGGGCTAGGAGAGCGCTTATTACACTGGTTTGACACGCAAGGGCTTGGCGCCTCTGTGCGAGACATCGCAACCTATGTCCCAAGAACCGCCTATTGGGGCGGCATAAATATCTCTTCAAATCATGAGTATCTTGTCGAACGCACGAAGCTGGATGCTCTTTTACGCCAGTATGCGGTGTCGCAAGGGGTCAAATATCATGAAGGCCAAGGTTATTTTTCAGATTCCAGCACAGATTTAGAGATCCGTGTTTCCTCTGGTCATTGTTTTCTGCCCCGCTACAGTCTTGATGCACGCGGCCGAAAAGCACATCTGCAACAAAGCCCCACAAGAGGACCCGCCACAATTGCCATTGGAGGATGGTTTCAAGAAGACCCCGCTTGCGCGCCTTATGCCTGTGTTTGCCCAATTCCAGAAGGCTGGGTCTGGGTGGCCGCTCCAGGGAATGGTGCCTTATGGGTGCAAGCGACCCTTGATGCCGCCGCGTCAGAAGGGCGTCCCGAACAAAGGCTTGTCAAAGCTTTAGAGGCAGCAAGCCCCCCTTTAAAACTCTCTGTTTCCCCTAACCCAACAGGCGTTATTGCCCGGGATTGTGCTCCCATATTGCCGACGAAAGAGATTAATCCCTTTATTTTACCCGTGGGCGATGCCTCGGCGGGCATGGATCCTCTGTCTGGTCATGGGATTTTTTGGGCGGTTTCAGGTGCTTTAGCGGCCGTCTCGAGCATTTTAACCTTGGAAAATGCTCCCTCAGCCAAAAGCGAAGACCTTGTCAAAACATTCATGGAAAAGAGAATTCGAGAGACATATTGGCGACAAGCGCGTCTCGGTCGTGACTTTCTTAGACAAGAGACACGGTTTTCAGATTTTCCATTTTGGCAAAAAAGGCTCCATTTTCCAGACAATGTCCCTGTGCATGACAGGCAAAAGATCGAAATCCAAACAACAATTCTCCCAAACAATGGCGTCCTGAAAGAATGTGAGGTCCTAATAACCCCAAAAGAACCCTCAGGTGTGGCCTGGTTCGGAGACATTCCAGCCGTAGAAGCCTATCGCCTGTATTGTTCGAAAACGCCACAACAAAGTTTAGTGTCTCGCTGGGGGCAAAAAAACGCAGATCACTTAATCAAATGGTTTGAAGAGCGTATAAGCGCAGGGTGAAGGACGAAGTCCGAACCCAAAGCCA
>DDLW01000315.1 GCA_002340345.1 Alphaproteobacteria bacterium UBA2562 | reverse complement strand
GCATAATGGGAGTATCTGTGACTGTGTTGATCTTCAGGACTTTACTCTTTTTGATTTTCTATCATATTACACATAAATTTAGAAATATTTTGCTCAATTTGTTTCAACAACTTTGAAATAGAAATAATTTTACATAGAAGAGTTATACTACTGTTAAGGCTCCTTGGGAATTTAATACTGTGCTTCATATCTTACAGTGCGACTACTCCAACCAAGGCCACCCAACAAAATTTTCCACAAATTTAACAAATAAAAATTGTGGAGGTTAACAACAGTTTCCAACAAATTATCCATGTAGTTGAGCTGTACATTACGAAGGCAACAGATTTGATAAATTTGTAGATAATTTTGTCAGGTTGCCTTGGTTAGAGTAGTTGCACTGTAAGCCAAACCAGTGACCAATACTTAAATTCTCCTGATAAAGTTAATATATAATCAAGCATACAAGTCATCAGAATTTCAGAAATGATCACCAAAGATGAATTGTCTTCAGCTGATATTGAAGTAGATTTTTCCGAGTAGTATCATAAGAAATGTATTAAGACTAGTGTGGAGAATATATATATTGATATCCAGGAGAAAAGGTTTGTGGTACAGTGTACTATGTAGTTTTAGTGAGATTCTTAACATTCCAGTACTGTACATATATGTTTTATTATTAATAATCCTAACCTTAAACATTCCTTGTTGATTCTAGTTAACAATTAAATTGTGAGATTGAGATTTATATCGCAACAGTTAATGAGGGTGTATCTCAAGTCAAATATTACGAATAGGAATTAAAAGCAAATAATCCAATAATTTATTGTTTTAGTATAAATTTACTAGTTGTTCAAACTTTTATCTAAATCCTCTTCACAAACACTTGGAAAGTGCAAAGGAGCTGTCATTTTGTTAACAACCACACACTACAAGGCTAGACTCCAACTCCAACAGAATAGATAGTGTGTAGCATAGCCAATTAAAGGATGGCATTCATGGTGGAATGCTAGTACATTATAGATTTATACAGAAACGAAATAGTTCCATTGACTAACATGCTAAGGATTTTTGCTTTTTGTTATTCTTTTCGTTTTTTGCTAGCACAGATAGAAACAATTTGCTTACAAATAGATCAATGGAAATTATTAGCAAAAGTTTGATTTTGTTCAACTTACAGCACTTCATAAATGAGAGAGCCCATTTATGGAAAGAAGTTCCTCTGATCTTTGAGTGTAGTTCTGTATGGTTAGTCTAAACTGTAAGAAGAGTTGAAGGACACATTCATTTGAGCAGTAAGGCAAACTTTTTTTAGACTCGCAATGTACGTTTGCCATAAATTTGTATACACTTATCATGCTTGCAAGAAAATAATCGGGATCTGTGGTACAAGGGGAGGTTCAACAACCACTGGTAATAGCATCTCAACAACTTTTGCTCACCACAATTTATTAAACAGCAGACAGGTGACAAGAACAGAATGAACTAGAAGATAATCATCTCCTAGTTGATTTGATCTTTATTCTTTCTCATTTCATTTGAGTGTTAACATGACTTGCATTTGATTTGGTTTTGCATTATTACGCTAAGCCATACTCGTGCCATTTGGTCACCCAGTAAAACCAAAATCAGTGATTGCAACTGACTCAGAGTTTTTTCCTAATGATTTAGATGGCAAAAGGGACACTATCTTTACAAGTGTAAAGGTTAGCTTAAGTGATGAATGTTACTTCTCATTACCTGTTTTCTTGATGTTGTGGAGTTTAACCTCTGTTAGGGGACACCTCTCTCAGCTGGACAATTCATCTAAGCAGAAAGTCAGTTGTGGTGTTAGCCATGCACTTCCATCCCTCATTTTTAGTCTTATATCATCATCACCATCATCATCATCATCACCACGATCACCATCACCATCACCATCACCATGATCATCACCATGATGAATTCGCAAGTTTCAGTCTGACCCTGCCTGCCTTGGAAGATCCAGCAAAATTGGAAACCGCTCTCAAAGACGTTATCGAGCGCTATAATATTTTACGCGTGAAGGGTTTTCTCAATGTTGAAGGCAGACCTCTACGCCATGTCATCCAAGGCGTTGGACATCGTCTGGAGCGTTATTTTGACCGCCCCTGGAAAGACGGGGAAAGTAGACAATCCTATCTCATTATCATTGGTCAAAAAGGTCTCCCTCAAGATCAGATTACCGAAGCCATCACCAGCTCTTTAGACGCAGCCGCATAATCTTTGACATGCGTTGGGCCCAGCTTGCTCACAAAATCTTTAGGGAGCACAAATGTGATATTAGGGGGCATTTTGAAAAATGCCCCCTAATAACCCCCTAAAACTTTTTTTGCCATATAGTCATTTCACAAGGACGCCCATCATGCATCTGCTTGCTGCAACCCCAGGCCAAATGGATGATGGCAGCGAAGCCATAGATCTGGCACAAGACCCGGGCGACATTCTGGTCTTAAGTGCTGCGGATACAGAATTGGCCTGCCTTGCCGCAGCAAGAGAGCGTTTGGGAGCATCCTTTCCCACCACCCGTCTTGCCAATTTAATGTTCCTCAGCCACCCCATGTCGGTGGATCTCTATTTGGAGCAAACGGCCGCTCACGCGAAGCTCATTCTTGCCAGAGTCATTGGTGGGATGGGCTATTGGCGTTATGGCTTAGAACAGCTTTCCCAGCTTTGTGCGACAAAAAAAATTTCTCTGGTTGTTGTTCCTGGCGACGATCAACCTGACCCGGAACTGGCCCGTCTTTGCACCCTTCCCCCAGAACAGAGTCACCAGCTTTGGCAATATTTTGTCCATGGTGGCCTTGAAAATAGTGAACAAGCCCTGCGCTTTGCCGCCAGCCTGCTTCCTCAAGAGCCACCAGCACGCCAAGAAGACAGAGCGCAAGGAGAACCAGCCTGGCCATGGCATCCACCACAGCCTCTTTTACGTGCTGGCCTTTATAGTCCCCAAAAAGATATTTTAAGCTTTTCTGATCTCACACAAGACTGGGCCGAGACCCAGCCTGTGGCCGCCATCGTCTTTTATCGCGCCCTTGTCCAGTCTGGCAGTCTTGCCCCGGTCAAAGCCCTCATCGAAGCTTTAGAACAGGAAGGCTTCAACACCCTGCCCCTTTATGTCAGCAGTTTGAAAGAAAGCGGTTCTGCGGCTTTTGTCCGCGATATGCTCGGCCAGGCCAAGCCTGCGGTTATTCTCAATGCCACTGCTTTTGCTTTGTCAGAGCCCGGCGGTCCAACCAAGGCCACGGCCTTTGACGCGGCCGACTGTCCTGTTTTCCAAATCATTTTTTCCAGCGGTGCCGAAGCGCAATGGCGTGAGGGCACCCATGGCCTGTCCGCCAGAGATATCGCCATGCATGTCGCCTTACCTGAAGTCGATGGCCGTATTCTCACCCGCGCCCTGTCTTTTAAAGCCGAGGCTCAGCACCATGTCTTAACCCAATGCCCGATTGTCACCTATGCCCCGGTACAGGATCGCATTGTCTTTACTGCTAAGCTCGCAGCCTCTTGGGCGTCATTACGACAGAAAACCGTTTCACAGCGGCGCATTGCCCTCATCCTGGCCAATTACCCCAATAAAGATGGTCGAATCGCCAATGGTGTTGGCCTGGATAGCCCGGCCAGCGCCCTTGCCATTCTCAAAGCCATGGCGGAAGCGGGCTATGACATCAGCACTTTGCCCGAAACCAGCGACGACCTTATCCGAAACCTTCAGCAGGGCCCAACCAACGATTTCAAAAGCCTGGATGACCGGCAGATCACAGAGCGCCTTTCTCTCGCCGATTATCAAGCGTTCCTCAAGACCCATGTCTCTGAAACAATTGTCAACATGATCACAGAACGCTGGGGCGCCCCCGAACAAGATCCTTTCGTGCGCGACAATGCTTTCGCCCTCCCGGCCCTGCGCTTCGGCCAGGCCTGTCTCGCGATCCAGCCCGCCCGCGGCTATCACCTAGACCCCGCCACAAGCTATCATGACCCAGCCCTTGTGCCGCCCCATCATTATCTTGCCTTTTATGCTTGGCTGCGCTGGCCCGAAGCACAAGGCGGCTTTGGTGCCGATGCTGTTATCCATGTGGGCAAGCATGGCAATCTTGAATGGCTACCGGGCAAAGCGCTTGCCCTTTCTGCTGAGTGTTTTCCCGAAGTGGCCCTCGGCCCCCTGCCCAATCTCTATCCTTTTATCGTGAATGATCCCGGAGAAGGCAGCCAAGCCAAACGCCGCAATAGCGCTGTGATTATCGACCATCTTACCCCGCCTCTGACAAGAGCCGGCAGCTATGGCCCTTTGCGCGATTTAGAAACCCTTATTGACGAATATTATGAAGCCGCTGGTTTGGACCCAAGGCGTTGTAAACTCTTACGCGAGGATATTCTCAGCCTCTCACACCATCTTGGCCTTGATCGCGATATTGGGATCCAGCCCCAGGAAGAGGAAGACAGCGCCCTGGCGAAGCTTGACAATCACCTCTGCGAACTGAAAGAAATGCAAATTCGCGATGGGCTCCATATCCTTGGACAAAGCCCACAAGGCTCAGAACGGACGCGCCTGCTCGCGGCTCTTTTACGCGCCCCTCGCGGTGATGGTAAACATGGCAATGCGTCCCTGACGCGCGCCTTAGCCGCTGATTTGGGCCTTGATCAAACCGTGATTGGACCGGAGACCCCTGCCGGTGAAGCAACCCTCTTTGATCCTTTAAACAGCCCCATGGCGGCGCTTTGGACAGGCCCGCGACCAGACTGCTTACACTCTCTTTCCGAAAAGCCATGGCGAAGCTTAGGCGATACGATTGAGCGTCTGGAAGACTTCGCTGAAGCGCTTATTGCTGGCACTGTCTCGCCGCCAGCACACTGGTCTCAAACCCAAGCCGTTTTAGAACAAGCCCATAAGAGTATCGCCCCCGCCCTAGACCAAAGCGGTGCCGAAGAACAACGCCACCTCCTCCGCGCTTTAGATGGACGGTTTGTCCCGCCAGGCCCCAGCGGCGCCCCCACCAGAGGCCGCCCAGAAGTGCTCCCCACAGGTCGTAATTTCTATTCCGTCGATAGCCGGGCAGTCCCCACGGCGGCCGCTTGGCGGCTGGGTTGGGCATCTGCGCAATTAATTATCGATCGCTACACCCAAGATAATGGCTTTTACCCAACCAGCCTTGCCCTATCCGCTTGGGGAACAGCCAATATGCGTACCGGTGGTGATGACATAGCGCAAGCTTTAGCTCTTATTGGTGCCCGCCCCCAATGGGAACAAACGACTGGGCGTGTAACAGGTTTTGAAGTTCTGCCGCTGGCGATGCTGAACCGCCCTCGTGTTGATGTCACCTTGCGCATTTCAGGTTTTTTTCGGGATGCTTTTCCAGGACTCATCGATCTGTTCGACCGTGCGAGCCGAACCATCGCGACCTTAGACGAACCGGAAGACCAAAACCCTCTTGCCGCCAAAGTCCAAAAGGATATGGACACATTTAGACAGCAAGGGCTTTCCGAAAAAGATGCCCAACGAAAAGCAGGCTTTCGTATTTTTGGATCCCAACCAGGCGCTTATGGCGCGGGCTTACAAGCGCTCATTGATGAGAAAGGCTGGGAGAGCGGCGACGACCTTGCCAAAGCCTATCTGGCTTGGGGCGGTTTTGCCTATGGTGCAGACAGCAAAGGCCAAAAAGAAACCCATCTGTTTGCCCAGCGTTTGCAAGATGTTGAGCTTGTTTTGCACAATCAGGACAATCGCGAGCATGATTTGTTGGATAGTGATGATTACTACCAATTCGAAGGGGGCCTGACAGCGACGGTCTCTTATCTTTCTGGTCAAGAACCCCAGATCTATCATAATGACCATTCTCGCCCGGAAAGCCCCCATATCCGTAGCCTCCAAGAAGAAATTGGTCGTGTCGTACGGGCGCGCTGCGTTAATCCCAAATGGATCGCAGGCGTCATGCGCCATGGCTATAAAGGCGCCTTTGAAATTGCCGCAACAGTTGATTATTTATTTGCCTTTGCCGCTACGACCTCTGCGGTGAGCGATGCACATTTTGAGGCTCTGCATGACGCTTATGTGGCGGATCCGGAGGTTATGGCCTTTTTGCAAGACCACAACCCCGTTGCCGCAAAAGAAATCGCCGCCCGCCTCAAAGAAGCCATTGATCGTGGCCTCTGGCGTCCAAGACGAAATGCAGTCTTAGGAGAGCTTGAGAGTCTTCTCATCTAAAAGCTTTGCGTAAAGCAAAGCTTTTAACCACTTTAGGCTTGTTCCAACATGGGATCTTTGTGCTAAGACAGCTGAATGACTTTAGCTATGCGTGAATTCTGTTAAATATTCACGATCACAAATCACAAGATAGCCCGATTCAACACGAATAACATCTTCTGATTGCAGATGTCGCAAATGACGATTGACCACTTCACGCGATGTACCAATAATATTCGCCAGTTCTTGTTGGGAAATTTTAATATTGAAGTGAATATTGCCACCACGCTCTTCACCATAAGACTCTGCCAAACGCAGTAAAGTCTTTGCAACCCGTGCTGGTACGGTCAAGAAAATAGAATCTTCTATGGCTTCGTTGGTCTGACGCAATCTTTCACACAAGACCGTAATAATTTTCATATAAATATCAGGGTGATCTTCTAAAATCGGAAAGAAATCACCCCGACCGATTGAAAAGACTTCACAATCTTCAATAACAGTCGCATCGGCTGTTCTTGTACTGCCATCGAGGAAAGCAATTTCCCCAAAGAAATCTCCAGCACGCATGGTCGCTAAGACGATTTCTCTGCCTTCTTCGGAAAAGATTGAGATTTTAATACGGCCTTTAACGATGGCAAAAAGCCGGTCTCCGTCTTCTCCCCGCACAAAAATTGTACTATTTTTGGGATATTGCCGGATGAGAGATGTTGCATGCACTTTATCTAAAGCATCCTGCGGCAATGAGGAAAATAAAAAGTGATCCTCGAGCAGTTTGCGATGATCCAGTTTTGCTTGGTTCGGCATTTTGGGACGCACTCCCACCCTTCTAACGATCTGTGTTACCAGACATTTTAGCCAAAGGAATGAGTATTCCCCCCAAAACTTTGGCCCAGAACGTTCCTGTTCTACGAGACCCACTTTTAAAAATGAGAGTGGGTTTATGAAACACTATCGCCGTGATTACCTATCACAAACTGATAGCTCTTGATCTTAGTCTTATCAGAGATAACAAAAAAGTATTACCGTTTCCTTTGCATATTGCAAAGACTTGATAGACTTTATCTTGGAATATTACTTTTTATTCATCAACATATCCTTGCTGCTCTAACATTTTCAAAAACGCATCGACAAGCACAGGGTCAAAATGTGTTCCTTGATTATCGATCAAAAACTGCTTTGCCTCTTTCAAAGGCCACGGCTCTTTATAAGGGCGCTTTGATGTTAAAGCGTCGAAAACATCCGTAAGCGCCACAATTCTGGCCGAAATCGGGATATCCTTTTGTGATAACCCTTTTGGATAGCCGGATCCATCATATTTTTCGTGATGGTTACCCGCGATCACCGCTCCTAAGGACAGATAAGATTCTTCTCCAATCATGTTGGAGGCTTTTGCCAGCATTTGCGCCCCTAATTCTGCATGGGTACGCATTTCCTTCCATTCTTCCGCATCGAGCTTGCCTGGTTTTTGCAAAATCCGGTCTGGAATTGCCACTTTGCCAACGTCATGCAAAACGCTTGCCAAGCCAATACGGGCGATCAGATCCTCGTCAACATCTTCTGTATAAATGCCATTTTCTTTTAGGAACCGCGCTAAATCTTCTGAATAACGCTTAACACGCAGCACATGTTCGCCTGTGTCTGTGTCTTTATATTCAGCAACATCGGCGAGAACAACAACCGTCGCCTCATGGGCAAGCATCAATTTATTATAAAGTTGAGAAATAGTGACAAGATCTTTATATCCCCGCAAGCCCGCGATGATCGAACTAAAGAGATTATCAGCCGTTAACTCTGATTTCGCTCTATAGTCGTTAATATCATAATCTAGAATGACTTTACGTTCAGGGGCAGATCCCGGCTGTCCTGTGCGCAGAATAATGCGCACCATCTGATTATCAAGGACATGGCGGATGCGCCGCGCCAAATCAAGGCCTGCAGAATCGCTTTCCATCACAACGTCTAAGAGAATAACGGCGATATCATTTGTCTGCTGCAGAATATCCCATGCTTCATTTGCCGAAAAAGCACTGATCATCGCAAGCGGGCGATCATCATAGTAAAATTCAGACAGTACAACTTTTGTGACTGTGTGAATGCCTGGATCATCATCCACAATAAGCAAGGTCCATGGGTCAGCCTTCCCCGCTCCCTTGTCCCATTGCTCTTCATCTTCGTCATCCGTAAATATCAACTCGTCATCGACATTGCACATCTTTGATGTTTACTCCTGTGCTCACAGCCAACAGGCAGAAACCCTTTCTTCGGGATGCAGCACTTTATATGCACTCTCGGTCAGGACCATACCATACTGGTCTCTTTTTGAATTTAAAACAAAGATTAGCTGGCTTGTTAACTGGAAAATTCAAATTTTCATCTATTATAGCAAATGTGCAGAAAAAGATTAGACACTATTTCTCCTTATCGCTTCTGCTTGACAGCCCTCTTAAAATTAGAAACCTTCTAGGATTTCTTTTCTCATTTTACAGCCTTAAACTTTTCAATAACTTCCAAGATTTTGCGCCGCAAGACCTAAGGTCAATCGCGGGGGGGCAATTGGTCTATCTTTTCTATAAAAATTTCAATGATATTTAAAATAAAAATTTTGAAGACAGCTCTTTATGAAAGGGTCTCGATTTTAACAAGCTTAATTTTAGCAAGAATGAATGATGCGATTCGGAAGAGTGCGCAGCGTAATCTTAGAGAAACTTTCACAAAACCATCTATAATAAGTTTATGCTAGAATCAAAAATCAACTATAAATAAAATCCTAATAAAAAAATCTTTTTATGAGCCTATTCCCATAATAATGCCTGTCATATTTCAATATTGCACCGCATGAGGCGACTGCCGATCGACTAACTTTACTTCAGAGTCGAGACCAAAAGGGCTGAAGACTCATGTGATCCGTTTTATCCCAAAAACAAAAACATACAGTCGGAGATCTCTCATAAACTTTTTACCGATTGTCAGGCTTTATTTTTTCAATAACGTCCGAGGCTTCGCAATGCAAAATAAAGTCATAAATTTGTCATTATTCCTCTTCATAAATTAAACTTTAAAAATGTAGAACCTCCTTTATAACATCTTTATGTAAAGCAAGAACCTTTCTTAATGATGGAAATCATAAAGTGTTTCCATGGCTTGGTGAAATGTTCTAAACTCTATTTTAGAGCAAGGAGCAAAATGATGAAACCATCATTTTAATCCGTCATGCGATCAAAACGACAAGCATACAGCATTGTTTTTGAGTGAGCGCCAACGCACTATGCTCCGAGCGATTTTATGCAACAGCCTGATTTTAGGGTAATATGAGCGATCAAGATCTCATCCTCATTGATGACAGCGCCGAAGCACTGTACAGCAGTGATTATAAACCTTGGCTCATATTAGTTGTGGATGATGAAGAAGACGTCCACACATTAACAAAAACGGTCATCACGGATATAAAATTCCAAGATCGTGGGATTAAACTTCTCCATGCGAAATCTGCCAAAGAGGCCTCTGAGATTCTCGCTGTCACCAGTGATATTGCCGTTATTCTGCTTGATGTTGTTATGGAAACAGATCATGCAGGCCTTCAATTGGTGAGAAAAGTAAGAGAAGAGTTCTGTAATAGCACCGTGCGTATTGTTCTCAGAACGGGACAGCCTGGTATTGCCCCCGAAAGACAAGTGATTACGGATTGGGATATCAATGAATATCTCCCAAAGGCAGAGTTAACCGCCAACCGCCTTTTCTCCAGTGTCATCTCTTCATTACGAGCATACCATCACTTAGAACAGTTAATTCGCACACAAGCTGAACTCGAAAATTACCAAATGACCCTTGAACTAAAAGTTCAAGAAAGAACCGAAAGCCTGGCGCGAAGCAATCGCCGCCTAGAAGCAGAAATCGCAAAAAAATTAAAAGTCGAAGCCGCGATACGCGAAAGAGAACGCGACTTAAGACAACTCCTTGAAGGTTCTAGTATCGGCATTACTATTCTGAGCAATACAGGTATTCGGCTTTATGTCAATTCTCGCTATTTAACACTTTGGAGCTTGGATAAAACAGAAGCGCAAATCGGACGCATGGCTATCCCAGAATTTGAAGCCTTTGGCCCTGATTGGCTAAAGCAAGCTTTTGAAGGTAAAAATAGAGAATTTGAACATTTTTTAACACGCCCACAACAAGAAGGCTGGTGGAGCCTTAACAGTATCGAGATGGTGACTTTTGAGGGAAATGCAGCTGCAATTTTGTGGTGTTATGATGCAACAGAACGAAAACAAGCTGAATTTCTATTAAAAGAAACCGCTGATAACCTCGAAGCGCGTCTTCTCCAATCTCGCAAAATGGAAGCAATCGGAACACTTGCTGGCGGGATCGCCCATGATTTCAATAATATCTTGGCAACCGTCATGGGGTCCGCCGAAATGGCTTTAGATATTACGGACACAAATGAAAGAAACCATCGCTATATCACAAATATTCTCAAAGCCTCTCATCATGCTAAGAACTTGGTGCAACAGCTCTTAACTTTTGCACGTCCCATGAAGGCTGGGGAAGAACCCGTTTCCCTCGTCCAAGCCACAGAAGAAGCCTTTGCCCTTCTGACCCCAACCTTTCCAGAAGATCTCGTCATCGAACAGTCTTTTAACGATTGCGATGCTCTCATTCTTGCTGATAAGACTCAAATTAATCAAATTATCAATAATCTCTGCCGCAATGCTGTTGATGCCATGCGCGAGCATAAAGAAAAGCAGCAAGAACAAGGCATAGAGACCTCCCAAATTGCCCCTATGAGATTGCTAACCACAATCTCAAAAGTCAATCTTGACAGCCTCGTCCCCTTTGGAGAAAAGCTTTTAGATCCCGGTAGCTATATACAGCTTGTCGTTGCAGATAACGGCCATGGCATGGATGCAAAAACAGCAGCCCGCATTTTCGACCCCTTTTTCTCAACCAAACGGGCTGGGAACGGTACAGGTCTTGGTCTGTCTATGGTTCATGGTCTTATCACAGCCCATAATGGAGCCATTACAGTAACTTCAGAACCAGGCCAAGGGGCAACATTTCGCGTTCTTTTCCCAATTTGGGAAGGTCATGTTCCACAAAAACCCTCTCCTTCTGATCAGGTGATTCAACATGGTAATCAGCAAACCATCTTATTGATAGAAGATGAAGTCAGGCTTCTCGAATCTGCCTGTGATCAAATCACCTCTCTTGGCTATATCTGCCATACCGTTCATAACGCTGAACAAGGTCTTGAAAGAATATTAAGTGGCGATCACCATTATGATCTTGTGATTTGCGACCATGTCTTGCCCGGCATGTCAGGAGCAACCTTTGCGTCCATTCTCTCTGAAAGCAAAAAGCCACTGCCAATCATGCTTTTAACAGGCTATGAGCCTAGTATTCTCAAAAATGTTATTAAAGAGGGTAGTATTCAGGCTATTTTCGCGAAACCTATCAAAAAAAGAGAACTGGCGGTCAGTATTGCCAATATTCTGTCTGGCAACATAAAGACGGATTTATATGAAACGGACTCAGCGTGACGGTAAACGCGCTTAAGGGCCTTTGGCCCTTTTGCACAGCCTCCGGCGACCAAAGGTTATGCCATTTGGAAACCTATAGCAAGGTCAAAGTAATTTGATTACAAATTACGTATGGATCCTTGCGCAGCTTCAACAAGATATAGCGCATGTCCGATGATCATTTTATGTGGCATGCGCTATATTTATTTTCGCAGAATACTAGAATAGTCTCGCTTTCATAAGCGTTGCGACAATAGGAAGCCTGATGCATGACCAAAGCTAAGAACGATACACGCCTCTATCAACCGATGACACACCCACGTCGTTATTGGCTCAGAATGCTCGCTGTTTGTGGACTGTTACTCGGTGTTGGGATCGCTCTTGCTGCAAGACTGGAAGAGATATTCTTTGCCAATCTTGTTCTCAATGGCATGATTCTCGGTGTGCTTCTTTTGGGTATGTTTGTTATTTTTCGCCAAGTCATCATGCTCGCCCCTGAGGTGTCCTGGATTGAAGCCTTTCGTACGGACAGATTTGATCTTTCCCATGGGCAGCCTTCCCTCCTGGGGTCTATGGCGACAATGTTGAGTAACCGCCATGAGGATGAAGACAATCCCAAACTCGTTTTATCACCAACCTCAAAAAATACCTTATTGGACAGTATTGCCTCCCGTCTTGAAGAACGTCGAGATACCTCTCGTTACATGGTTAGCCTTTTGATTTTCTTAGGCCTTCTTGGTACTTTTTGGGGATTATTGGATGTTGTCTATTCCGTCAGTGCGGCTATCAGCAATTTATCTTTAAATGGCGAAGATGCTGCCAGCATTTTTAACGGGCTCCGGGATAGTCTCACAGCCCCTCTTTCTGGCATGGGAACAGCGTTCTCTTCTTCTCTCTTCGGGCTTGCCGGGTCGCTTATTTTAGGTTTCCTGGAGTTGCAAGCCGCACAAGCCCAAAACCGCTTCTATAATGAATTAGAAGAATGGCTCGCCAGTCTCACAAAACTGACAACAAGCAGCGGCTTTGCCAGTGACAGTGATCAACCGATTCCAGCCTATTTGGAGGCTCTCTTAGAGCAAACGGCTGAAAGTCTACAAGCTTTACAAAGATCTCTCGCGCGTGGTGAAGAAAGCCGTATTGTTGCCAATCATAATGTCATTTCATTGACAGAGAAATTATCTGTTCTCTCCGAGCAAATTTCCGAACAGCATGCGCTCAATCAACAGATGGCCAGTCATTATCAAAGACTGGCCGATGCTCTGGCCACTCTTGCGGACGGTAAAATTACCCTTGATGACTCAACCCGGTCCCATTTGCGGAATATTGAGACTGTTGTCACCCATATTGCCCGTGACCTACAACGCGGCCATGAAGATATGGCAGAACAAATTCGCGGTGAAATTCGCCTGTTGACACGAACATTAAGCGCTCAAAATAATGCCACATCAAAAACACCGCGTGGCCCTGGCCAAGGGAGTGTTTAAAGATGCCCTCTCCTCGCCGCCGCGAGACCTTGAACATTTGGCCTGGTTTTGTTGATGCTCTCGCCTCTTTACTCATGGTCATTATTTTTGTCCTTATGGCTTTTGTTTTGACGCAATTTCTTTTAACAGATGCCATTTCCGGGAAAGATAAAGCTTTAATCGCTTTAGAAGACCAAATTGCTCTTTTAGCAGAAGATCTTGCTTTTGAACGTTCTGAGAAACAAGCTCTAGAAAACAAATTTTTTCTTTTGGAAAACAACTTTAGTATTTTATCTACACAGCAAGAAACTTTGCAAATAAAACTCTCAGAAACAGAAGCCCTCCTAGCAACACAAAAACGCGCTTATGAAGACCAAGAAAAAATCCTTAAGGATAGCCAGGCCCAAGGGGCTGCCTTACAAGAAAAGCTCTCTAAAACCTTCCAGTCTTTACAAGCCAGCCAAGGTCAAGCGATCGCTTTAGAAGAAAAAGTGACCAGCCTGACAAAAAACAATGAAATTTTAGCTGCAAGAATTTCTTCTTTAGAAGATTTAAAGTCGAAATTGGAAGAAAACCTGTCTCTTAATGAGCGCACTTTAACGCTCCGTCTCCTTGAAATGGAACGTTTGCGACAAGATATCAACGCCCTCACAAAAGTTCGCCAGCAATTGGAAGCCGATCTTAGCACATTAACAGGCGCGCAAGCCCAGCTTCGCCAAGACAATATGAAATTGCTCTCTGAGTTACAAGAATCTCAAAATAAAACGCTGCTCGCACAAGAAAAAATCAAACAAAAAGAATTGCGAATAGAAGATTTACTGACTCAAAACAACCATAAAACGAGCTCTCTTTCAAAAAGAGAAGAAAAGATTAAAATATTGCAACAGAATATTTCTGTTCTTCAACAAGATATTGCCCGTCTCAATAACGCTCTTGATGCCCGTGAAAGCGAAATCAAAAAACAAAATATCCAAATCCTCGACCTTGGTAAAAAGCTCAACCGGGCACTGGCTGATAAAGTCGCTGAACTGGCACAATACCGCTCTGAGTTCTTTGGAAAATTAAGAGCCATTCTCGGCAAACGTCGTGACGTCAAAATCCTTGGCGACCGTTTTGTCTTCCAATCCGAGGTCCTTTTCAAAAGCGGTTCTGCGTCTTTAGGGAAGGAAGGTCAAGAACAACTCTCCCAATTCGCCGAAAGCCTCAAACAGATTATTCAGGATATTCCAGAATCGATTGATTGGATTCTCAGAATTGATGGCCATACCGATAAACGGCCTATGCGGTCTAACCGGTTTCAATCAAATTGGGAGCTTTCGACAGCACGCGCAATTTCAGTGGTTGAATATCTTATTTCTCAAGGCATTATGCCTGAGAGATTGGCTGTCGCAGGCTTTGCCTCTTTCCACCCCTTAGAAAATGGGGAGTCTGAAGCTTCCTATCAGGCCAATCGCCGCATCGAAATAAAATTTGACCAACGTTTGTAAACAACAAATATCCTGCAAGCTTAAGGATTTTTGCTGATTAAAAGAGAAAACAAAATTCTATAAAAACATGTGAGGAGGCTTTTTACCAAAATTTTGGCTCAAATTCTCAGCCGATTAAGCCCGGAAATCCAAACCGTCAGCATCTGTTAACGGGCGACTTCATATTTTGCTCAAGCGCCACACCGGCTTCTCTTTTTGTCGGTGGTATTACGCGGGTGCGTCAGGCCAGATCTCATTCGCAGTCTAGAGCTTTTCTTTTTTATATTGAATCAATGGAAAGGCTCTATAATCTTGTTTTTGCCGCAAAACGCATGGTTAAAGGGGCTGCCACTTTAACCAGCTTTGCTCTAGGGTCTGTTGAGATTCAAGCTTCCAATTTCTTCCTCAATGT
>DDLW01000093.1 GCA_002340345.1 Alphaproteobacteria bacterium UBA2562 | reverse complement strand
GATCAAGAGATGTGGGCCGCGTTGAATAACAGCTAGAGTCATTCGCGATCAAGCCTAAGTCGCGAATGACTCTAGAGCCTTTCTTTTTTATATTGAATCAATGGAAAGGCTCTATGATCTTGTTTTTGCCGCAAAACGAAAGCGATCAGGTGACGCCACCTGATCGCGCTTTGCTCTAAGCCCCAGGGAACATGCGCGCGACGACAGGGCGGGGGAGCAAAAGATAATACCGACCTCTTGATTTCATACGACCGGCGAGCTGTCCTGCTTGCTCCCCATAGCCCCAGAAGAAATCACCCCGGACGGGCCCTTTAATCGCCCCTCCCGTATCTTGCGAGATCACCAATTGGCGAATTCTTTCCCCAGGCGCGCCCTTATAAGGCAAATCAAGCCAAAGCGGCACGCCAAGAGGCAAGAATTTTCGGTCAACAGCCAAACTCCGCCCTGTTGTCAAAGGAACACCTTGCGCGCCAATGGGACCTCCTGTTGCATCCTCACGAAGTTTGAAAAAGACATAAGACTCATTATGGGCAAGAATCTCCCGCACTTTTGCTGGGTTTTTCTTTGCCCAAGCCTTAATGCCTTGCATAGACGCTTGCGACAACTCCATTTCCCCACGCCGCACAAGTTCCTTGCCAATGGAGCTATAAGGGTAGCCATTTTTACCATCAAAACCAACGCGTAATACACGACCATTCGGTAAAACAACGCGACCAGATCCCTGGATATGAAGGAACAAGGCTTCCACAGGATCATCAACCCATAAAAGCTCTTCCCCGCGACCTCTTAAGGCCCCTTGATCAATCTCACCGCGTTTATAATAAGGAATGAAACGACGACCATCCACCCGGCCCGTGATTTTTTGCCCCCGTAATGTGCTGCGGAATAAGCCTAAATCCACATCAACCATATCTGCAGGCCGGCGATAAAGCGGTACTGAAAATTCCGGCGAACGCTTTAATGATCCTTTCAATTCCGCTTCATAATAACCTGTAAACAACCCTTGCGGATTGCCATTATTACTGACACTCAAGGGACGGAATCGGGTTTCAAAAAAAGACCGCGCCCGCGCCTGATCTTTATGGGAAATTTGGGCCGCTTCTCGACATAGCGGTTTCCAATCGGCAAATGTTGATGGAATATCCTGACCCCCAATGGCACGGTCATCCGGTTGCGGCATCATTTTTTTACAAGAACGCTGGAAAGCCCCAAGGGCAAATCCTTGCATATCCCCCGACCATCCTGGCAACATGGCGTAGGAAGACGGGGCAAGAGAGAGCTGATCCTCTTTCGGCGGCTCAACGGGAGGAATCGTGGGTTTTGGCGGTTTTGGCTGTGGTTTCGGTTGTGGTTTCGGTTGTGTTATGACCGTACCGCTGCTTTGCCCTGTGCTCGGTTTTGGCCCGGTTTGCGGTGCTGTTGTGCCCCCATAACGGTCTCCACAGCCTGCCAGAAGCAAAGCAGTTCCAAACACACAAGCATATATTAATTTTGTTTGCGCGCTATGAGGGATTTTGACTGACTTTGATGTCGTGATCGCGAGAGAAGAAGCGCTATCGATTTGCTGGGCTTCCATGGGGCCGGTCTCCACGGTTTCAGAGGTGAGGTAAAACCGTTTTATGGTTAAACACCGGTAAAGAATGCCAGCCAGCTCTTGCCATATGGTTAACAAAATAAAAGCGCCCAATTTTCATGGACGCTTTTTACAGCATTTTGCTTTTTTCCTGAATCAGGTGAAAAGCTCTCCATTTTGGTTTTTGCCGCAAAAGGGATGAGAGCTAAAAGTTTTTAAGGCGATTCAGCTGCATCGTCTTCACTTGCTGTTGCAACCAAAGTCCAATTGGGATTTGAAGATCGTGTATTACGGGCAAATGTCCAATTGTCTTTAATTTCTTCAATCTCGACAACATCGCCTTCGACAACTTTGCCATCACTGTCACGCACAACATTGATTTGACCTGTGACAAATCCCACTGTGACAAAAGCGGTTTGTCCTTCGAGGCTCGCTTCTTTCAAAGTGACAGACTTAAATTCAACAAGCGTTGTTGAGAGGACATCCCCGCGATTTTCACGCTCATCAATTGCTTGTGTGAAATTGCGCAGGACTTCGTCAGAGAGTAAAGGCTTTAATTGCTCACGATCGCCTGTCGCAAAAGCATCGACAATCATTTCAAAAGCATATTGCGCCCCTTCCAGGAAAGCAGCAGGATCAAAATGAGAATCTTTTTCCTGGATGGCTTTTACACCTGGAAGATCTGGAACAGAGCCTTCTATTTTTGAAGCTTCAGGGCTTGCTTTTGTCTCGGTATGTTCAGACTCTAGCGCGTCAGCATACTCCTCTTTTTCTTCAGTGTCCGTCCGACGCGGAAGCTGAATAACATTGTCATCCCGGTCATTGGCTTGTTCTTCTGTAGAAAAGGGATTTTCTCGGCTTTTCTCATGGCCGGTGCGCTTCCCCAAAACACTGCGCAACCGATAAACCACGAAGGCCGCCAAGAGCGCAAAAAACAAAATATCAAAAACTGGATCACTCATGGCAGATCGCTCTATTCCCGTGTCAGCGTATAACGATAAAAAGATGTTCGACGCAATGCGTTTACTTTCCCAAGCACATCATTTTCACTGAATCTTGTGTTTGCGTCAATGCATGAGAGGCTTTCCTGTCTGTGATAGATATCTCTATCACGATAAAAAATTGCAAGAGATAAAGCCTCTCCCTATCCAAAAAACACTAAAAAAAGCTAGGGATCTTTTCTGAGGCACCCTATGTTAAAAAATATTAGTCATCCCTGTGCAAAGCGCCTCAAAAAATGCCTATGATTTCTTTTGGTCTTTGCTTTAGATAAGCCCTTCATGAAAAAAGAGCAAGCATGGCAGCCTTCATTTTCCTTGCCTTCATCATTATCCCCATGATCGAAATCGGTCTTTTCATCCTTATTGGTGATGAAATTGGTCTTGTTGCGACCTTAGCCGCCATTTTCATAACGGCCATTATCGGCACGGCGATGCTTCGCGCCCAGGGCATTGCGACCTTGCGTCGCGCCCAAGAAAGCCTGGCCCGTCAAGAAATGCCGCTACAGCATATTTTTGATGGCGCCTGTTTACTATTTGCCGGTGCTTTATTGCTCACGCCAGGATTTTTAACCGACAGCTTTGGCTTTCTCCTGCTGATCCCCCCAATGCGCAAAGCCATAGGGGGCAGTCTTATGAACGCTCTTAAAGCGAGAGGGCAATTTTCAGTCCATCCACAGCCTGGGCACCCTCATCCTTTTGATCACCAACCACCGCCCCAAAGACGGCCTGGCCCCACAATCGATGGAGACTTCACAACTGTGGAGGAAACCCCTCCCCTTGATCCAGACCATCTCGATCGTGAAACAGCCGCAAAACCCTCAAAATGGGCTAAGTCCTCCCCCCCAGAGAAAAAATCAGATCCCCCTTCGGAAAGCCATTGACTCTCATAAGCCCTTTCAGACACAAAATGTCACTTCGTTTGAGATCCCTGTAAGACCGTCTTTTAATTTTTCCTGCCTTTTGCAACCAAAGGACTTGTCCTTTGGAAAGCTTTTAATTTCTGTCCATATACAGTACAGTCTCCCGCGATCAGGATATATCGCGGAAAACCGTAGATTTTTGTTTGCCGCAAAACCCATCATGAAAGGGGCTCCCCCTTTAACGAGCTTTGCTCTCAACTTTCTAAGACACCCCATGCCCACGGAGACCAAGGATGACGGATAGCCAATCCGCAGAAGATACCAACAAAGCCGCTGCACCAGGGCTGCCCATAGTCATTAATGCGCAATATGTGAAAGACCTCTCTTTCGAAAACCCAAATGCGCCTATGTCCTTGACCCAAATGCAATCGACCCCGGCCATCGGTGTCAATGTTGATGTGCAAACGCGCAATCTAGACAAAAATATCTATGAAACCATTCTTTCTATTCAAGCCGAAGCACAGCAAGAAGACAAAACCCTCTTCCTTGTCGAATTAAGCTATGGCGGTGTTTTCACCCTCGGCCAAGTGCCCGAAGAAGCCATTGATCCTTTATTACAAATCGAAGGCCCTAGATTGCTTTTTCCCTTTGCCCGCGCCATTGTCGCAGAATGCACGCGTGATGGTGGCTTCCCGCCTCTTTTAATTAATCCAATCGATTTTGCGGATCTGTATCGCCGCCGTTTGGCTGAAGAAGAGGGCGAAAAAGAAAATTCCGAAGCTTAAACCGCCAGCGCCTTGACACATATGATATCAGGGGGGCCTTTTAAAAAAGCCCCCCGCAGTTAAAGGCACAAAAGCTTTTTGAAAGACTTTTTTCTCGAAAAAGGCGCTCATTTTCGCGTCAGCGAAAAATACTGTACGTTAAAGCCGCCGCCAAAGAGGATCCTTTAAACCATCCAAAAGCGCCTCATGCGCCACAAGCTCTTCAGCAAGAGCCGCATGCGGTCTTGACACGCGCACTTTTTGTGAACGCTGCTGTGCCCCTGTGCGCTTTTGGACCGCCTTTGTTTGGGACGCCAATTCAAAACCTGGCTCTCGGCCGCCGATGAGCTCCAAATAAACTGCTGCTAACAGCTCCGCATCCAGCAACGCCCCGTGATATACGCGATTCGCGTTATCAATACCGAATCTCTTACAGAGCGAATCCAGATTCACTTTCTGTCTTGGAAAACGTTGCTGGGCGATCTTTAACGTATCAATCGCTTGATCCATGGGCAACGGGTCTCGACCGCATCCTATCAGCTCTGCATTGATAAATTTCATATCAAAGCTTGCATTGTGAATCACAAGCTTTGAATCACCGATAAAATCAACAAACCCTTGGACGATATCACGGAATGGCTTGAAATCTCGCAAGAATTCAATCGAAAGGCCATGAACCGCCTGGGCTTCTTCGGGCATATCACGTTCAGGATCAATATAGATATGATATATTTCCCCCGTCGGCATATGATTCAAGATTTCAACACAGCCAATCTCAACGATACGATCCCCTTTGTTCGGATCAAGCCCCGTGGTTTCCGTATCAAGCACCACTTCACGCATATTTCTTCCTCAATTGCAGGCTGCCGACGGCCCAAAGAACATGGCCTTTGGAAAGCGAGACTTTGAAAGATCCTATCTTATTGTCTTAAGATAGGATCTCAATTGTCTTATCGCGGGAAAATAGCCTATTCCAGTCAGAATCACGATATCTGATTTTCGCCTTTTGAGGCGATCATCTGTTTGACGTTTTAAAATAGCCTCTAATTTTTCCTCTGTCATGCCTGGTCTGCGCAAAACCCTTTGGCGTTGTAAAAAGGCTGGCGCTGAAACCACCATGATCGCATCACAGCGCTTTTCGGCCCCCGTCTCAAACAATAAAGGAATGTCCAGAACAACCAAGCGCTCTCGACGCCGCGCCGCCTGTCTTAAAAAAGCTTTTTCCTGCGCCCTGACCAAAGGGTGGAGAATAGCCTCCAGATCTCTCAAGGATGTCTCGTCTTCTAAGACCTGACGTCCTAACGTTTGGCGATCAATGGCCCCATTTTGTGCCATGACCCCTGGAAAGCGCTTTTCAATTAATGGCACCGCCTTTCCCTTTGGCGCCATAAGAGCATGAACGGTGGCATCGGCATCATGGACGGGGATATGCCAGCGCCGCAAAACCTTTGCAAGCGTGCTCTTCCCCATCGCGATGGAGCCTGTGAGACCCAAAATAAACATGATGACAACATCCTTGCATCCAAAAGTCACGGGATCCCAAAGGGCCCAAGGCCCTTTGGCCGCCGGAGG
>DDLW01000281.1 GCA_002340345.1 Alphaproteobacteria bacterium UBA2562 | reverse complement strand
TTGGAAAGAGGAGATGTCATCTCATACTGGCCTCCTGCCCCAGCCAGAAGAGTGAATCACAAAACAACAAACAAAGAAACCCATAACGATTCCCTCAAAATCAGAAACGCTCTAGCGCTCTAAATTCTGTTGGAGTTACAAATTCAGTTTGTGGGGCTCCGCTGCCATCGGTATTTATATCATATGCGTTCCGCATCCTCTCGCTATTTTCGTTATGACTGACATAAAGATCAGGGTCGCTGAATATTCGCTTTACAGTCTTAAGTGGTGCAGCTGTCCATTGGCGATATGACAGAGAATTGTAAACCATGACCATGGCGCTGCCGCCTGGCACGAGAAGCCTATGAACTTCGCCCAATGCGACATCCAGTGCTCCTGTATGGTGTAACGAACCAATGGCTATGACAAAATCAAATGTCGCATCCTCAAAGGGGGCCTGTAATGCATTCCCTTGGAGTGCTTCTCCATGGGCTTGAATTTGAGAGGCGCGGTGATTTGCCATATGGACAGGACCAGCCGCAATATCGAGGCCGCTGTAAATCGCCCCACTTTCCATAATCTTCTGTGCGACCGTTCCGTAACCAAGACCTATCCCCAGCACTTTTTTCTTGGCAATTCGGAAAATGGAATATGCTTATTGAGATACGAGTAAAGATCCATATATCAATCGTCAAAGCACTTTAGGCTTTGCTGGCTATCATCTGATGCCAAGTGACTCGGCTAGCTTGCGCCCGCAAAGCTCGTTCCAAAAGGCGCTATTTCACTCATTGACGCGTTCCTGGGCAAACTGAGATTCTGCAGTGGGAGTCTGTTTATTCATGATATATCCGCTTTCTTATTAATCGACCTTTGAAATCGACTTCCGCTGTACCAGCAGTGCGAAAACAGCGAGCTAAATTTTATCCCAACATCTTAAATCTTTCAGAGGCCACATAACTCCGGAAAGACTTAAAACGAACCTTATGTGGTATTCGCAATCTATATTGCGATGAATAGTTGAAATTTTGTCGGTCTCTAGAATCATGGCACATTGCCAGTAAATGTTTTGCAAGGATGATAGCAAACGGAAAGACCTATGAATGACCTGTGATTTATCCCCAACGTTGGAGGGGCATCACGTCATAGGTCACCTTTAATACAGGCATAGAGTTTAACAGCATGCTTTTGCTTGATTGCGCTTCGGTGAAATTGGAACCTGTAAGAATAAAATCAAGATTATATCATGAATACAACCATTATAATATATCATAAGATGACATGAAATCTACTTTTGATTGCAGTGTGTCGGATTTCGTTTTATTGAGTGTAATCTGTTTATGGCTCATTTTATCTCTGATGATTACTGCCAAGCTTTGCCGATTGAGACTTTTTAGGATAAGAGAACTTTCCATGATTGCCATTCTTTTCAAAGCGATCAGAAGATTTTTTGACATTTCTTCTTTTAATTTCTTTTTATAACAATGGGTTATACGACCGACATGAAACTATCAATAAATCGTTATTAAAAAGAAATTGTCTTAGGCTCTTTATACAGGGTGGACGGCAAATTTCTTTGCATTTGAGCGTGCGAAAGAAAAGCTTAATGGCGCTAAATGGCTTTTAGCTCAGAACATTCAGCTTCATTTTGCCATCTTACAGGATAAGACATGCCTTGAAGATCTTTGAATAAGGCTGTGGTAAGGGGTAAGATGATGGCTGAGCCAAAAAATATACGCATTCTCTCCATTGATGGGGGCGGAATCCGCGCTATTCTTCCAGCCATGGTCTTGACATATTTGGAAAATAAAACGGTCAAGCCTCTTTATAAACATTTTGATATAATTGCTGGCTCCGCAACAGGGGGGCTGCTCGCTGCTGGTCTTGCAACGCCGCGCCCTGGGAAAAAGAAACCCTATGCCGCAAAAGACTTGCTAAGTTTTTTTATGGATAATGGTGAAGATATATTTTCAAAAAACCTTCTTTTGAAAATAATGAATATTAGCAAACTAGCAGAAGCACAATATGACCCCCAGAAATTTGAAAATTTATTAGAAGATTTTTTTAAAGATGCAAGATTATCTGATTGCGTCAAGGGTACAGAACTCCTGATTACCGCTTATAATCTAGAAGCCCAGCAGGCACTTCTTTTTAAAAGCTGGAAGGCAAAGGGTCGTTATCTCGACCCGAAAGAATCTGTCGGAGAATTTGATTTCATGATGCGCGATGTCGTACGTGCGACAACCGCAACCCCAAGTTATTTTCCACCTGTCCTTGTCGACCCTATTTCTGATCCAAAGGGTCGAACCTATGCCTTAGTGAATGGGGGGATTGTTGCGAATAATCCAACGCAACAGGCCTTTTCATCGGCTTTAAAAATATATCCAGCAGGCACGACATTCGACATTCTCTCATTGGGTTCAGCCTCTTGTGCGGACATAATTCCGTATAAAGAGTCAAAGAGCTGGGGGCCTGCAGCCTGGATGCGCCCTTTATTCCATTCTATGGTTGGCCATGCCTCGTCGACGGCGCATGAGCAAATGGCGCAGCTGTTTAAATCTTATAATCTCGGCACATATGATCGCATTGATATCGCAATAGATCCTAAAATAACAGGCATTCAAGGGGTTAAATCCGCCTTAGATGATGCGAGCGAGAAAAATATTGAGAGTTTGCAAAAACTCGGCGCGAAAATGATTAATGAGCATGCGAAGACCATTGATCGTTGGGTCTCGAATCTCTCCGGCGAAAATGAAAGTTAAATTTTAGCTGATCGCAGATATTCGTGTTTAAGGTTATTTTTTCATAAATTTTCTCTATATAACTGTATAAATACAGCCCCTTTCTCACATACTCAGTGCTGTGACCTAAGGGGAAGTGATAAATCTTGCTTTTTTGATCAAGATCACTTTGCATTTAACCTATAAAAAAGAGTATATTTCGGCAATAAAAATTGCAAAAGAGGAGCTTTTGCGATCTAATATTTCGCATAAGATTGAAAAGCCTTAAAGTATGTGACATATCACCCAAGGTCGGCTGTGAAGCGAAAACGAAAATTGAGGGATTTATGTCGCGCACACATACCAATCCTCTTCTGCTAGGCGAGATTTTGGTAAAAACATCTTGCCAATTTGCGAAATATTTGACCAATTAAGTAGCCTAATCGGTGTGATCGTAAAAAGCACTATGGCTGTTCAGACAAAATTGCCGGGTAAACCCAATGTTTTTGCGGTCGTTTCAGAATAAAGCATTGCTTGTCATGAAAAGTAATGTAAGCAAAAAGTGGGTTTGCTAAGTTTTTTATTTGGAAGATGCAGTATCTTGATTTTCTGCTGACGTAGAAAAAATACTGTATGTCTTTGTTTTTACGATAAAAGGAAAGTGAGTAGAGTTGGTACCTCATGACGCTTTGCTTTCGTAAAGACACGAGAGCAAAGCTGGTTAAAGTGGCAGCCCCTTTAATCATGCGTTTTGCGGCAAAAATTAAGATTCTAGAG
>DDLW01000060.1 GCA_002340345.1 Alphaproteobacteria bacterium UBA2562 | reverse complement strand
ATTATGCAGAGGTCTTTAAGATATTGCCCTTGCATAAGCGGCGGCCTGGGCAGCAAAATACGCCTCCCAACTTTGCGGAGACCGACCAGCAGCCTGGGCATAGTGGCTTTCATTGTGGAACGCCCCCTGTTGGATGCCTTGATAGATCCCAGCGATGACGGTGCCCAGAAAAGAGCCGTGAGAGGCAATCGAGCGCTGGCAGAACGCCTCGAAACTTTCTTCCTGATAAGACAAATCAGTGCCAAAGGCCCGGTTGAAATGGGCTGCCAATTGTGCCTGGGTAAGACTCGCCCCATGCAAATTATAGACCTGGCCATAATGACGATCGTCACAAAGCAAATTGGCATAAGCGGCAGCCAAATCCGGGCGTGTTGTGTAGCCGCAAGGCCCATCGCCAGCGCAATTTAAAATTCGGCCCGCTGCTTTATACCCATCGAGCGCCTCAAAATCCGGCTGGATATAGAGGCCATTGCGACCAATCACCTAGTGTAAACCACTCTCTCGCACATCCTGCTCTGTCTGTCGGTTGCTCTGCACAATGGGGGAAAAAGCATTCCCCGTTCTAGCACCTTGAATGCTGGTATAGACGATCTTTTGGACACCGTTTTTTTGCGCCGCATGAATGACATTGCGATGTTGGCCAATGCGTTTTTCCGGTGCATCCATGCCAGAGATCAGCAAAAGCCGTTCAACCCCCTGAAGTGCATGCTCTAAAGCTGTAGGGTCATTATAGTCACCTGGGCGTATCTCAACCCCAAGATCCTTGGCTTTTTCTGGGCTGCGGGCCAGGGCGATGGGGGTCTGGCCATTGGCGATCAAAGCGGTAATGACAGCCCGGCCCAGCTGGCCGCTGGCCGCACAAACAGCAAGAGAAGTCATCGTGGTTTTTTTCCTCAAGGGGATGACAAGGCCAAAGCCTTTCGCTTTTAATGAAAGCCGGTGAAAGGCTCTATATTTTTGTTTTCACCGCAAAACGCAGGGTTAAAGGGGCGCCCACTTTAACCAGCTTTGCGCTCAGCGTTCCAAGTGACAGTGAGATTTTCCCGAAAAGCAAAACGCTCCAAATGGCTGCCAATAACCTGTTCGAGCTTGCCGCGATCTTCCCCTGAAACAGCAAGGGTCAAGACCCCATCTTGGACCGAGAGCTGGCAATGACCAAAAGGCAAGGTGATGCTGCCTTGTTGCGCATTGAATGTCACAGGCACTTTATGACCAAAATGTTTGCAAAGCTGCTGCAAATATTGTTCTGCTTTAGGGGTTTGCACATGGCTGATGGATTGGGAGAGGGACATGTTAGGGTTCCGTCAAGTGAGATTTAGAGTCATTCGCGATCAAACCTAAATCGCGCATGACTCTAGAGTCTTGTTTTTGCCGCAAAACGAAAGCGATCAGGTGACGCCACCTGATCGCGCTTTGCTTTAAGAATAGGATGGTTGTTGGTTTTGAAATTATGACGGTTTGTATTGTTTGACCAGGTGAGATAAATTGGAAAAACAATCTCATGAAATCGAAAGCTGAATCCCATGATCGACGATGTGCGGGCCCTCGCCATTTTCGCCAAAGTGGCCGAAGCCGGTAGTTTCAGCGCCGCAGGCCGCGCGTTGCAACTTTCAACCTCGGTGGTCAGTCACCATGTCAAAGCTTTAGAAGACCGCCATGGCGTGTCCCTGTTCCACCGCTCCACCCGTGCTCTGTCCTTAACCTATGATGGTGAAAAATTACACCAAGCCGCCCGCCGCATGGTCGAAGCCGCCGAAGAAGGGCTGGACGCCATCGCCGAGAGCAGCACAGACCCCGCCGGTGCTCTGCGCATCAGCACACCAACTTTTCTCGAAAATAGCCCGCAAGAAAAAGCTCTCTGGCGCTTTGCTCATCGCTATCCCAATGTCGCCCTTACCCTAGAAAGCAGCGACAGCCAGGCCCATCTGGTGGCAGAGGGTATCGACATGGCGATCCGTTTAGGGCAATTGTCGGACAGCAGCTTGCGCTGTCGCAAAATCGGTACATTCGAGCGCTTATTGGTCGCAGCCCCAGCCTATCTGGATGCGGTTGGGCCGTTACACCACCCCAACGATTTGGTCCGTTGCGACTTTGTGCGGCTCTCCATGCTGGCCGATACATTCGTTTTGCACCATGGCCAAGAAGAAGTCACCGTGCGTTGTGAACAATCGCGTCTTCTGGTCAATAGCATCAGCAGCGCCAGATCGGCTCTTCTTGGTGGGCTTGGCCTGCAAAAACTTCCTTTGCTGGCGATCGCAGATGATTTGGCTGCTGGTCGCCTGGTGCGGGTGCTGCCCCAATGGTCTCTCTCCACCCTCAATATCTATGCGGTTTGGCCGCCTTCCAGCCATCGCAACGGGCTTGTCAAGCGTCTCTTAGAGGTTTTACTGGCTGCCAAGTGAAGGCTGTTTCGTGCCAAATATTTGATCTTTTGATAGATCAGCCTCACCGGTTTTATCGTCATTGATATCAAGAGAATTCATAACCTATAAAAATCATTATTCTGCCTAAGCTCTATCTAAGAGTTAATGCATCCTTCACGACTTTTAGGCATTTCTGAATGGAAAGTTGTATTCTCCAAAGTTTAAAAGGACCCGCATTACCCTTTGCCAGAGGAATGTTTTTCAGCCTCAAAATTTTCTTTTTAAGATCAACACTTTACAAAACCACCCCAAAACATTCCTCCTTGACAGTTTTCCCCCCTAACCCTATGATCCCAAAAGCCTCTCTGAGGAAAATCTCTAGTTTACCGCCGCGTAGGCGGCTCAGAAGTCCGGTCACTCCATTCGCGCCGAAATATATATGTTTACCGCCGCGTAGGCGGCTCAGAAGTTCGCCAATCTCCGCAGATGTCGCTTTTCCTCGTTTACCGCCGCGTAGGCGGCTCAGAAGGCACGGCATTCGATATCGCGTTGCCCCCAGCGGTTTACCGCCGCGTAGGCGGCTCAGAAGTTCTGGTGCGAGCTGCACACGACGACGAAAAGGTTTACCGCCGCGTAGGCGGCTCAGAAGCGTCCGGTGTGCCGTGCTTATTTCCCGATCTTGTTTACCGCCGCGTAGGCGGCTCAGAAGCTCACAAGCCCCAATTCCTGAACCTGCCCCCCGTTTACCGCCGCGTAGGCGGCTCAGAAG
>DDLW01000277.1 GCA_002340345.1 Alphaproteobacteria bacterium UBA2562 | reverse complement strand
CCACTTTAACCAGCTTTGCTCTTTAGCACGCTCTTCCTAAGGAATGACCACCCCAGTAAGGGAAAGGGAAGCGTCTTTGTCATAACTCTTTCGCTTGAATTTTCGATCAAGAAAAGTAATTCTAAATGAGATGGAAAAGATGCGCCCCGATGTCCCCAGAATCTTAGCGATTCTCGGACCCACGAACACAGGAAAAACGCATTTCGCCCTCGAGCGCATGCTCGGGCATGGAAGTGGTGTCATTGGATTTCCCTTGCGTCTTTTGGCGCGCGAGAATTATGACCGCATTGTGCGCCAAAAAGGCAAAAGCCATGTGGCGCTCCTCACCGGGGAAGAGAAAATCATTCCCCCCCAAGCCCGCTATTTTGTCTGCACCGTAGAATCCATGCCCGTCGGGCGCCGCTTTGATTTCTTAGCCATTGATGAGATCCAGCTCTGTGGTGATCCAGAGCGCGGCCATATCTTTACAGACCGCCTGCTTCATGCGCGCGGAACCTGGGAGACCCTGTTCCTTGGCGCCGAAACCATGCGGCCAATGATTCGTCAATTGATCCCCGATGCCGAATTCGAAACACGCCCCCGGTTCTCCACCCTCAGCTATAGCGGTGTCAAGAAACTCACCCGCTTGCCCCCCCGCAGCGCTATTGTTGGCTTTTCCACCTCAGACGTCTATCATATGGCGGAGCTCATCCGCCGCAGCCGGGGCGGCACCGCCGTTGTTTTAGGGGCCCTCAGCCCCCGCACCCGAAATGCCCAGGTTGAACTTTACCAATCTGGTGATGTCGACTACATGGTCGCGACCGATGCCATTGGCATGGGCTTGAATATGGACCTCGACCATGTGGCCTTTGCGGGTTTGCGTAAATTTGATGGTCGCCATATGCGGCCTTTACAGGCCCCAGAAATCGCCCAGATCGCAGGACGTGCGGGTCGCCATATGGCCGATGGCAGCTTTGGTACGCTTTCGGAGGTCGGGCCTTTGGACCCCGAGATTGTAGACGCCGTTGAAACCCATGACTTCAAGCCTTTACGCCATATTTTTTGGCGCAATAGCCATTTGAATTTCCAAAATCTTACGGCCTTGATCAAATCTTTGGAAGCCCATAGCCCGGACCCTGTGTTACGCCGGGTGCGCGAATCCGATGATTATCTGGCGCTTCTCCAGCTGTCTCGGGAAAAAGAGATTGTCGATATCGCCAAACATCGCTCAACCCTCGCCTTGCTCTGGGATGTTTGCCAAATTCCTGATTTCCAAAAAGTTCTGTCCGAAAGCCATAATCGCCTTTTACAGCAGACTTTTCTCCATTTGACCAAGGGCAATGGCCTTTTGCCAGAAGACTGGATCAGCCATCATCTCAAACGCATCGATCGCCCCAAAGGCGATATCGATACCCTCACCCATCGTTTGGCCCAGATTCGGACCTGGACGTTCATCACACATCGGCAAAATTGGCTTGCAGATTCTGCGGCCTGGCGTGAGAAAACCCGGCAGATCGAAGACCGTCTCTCTGATGCTCTCCATGCATGTTTGACCCAGAAATTTGTCGATCGCCGCGCTGCACTCTTAACCCGCGCCTTGCAAGACCGTGAAACGCTTTTAGGGGCTGTCACCCATACAGGCGATGTTTTGGTTGAGGGCGCTTTTGTCGGCAAATTGGAGGGGCTGCAATTCTCCCCAGATGTCGAAACCTCGCAAGAAGAATTCCGCGCCCTCATGACAGCCGCCAGACGCGCCCTCAAAGATGAAATCCCCGCCAGGATCAGGCGGCTTGAACAGGCCCCCAACCATGATATTGTGCTGGATGCCGAGGGGCGCTTTTATTGGCTGTCTGAACCTGGGACAGCGGAAAAAACCACTGCTATCCCGCAAATAGCTGAAACCCAGACCAAAGACGAGGACACGGCCCCAGGGGCGCCAAGGCTTTCAGCCCACCCCCTGGCCTATCTTGTTGCCGGCGATCATGTTCTCAAACCGCGCTTGCGGATTGCACGAAATGATTTCTTGGAAGCAACCGATCTCCGGGATCGTCTACAGCGCCGCTTGGAGCGCTGGCTGGACCAACATATGGCGCAAAAATTCAAATGTCTTTTTGCTTTGACCGCTGTTACAACGGACATGAGCGCGCCTTTGCGCGGTCTTTTGTTCCAATTGCAAGAAGGCCTCGGCGCGCTTCCGCGGGGTGATCTTGACCCCTTTCTTGCGCAGCTGACGCCGGCAGATCGGAAAATCCTGGCCAAATTGGGGGTACGTATTGGGACAGAAACACTCTTTATGCCCTTGCTTTTAAAGCCAGATTTTGCGGTTTTCAAAAGCCTTTTATGCCATCTTCCCCCCGAGCGGCGAAGGGATCAGAACAGTTTGCAAGCCCCGGCATGGCTCCAAAGGGGCCAGACCTCCATCGCTTTACAACAAGCAAGGCAGGATTATGGCCTTGAGGTTTCCGAGGCAAAACCTGCCCTTGAGAGCGAACGCAATCACTGGCGTGCCCTGGGCTATCAACCCCTAGGGCCTTGCCTAGTGCGCTTGGATATGGTTGAGCGCTTGGCCGCCGCTGCCCGCCATTTGGCCAAAGAAGGGCCTTTCACCCCCGGAAATGATTTCTTATCCCTGGCAGGATGTAAAAAAGCCGATATTGCCGGCCTTTTGGCCGATCTAGGCTATCGACGCATTCAAAAAGCAACCGAAGACGGCCACAGCGAAGCGCTTTATCAACGCCGCACTGACAACAAAAACAAAAACCGCAAAAAACATCGTACGCCACAGCAGCACCCCCCTCTTAAGGACCATAAGACCGGAAAGGCCAGAACACAGCAACAGGCACAGGCCCCTCAACAAGAGGCACGGCGGGCAGAATCGCAAACATCCAAACCGCAACAGCCCCTGTCCGCGCTAAAGTCTGCGACTGTTATGGGCGACGAGCGCAGTCTGCAAACCGCAGCGATTCACCCCAACAAAAAAACCGCGAAAAGATCAAGACCCGACAAAAAAAAACAGGCTTCAAGCAGGCCACCTCTCCAGGCTGCCTCTGGGAACAAGCCCTTTGCCGGGCTTAAAGCTTTAATGAATGCACGTTAGAGAGCAAAGTGGGATTGAGGCGCAATCAGGCCTCCCCAATCCCACTTTGCTCTAAGAAGACGACCTTTCTCTTTAGTTTCTATATGCGGGAGGCTCTATGGCGGACAGTGTGGGCAATGATCTCGATATGAAGTCCTGTGTCTCGGTAGGAATGCGGCTTGATAAATGGTTATGGCAAGCGCGTTTTCATAAAAGCCGGAGCCTTGCGACAAAATTCTGTGCAAAAGGCCGTATCCACATCAATGGGGAACGGGTTTACAAAGCCCATCGCTTAATTCGCATTGGCGATATTTTGACTTTTGCCCATGGCGATCACATCCGCATTCTCAGGATTGAACAATTTTCGGATCGCCGCCTCAGCCCCAGTGCCGCAAAAGAACTTTATTATGATCTAAAGCCAACCGCTTAGAGCAAAGCGCAATCAGGTGGCGTCACCTGATCGCTTTCGTTTTGCG
>DDLW01000269.1 GCA_002340345.1 Alphaproteobacteria bacterium UBA2562 | reverse complement strand
ATGAAAAGCGAAAGGCTCTAGACTTTCCCTGAATGTGTCTTTTTTCTCCGTAAAGACCTCCATTGAGATCGCCGCCCGGTTAGGCCCATGCGGGCGCTTGCGCAAAATATCGGCCAAAGAGGCGGAAAGACTTTGTCGGTTGGTAGTAAGCCCCATTCCCTCAAAAGAACACAGGGATGATCGCCCTTTTTAAGATTTGAGGGTTTGTACTATTTTAAAACGGCCTTTATATTCATAGAGTTTTCCAAATAACGGATGAAGAATCCGGGCGCTCATCTCAAAATGCGCTTCATCGATAGGCCATTCCTCGGCCTCTCCTCGGCCCATGATCCATGTCAAGGGCAAAGGGAGACTGAAACGCCCGACAGACCAGGAATAGCCCTTATGGCGCACGGTCACTTTTTCGCCATCCCAACGATAGAACGCATGCCAACGCAGGCCATAGCGCATGCGTTCTATCACCTCATTACCGTGCCGCTGGGTCATAGAGGACCGAAAGTGAAAGGGCTTGCGGTTCTTGAAGTGAAAAACCCGATTAAAGTGGAACGCGCCACTGTCTGGCGCGCTTGCAAATTGCACGGTGACCGGAACATCTGTTTGGCTATAGGGCGGCACCGTTCTCGACAGCCAGAGCGCGGGTTTGAGCATGGGATTGCAGCGAATATCCAACCGGCCTTCCACAACTGACATATCGTCAGAATAGGGCCTATGGGCATAATGCTGGACCATGACCGGAGGGAGAGCGGCACAGCTGTCTGCGAAAATGGCGGCAAAGACAGGAGGGGCTGTGGTCATGATGGCTCCAAATTCCGGATTTTCCCAGATCCTTTGAGTTTTAAGGCCAAATTCCGGGCACCTTTCAAAAAAGGATAGCTGCGTTTGGCGATCGTTTTTGAGCGATACAGACTGTTATTCAACCGATTAAACCACCCTTGATCCCCCCCAAGCACCGCCATGAGATGGAGTGCCTCCTCCCCTTGATAGAGGTGGTTTTGATATTTAATCACCATGCCCTCATCCAGATTGAGCTTCGCTTGCGCAATGTCTTGCATGACCGGATGGTCTTTTTCTATCCGCGCATCAAGGGTTTTGAGCTGCCCAACCGATTGACGAAGCCTATAGAGATCGGCTCCCATTTGGCAAATCGGGCAATGTCCATCATAGACGAAATAGAGAATTTCGGTCTTGCTCTCCATGGGGTCCACCGCTTATAGTTTGAGGTCTGGAGTTCTATATTTAACTAATAAGCTAAATATAGAACTCCAGGCAAACCACGTCAATAGCCACAGCGTTCCCTTGGATTATAATGGAAAAAGTCTTTCAAGCCCTCTCTTCTGGCATTCGCCGCAAAATCCTCTGTTATCTCTCCGCCTCCAGCATGACGGCCGGCGAAATTGCCGCCCGCTTCGCAATCAGCAAACCGTCTCTTTCCAAACATCTCTCTATACTGGAAAATGCTAGCCTCATTTCGAGCGAGAAAAAAGGGCAATATATCCATTACAGCTTGATCGAAGACCATCTCGTCAATACGCTTAATAGTTTTGTCCAAGATGTCTGTCCTGTTGGCAGACCGATTAAAAAAGAAAGTCAAGCCAAAGCACAGAAAAATAAAGAACATAAAGATCTTTAAACGCCATAAAGTCTATAAAGAGTTTATAATATAGAGAAAAATATAAATTAAAGAGAAAAGTCATGCGCAAAATTATTGTTTTAATCTTGATCACTTTGTTTTTGTCAGCCTGCAAGGCCAAAATGGAAAATGAGATCTATCTTTTCGATGTTGTCGAGATGATCACATCAGAAGAAGGAAAGAAAGTTATATTTCCCGCTTCTTTATCCATAGAAATTCCAAATACGCATAAATGCGATCACTACAGAGCTGAAATCACCACGCTTATCGGAGACCATTTGGAAAAATTTAAAGCACAAGAATGCTATCAAGAAGGCTTAAAATCTTTTATGAAGGCTTCATTTAAACTTGTGTCTTATAGCACTCATTATGATCACAAAAATACTGAAGATGTTCTCAATAGTCTCATTCTCAGTTTTGCAGGGCCCACAAAAGGATCAGCATACCCTCTTTTAGAACTTATGCTAAATGGAAAAGTTTATAGACACATAAAAGACAAGACTCAAAATCCACTTATGCAAGAAATAGACTTCACGAAAAGCGAAGTAACTTTCAAAATCAACAATAATCTTAAAGAAGCTTACACTGTGTTCTTACCGTTTGGCCATATTAATGGCGCGCTAAAAGAACTTACATTCCCAGAAGAATATACCATTCAACGCCATCAGTCTCTCTCGATCCGCCTGTCCCAGAGACAAATGGCGCGTCTGAGCAAAAGCGAACCTGTTCGGATCTTTGCTTTGCCTTCCCTAGAAGCGCAAGAAATCCCCGACATCCCAGGACTGGAAAAGAAAAAATAAACATGCCATGCAAAGAGAAAAGCCATTTGGGCTGATTGTTGCCAATCTCTTCATCATCTTTTCGCTCATCCCCGTTGCATCTGGTGCAGACTCAATGAAACGCCCTTTGAAGGACTATACCCTCGAACGCGCGGCGCAATTTGCCAAAAAATTTGGTGATCAGGTATATTGGTGAGTAGGCTAGAGTCATCCACAACCAAATTGGGTCATGGGTGACTCTAAATTCTTGTTTTTGCCGCAAAACGAAAGCGATCAGGTGACGCCACCTGATCGCGCTTTGCTCTAAGCACTTTGATGCGCAAGCTAATTATTTTGGCGAATTGCCTTTTGAGCCAAGATCGGTTCTGGGAAAAGAAGGCGCCAAGGGTAGCTTAGAGCCCGGAAAACAGATTGTTCCTTGGTGGTTCCAAACGCCGTTCCCCGAAAGCCGCCATACGAAAACCAAAAGCATGGAGAAGCGCTGCGGCCAAGCTTAGAGGGTCTTTGAGTGGCCTTTTTTCGCTACGCGAAAATGGGGGGCGACTTTTTCGAAAAAAAGTCTGTCAAAAAGCTTTTATTAATCTCTAAGCCAGGCCGTGGTTCGAGCCGAACATCATTTGCTCGCGTTGGCTGACCTCTTCCTCCAGCATGCCCATGACCGCTTCGTGAAGGTCGCGAATCGACAAAATCGCCACAAGAGATCCATCCTCAATAATCGGCAAATGGCGGAAACGGTGGCTCTGCATGACCTCCAAAGCCTCCCGCGCGGAAGCCGACGGGGGCAAGAAATGGGGGTCTTTGGTCATGACCTCCGACAAAGGCGTTGTGCCTGGATCTTTATCCGCCGCAAGAACACGGGTGACAATATCACGCTCCGTAAAAATACCGGTCAAATCCGTTCCGGCCATGACCACCACGGCCCCAATGCGCTTTTCCGCCATGGCTTTCGCCGCATCCTGGACATTGGCCGTCTCAGGAAGCGTTGTCAAAGTCTGGGCATTCACAATGTCTGGAACGATTTTGCGATTCATAGACAGTCCCCTATCTCGGTTTATTTTCTTATAGCATGTCGCTTTCATCTTGGCGGAAGCGAAAGACTCTATGGCTTTGTTTTCTGCGCAAAATTTAGGCTTAAAAGGCAGACCTTTTAACCCGCTTTGCTCTGGCGCGTCACGCTTTTGCTCTTACTGATTTTAAACCATACTACTTTTAATAAGCTTAATATATGGCAGCATGGCCTAAATACTGTTTATTGCCGCACCCTGCGACAAACTGTCTCTTTGACATTGGACTATTTTTCAAAAACATCAAGCCCCAAAGCCTTTTTCCTCGCTGAAGAACAGGCCTGTCCCGAGGGCGAAAAGCGCCAACCCAGCCGGACAGCACCGCTTGGGCTGCGTAAGATTTTGGTGCCCGCTTGAGGATCAGGATCGCCCTCGCCCTGCCAAAAAGGGCGCAAAGAGCCCGGAATTTGCGCGCCAAAGTCCAACGCGGAGAGGCGCCAGAGCAAAAGGCACGGTTGGGACTCTCGGGAGGACACGCTTTGCAAGCGCTCCCAAGGCACATCATAAGACGGCACCATAATCTGGATCCGGTCCCAAGACAGCCAAGGCCGAAGACCGCCACCAAGCGCCACGGTCTCGGCAAGCAGCAAACCGTCCGTAAAACCCAAATCTTGGACCGCCTGGGCGATGTCTTGCTGTGGGGGCCAGGCTTTGCACTGATTGAAGCCATGGCACATCACCGCTTTTTGTCCCGCCGTCACAAGCCCGCCCATCGTCATCAGGCCAAGACACACAGCAACAGCGCTTTTGGCGAAAAGAGATTTGCGGGCGTCACAAAGCCGGTTTTGCCAAAAATGCGCCAACCACAGAGCGAAAAGAGGCAGCAGCGGCAGCGCATGATGGGTGGCAATACGCGGGAAAAGCCCCAAAAGTCCTAAAGATATCAGCAGTCCCAGACCCAAGATAAGCATCAGGCCATGGTCTTTATGGGGGCCAGCTTGGAAAAAAGCGATCAAGGCACGCCAGCGGGACAGCTCTAGTGGTTGCGGGCTCTGCACAGACCAGCCTGTGGCCCTTTGGGTGGCGGCAAAAAGCCCCAAACAGAGGCCGAAAGGGAGCAGCAGGAGATTGGCCAGGGCCTCTAAGCTGCGATCAGCTCCCGCAAAGGGCGATAGGGTGCTCAGAAAGGCCGTCTCCGTGGGGCTGGAGAGACTCTGAAGAAGGGACTCTGTCCCAGGCTGCACCGCCAAGACCGGCCCGGCAAGCAATATCGCGCCGCCCAACCCTATCAGAACGCGCCAACGCTGCGGGCGTAGAGACCGATGAAAGGCTGCGACGCCATAGGCCAAAAATAACAAAACCAGGCCATATTTCGCCAAAAGTCCTAAAGCCAAGGCGAGGACAAAGGCCAACCAAGCGCCGCGCTTATGCGCTTTTAGACCCTCCCACGCCCAAAGGCTGGCGACGGCACAGGCGATGGCGGCCATCGAATGGGTATATAAGGTCAGGCTGTCCCAGCCCCAGACCGGCCAAAAGACCAGCCCTAAACTCGCAAACCACGCCCAAAGCCCCGACAGCCCCGACAGGCGCGCCGCCCCAAATAGACAAAGATGCGACAGGGCCATTAAGCCAAAATGCAGCCCTGGAAAAACCAAAGCAGACCCCGCAAAACGCTCTAACAGGCCGCGCAACAGCCAACTATGGAGGGGGGGATTGCTGGGATGATAGCCCCAAGCCCAGAACTGCGCCACCAAGGCTTCCTCCCAATCATCACGCCCCAGGACCCCGAGGGCCTCCCAACGCCAGCTGTGCAAGAGGACAAAAAGCAGGAGGAGAAGGCTTAACCCAACCCAGCTCACCTTTTGTTCACCAAATTTTGCAAGCATAGCCTTGAAAAATGTGCGTGATGTCATGGTAAAATGCCTTTAAAGCAAGATATACAGTCAATAGTCTTGGTAAAGAGGACCAAGGGGGGTAAAGAGAATGTCTGCGATGGTCAAAATAAGTCTTATTGCGGCCCTGTTGGTGCTCTTTTGGGGACCGGAGCAGAGGTCTTATGCGGCGGCTATGCAGATTGCGCAAGCCAACCCCAACCCAGCCCCAAAACGCATGACGCGCTCTGAGATCAAAAAACTTTGCAACAAATATATGCGGGCTTTTGATGAAAATCTCAAAAAGGCCACGCCCAGCCCCTTGGTCGAAAAAGCAAAAATCTTACGCTGGGAAGGCAGCAATTACTGTCGCGCCGGACGCCATGGCAAGGGCCATCTTTATCTCCAAGCCGCGCTCATGGCCATCGGGGTCACCCCAGAGCCCAATTTTGTCATCCAAAAAGCGATTAAAGAACGCGAAGAGCGTAATAAAGCCCTGAAAGAACGCTTTCAATAAGATCCTTATCACAGCACATTTTTTCCTTGGCAAGACGTTCAGAAAAGCGTAAAACCATAAAACCGGGCGAGAGTCGTCTTTGCCCGCAGGGGTTATTATTCCCTAGTGACAATAAAATGTCCTCTGGTGATAATAAAGGGTGTTATGCCTTGGTGAGAGAGGGGAAAGACGGGCCTTAGTCTATCAGGCTTATTTTTGAACCATCTCATTTCCACAGTGTTTGCCCTCCAAAACGCAAACCTGGACCCGTAGCTCAGCTGGATAGAGCGCTGCCCTCCGAAGGCAGAGGCCACAGGTTCGAATCCTGTCGGGTCCGCCATATTCCTTTCGCGGTGAGCCGCCACACCAACCCTAACCGCTGGCTCCGGGTTCGGACTTTGTTTCTCACATTGCTTTATTTCATATGGTGCGAGTCTCTAAAGCCTTTAAAACGCTGGCTATTTTTGGGTTGGGGATTTTTTTTCGGCAATAGGCAGTGTGGCCCAGAAGATTGTGAATATCTTTTCCCAGCGTATCAACATATTGACGCCGTGATGCGGTAAAGTTTTGTCCGCTGTTGCCGCTTGCGTATCACACAGCGTTTCAAACATCTTAGAGCAAAGCTGGTTAAAGTGGCAGCCCCTTTAACTATGCGTTTTGCGGCAAAAACAAAAACAGAGAGCCTTACCATTGATTCAAGATAAAAGTGAAATGCTCTAGCGTTTTTTATGTATTATTTTATGATTCTTTTTATGGGATCGACCAACATAGTCGAAAGGTTTTTTCGATAT
>DDLW01000261.1 GCA_002340345.1 Alphaproteobacteria bacterium UBA2562 | reverse complement strand
GAGACTCTGTCGGTTGATATAACGCCTCTCCCCAGGGCTTAACGTGCCAGGAGGGGATGTTTTTCAAGCTGAATATCCTTTTTCAAATCAGTGGATTTGAGCTGTGGCACCAGGAAGCAAAAGCGGCTGCCAGGACCATCGGAAACGGGTTCTACCCATAATTTCCCCCCAAAACTCTCAACGACTTTTCGGCAAACGGCGAGGCCAATGCCGGTGGATTGTTCTTCGGTTCCGGGTTTATGGGCTTGCAGCCGTTGGAAAATGCCAAAAATACGCTCGGTGGCATCTGGTGGGACGCCAATACCATTATCGGTCACAGAGACAATGAAGCCATCGGACTGGGGGGCGGCCTCGCAGGCGATCGCGATGATCAAAGGCCGGTCCGGATCGCGATAGCGAATGGCATTGCTGAGCAGATTTTGAAATAATCTTTGCAGATCCACCTCTGTCGCCAGGACATTGGGGAGGGTTTCTGGATATTTAATTGCCGCGCCAATATCCACCAAAGGCATTTGCAGCACGGCGAGGGTGGGTTCTAGGCCTTTCATCAGGCCGATGGGGCTGGTGGCTTCTGTTTTGCGTCCAGCGCGCGAGACCTCCAGGAGATCTTTGACCAAAAGATCCATCCGCCTGGCGCCATCCAGGGCATAGGTCAGGAATTCCTTGCTTGTCTCATCCAGCTTGGTGCCGAGATGGCGGCGCAGCAGATCGAGAAAGCCTGTGATCATGCGTAAGGGTTCGCGCAAATCATGGGAGGCAACATAGGCGAATTGCGCCAGTTCTTGATTGCTTCTTGTGAGTTCTTTGCTTTGGGCGGCTAGGGCACGGGTGCTGTCTTTTAAAGCGGTGATGTCGAGGGCTATGGACAAGATCAGACCGCTGTCTTGTTGTGCCGACGGATTCTTGTCCCTTAGGTCTTGGGTTTCCCCTTCGAAATGGGGAATGAGGGTGCGGATGAATTGTACGGTTTTATGGCGACCCTCCTTGGTTGTTATGTCGATTTCGAGCTCGTCCGTGCCGCCATTTTCGACCAGTTTCTTGTCCGAAGGTTCGATGGTTCTCCAGATCTTATCCTGGAGAATGTCACGGGAGGTGCGGCCTAAGACATAGTCTTTTCTCTGCTGGGTGAAATCGAGAAAAGCTTTGTTGACATGGAGAAATTGGCCGTTGAGGTCTTTGACCGTGATCAAAAAGGGCAGGGCATCTAAAAGGGTTTCTTGGAACCGCACACGATGGATCAAATTGCGTTGGGTTTGCCGGAGTTCGGTGATGTCTTCTACGGATAAAATTGTGATCGCCGGGGCAAGATTTAAGCCTGTTAAGGGCCGTATTGTGCAGCGCACGGTCCGGGTCTGCCCATCGGAACAGCGCAAAGTGACATCTTGGTTGTTGAACAGGGGGTCTTGGTTGGCTGGCGCATGGGGGGATGGGGGGATAAAGCCTTCCAGGAAATGTTCGATGGGGAACCCTCGGAAATCGGTCTCTGGGTCGTGGATGAGGGCTTCGAAGGCAGGGTTGGCCGCGGAAATCAGATTGTTCTCGTCAAGAATAACAAGGCCAATGCCCACTTCTGAAAAGAAACTGTGGAATACTTTAAAATCATTGGCAATATATTCTGCCTTTGCCAAACGCTTCTTTTGTATGTTAATCAGAAAAGCACTTAATAAAATGAATATTGTGAAAGAAATGCCAAAATAAATGTGATCATTTCGGCTCTCTTTCCAATTCTTCAGAAGATTATCAAGATTTGCCCTTACCGCAATACCGTAATTCTGGTCCGAAGACCCTGAAAGAATAAGGACAGAGTCTTCTTTTGGAATCACACAAAAAGGTTTGCAGCCATCATAATAGGTTTGAATATAATGTTTCAGGTCTTTTTGGTTTTCTGGATTGATGTCTTCCGAACTGGCAATTAAATTATGCTCTGGATTCCACAGAAAAATCGAGAAATTCTTTTGGCCAATGCCTTGGAATTGATTTTCGATATGTTGGGTGGTCATGGCAATGGCGGAGACACCACGAAAGGCGCCGTTTTTTGCATAAAAAGCCCTGGCTAAGATGACACTGGGGAGGTCATCAACGCGGTTGAGCAAGCGATCACTGACATAGAGTCTGTTCGCCGCAGGGTGAGAGGCGGTCATTTGTGATAATATCGTGAAATATTTTCGATCTTTCAAAGATAAGGGCATCTGGCGGCTGTTCGTATGCCGAACACGTGCAATCGGCCCCGAAAGCCTTAACACGCCATCACGATCAATGATTAAAATGGATTGATAGGCATTATTGGAATGGCCTAGAAAGTCGATTTTCTTATAGGGGCCGGAGGAAGCATCCATCTCCGAAAGCGTGCCTTGGAAGTTATCCATCTCGTCGGCCATGAGAGAAAGCGCCAGGGTGGGGGCCGAAAAAAGCCGATCCGCATGGGCCTTGGCCGCAATCGCGATTTCGCGGCTCCGATTTTCGATCTCAATCAATGCATTCTGCTTATCTTGGGTCAGGGTGAACCATAAAAACAGCCAGACGGCAAGGCACATCAGCAGGCCAAAAAGCATAAAACTGTGATGCCGTAAAAGGTTAGACTGGAATAGAGGCGGTCGCCACATGCTTTTTGAGGTCCGTGCCTTATGGGAGAGGCTGTCAGCGAACATGGACATTTGGGGCTGGCTCCTCTCTCTCCGAGATCCGAGGGTGGTCTAGAGCATTTCACTTTTAT
>DDLW01000380.1 GCA_002340345.1 Alphaproteobacteria bacterium UBA2562 | reverse complement strand
GCTTAACCGGGCGGCTATAGGGTTCTATTTTTGTCGGTTGGTCTTATGGGCTTTCATTCTTTCGGTTTTGTGAACTCTATTTCCCAGACGATTTTGCCTGAATGGGCTTTGCTTTAGGAGCGTTTTCCATGCCGTCTTCCAAGGATCACCAGATCTGGAAATATCCAACCAAGATCCATTTTGGCGTTGGTGTGAGCGCGTCTCTTGAAGCAGCCTGCCGGGACATCGGTTCAGTGAATCCCTTGATTGTGACCGATCAAGCAATGGCGAGCCGACCTCTTTATCATCAATTTATTAAACATATGCGGACAACGGATGTAAACTATCGTGAATTCAATGCCATTAAGCCCAATCCCACAGGCGAGAATGTTCAAATAGGCGTGGAAAGCTTTCAGGCAGGACAGCATGATGGTATTTTGGCGTTTGGCGGCGGGAGTGCGCTTGATGCGGCAAAAGCAATTGCCTTCCAAAGTGCCCAACAAGATCCTTTTTTCTCGTTCATCGCGCGTGAAAATCGTCAAAAAGCCTTAACGGAAACGGTCCCACCGCTCCTGGCAATTCCGACCACGGCGGGAACAGGGGCAGAAGCAAGCTACGCAAGTGTGATTTTGGAGGAGGAAACCAAAAGAAAACGGATTCTTGCGCATCCTGTCATTATGCCCCGTTTGGCTTTATGTGATCCTTCATTAACCCTTGATGTGTCCCCAGAAATGACAGCAGCAACGGCTTTTGATGCAATAGCGCATAGTCTTGAGGCTTATTGTGTTGCCGATTTCCACCCTATGGCGGATGGCATTGCGTTACAAGCTTTGCTGCTCCTAAAGGAAGCTTTGCTGCTGGCTTACCAAGATGGGCAGAATCTCCAAGCTCGAAGCGACCTGATGGCGGCCTCAATTATGGGGGCTGCAGCTTTTCAAAAAGGGTTGGGAGCAACCCATGCTTTAAGTCATGCCATCAGTGCGCGCATTGATAGTCATCATGGCCTGACCAATGCGGTTCTCTTGCCCTATGTCTTGCGGTTTAATAAGGCGCAGATCGCTGATAAAATGACCCATCTTGCACAAGTCTTGGCTTTGGACTGCCAGGACGGAGATGGATTTGCAGCCGTGCAAAGCTGGCTTTTAGGCCTAAGACGCGCGGTCAAAATCCCAGAAACCCTTGCCGCCTTAGGGGTCGATATGCGCCAAGCTGACGCAATCGCCCAAGATGCTTTAAAAGATCCAATGGCTGAGGATAACCCGACCCCTTTGACCGAAGCAAAGCTTTGGGCGCTGCTCGAAGCGGCGTATGATGGTCGGCTCGGCTAAAGACATCCTTTAGAAGCGATCAAAAGGAACGCGCTTTCATCATAGCGTGATATTTTTTCTGACACCAAGCCATCATGACAGTGCAATCATTCGGAATTATGCTTTTTATCGCGCAGCATAGCCGGTGAGATGGCGTCATGACATCTTTAAGTATTGCGAAAAAGCTTTATGGTGCTTTTCTTATTATTATTTTTATTATCCTCCTGGCTTTTGGATCCATATTTCTTTTCCAAACAGATATTAAAGGGGCTGCAAACCAAGTGAGGCAGGCCTATGAAGCAGAAGTTTTATTTGAACAGATCTCTGGTAAAATTATGGGCCAATATTCTGTTTTGAAATCCTACATCATCGCTGGAGAGCCAAAGCAATTTCTCGGAATTTATGAAGACGATTCACTTCACATTGAAAAGCTTTTTAAAGCAGCAGAAAATCTTATTAAAGACGATAAGACAACAAAAAACCTTTTGGCAGATGTTAAAAAGGCTTATCAGAATCTCAGAAATAAAGATTATGCAGATATTCTCAACAATCTTGAGCGCCCAGAAACCATCGCAAAAGCACGCCACGTTATCTCAGAAGATAGTATCTGGGGCTCCGTCGAACCTTTGCTGAAATCCCTCTCTGCTCTTGGGAAAAGGCAAAGAGAGGTCGTGGAAAATGCAAATTTGGGCCAGCAAGGGGTCATTGCAACCTCTGGCTGGGTGATGGCACTGTCAGCGCTTATGTTGCTCTTAACAGCAGGAACATTGGCGCTGCTCCTCAGCCGGGGGATTAGCAAGCCTGTCAATAGCATGACAGATGTCATGAAAGCACTTGCAGCGGGAGAGTATACTATTGACATCCCAAAATCGAAACGTAGCGACGAAATCGGGGCGCTTTTAAAAGCCGCACAAGTCGCAAAAGACAGTATGATTCATGCCGAAAAATTGCGTAAAGAGGCTGCACAACGCCAAGAGCAAGAAATACAGCGCGGGAAAGCCTTAGAAACCCTCACGGTCAATTTCGATAGCGAAATCAGTACTCTTGTCTGCCGTTTAACAGAATCGTCCGAAAGCTTAAAAGAAACAGCAGCGCATATGGCCCGCCAAGCCGAGGATGGTGGCAAAAGGTCTGCAGCCGTTGCTTCGGCTTCTGAAGAAGCGTCGACTAATGTTCAAACCGTTGCCGTCGCGACCGAGCAGCTGACAGCGTCGATCGCTGAAATCAGCCAACAAGTTGTCAGTTCCGCGGATACGGCGCGCTATGCTGCTGAAGAAGCCAATAAAGTGACAGAAAAAGTCCAAGGCCTGACCGAGGCCGCCGATAAAATCGGTGAAATTGTCGTTTTAATTAACGATATTGCCGCGCAAACCAATCTCTTAGCATTGAATGCAACAATCGAGGCCGCTCGGGCTGGTGATGCAGGTAAAGGCTTTGCCGTTGTGGCGTCTGAGGTGAAAGTGCTCGCAACGCAGACAGGGAAAGCAACAGAGGAAATCTCTTCTCAGATCGCAGAAATCCAAGTGGCGACACGGGATGCTGCAGAGGCCATTTCTGCGATCACAGAGACCATCAACAGCATCCTCTATTGCCTCTGCCGTAGAACAGCAGACCGCAGCAACCCAAGAAATCAGCCGCAATGTCGACCAGGCTGCCTTAGGAACGCAAATGGTGTCTGCAAATGTTGATGGCATCAAGCAAGTGGCTGGTGAAACCGATCACGCCTCTCAGATGGTCTTAAATGCGTCTGAAACTGTTCATTTTGAGACAAATCGGCTTGATAGCGCGATTGAAAATTTTTTAAAGGCTGTGCGCACCGTCTAGGGTGAAGCCTTAAAACTTACCCAACCCATAAATATGGTCAGCTTGTGCAAGATGGGCCCCTTCTGTAGAGGGCTTTTGGGGGAGGGCCAATGTGACGTTCTGTCCTGGTAGGACCGTATGGGCTTGGTGTTTAGGGCCTGTTTCAAGGGCTTTGAAGGCATGTTGATGCATGGTTTTTCCTGTTTTTGCCACTGTAACGCTGTCTGCGGCGAAACCGAAAAGAGCGATAGAAGCACATCCTGGAAGGACCATGGGAAGGCTTAAAAGCAGCAGAATTTTTTTCATAAAACGCCCTTCCTAGGGTTTGATCGCGGTTCATTCTTTGTGATGACGTTTGACTGAGGGTTTAAAAGAATCTTGCTTTCATTCATCTTGAAAATATTTTCTAAACATAAAGAAAGATATTTTTGATCTTGAAGGTTTTTTTTAAATAGATTGTCAGTTTTCAGAGTTTTTATATTAAGTTACTTATGGTAAATTTATCGTTAAAGAATATTTTTATTTCAACAGATTTTGACTCATATATTTTGGCGCGCAAAAAATAACTTTTTATTAAACATAATCTATCATGGTTATGCTGCTTCAAAGAGTGTAAAAAACATATCAATAAAGGAGAGAGGCGGTCATGACCGCGATGCGTCTAAAGAAAAAAGCCTTAGACGATGTTCCGCATGTCCAGGATCCTTCTTTTCCCCCAGAGCCTCCGAAAGCAGAACATGAAAAAACGCCGCCTCAGAAGAGAAAAAAAGCATCTTCCCAGGGCAAAAAAATAGTCCGAGGGCGTCAGCGTCGCTCCGTACGCGATCTTGCGCCATCGGAAAAAGGCCTTGGCAGCAAACATGGCTATTTGACCCCAGGAAGTGTTTTATGGGGGGTTGTGCGTTTTATTACGGTTCATATTTTAGATCTTTTCCACCTCTTTGCCCTCCTTTTAGGACGGCCTTTATCTTTACATAAAAAAATTGACGTGATGAACTTGGCTGTCAGTATTGATAGCTTGAAGTTCTTTGTTTTTGCAATGTTTATTACATTTGCATGTGGTTTGCGTGTAAATGTTGAATTTCTAAATATGTTTCAAATGAAAACGCCTTTTGATAATTTCATATTCGAAATATCATGTTTTATATTTTTAATGGTTTGGTCTATTATTCAGAATTTCATATTAAGCATTTGGTGCCATCATAAAAAGTTATTTCAAATAACTTTAGCAATAAATGCTTGTATATTTGGATTTGTGCTTGTTTCTATGGCATTTGCGAATGTTATATTTACATTCATAGAGATGTTTTTTAAAGATTTATTTTTTATGATTGGTGTATCATCGCCGGAAGTTTGGAGCTATTTAGCTTGGATTTATCTTGCTCTTTATGTTCCTTTTCTTATTTATGCAGTTTATTTTCGTTGGCTTTGCCATATTGCTAAAGTTCCTCGTTTGGGGGTGGCTGTCTCTTTACTATTGTCGATTGTTATTTCTGCAGAATTACTTTACTTCTCGCTGACTTATATCAAGATAGGCCTCAATTTTGTCCGGGAGTATGGGCGTGTTGTTGGATCTGGATAAAAGAGCTTTCTTGCCGCATTTTACTTTATATTGACTTAGAAAAAGGCCGCCAGTCTTATAGTTTTGTCGCAAATAGCCTAAGGTGATGTATTTGTCACTGTGCCTTTGCGCTCATGCATCGGCGGCGACAAAAGATCCTTTTTGTCGCCGCCGGTTTACAAGAGAACTCTTTGTTTCTACATGCACCTTTCCAAATGGAAGCCAAGAATCTTTCGTTTGGGGCAATGCATGGGCAGTGGGCCTGTTATTTTTGCCGCGTATAAACAGCTGTGATGGTGTCACTGGCAAGAGAATTGGCATGAATCATAAAGCCCGCTAAGGCACTGCTCGGATTTTCGGGCAGTTCAATTTTTTCTATGCCCAAAGCATGCACTGTGAATTGATAGCGATGCACTTCCCCCACAGGCGGGCAGGCACCTCCAAATCCCTTTACGCCGTAATCATTTGTGATGTTCATCGCGCCCTTAAAGGCATCGTCGTCCAGCTTCACGCCTTTGGGAAGCGATGTGACCGAGGCTGGAAGATTGACAAGAGTCCAATGCCACCACCCAGATCCTGTCGGCGCATCTGGGTCATAGACTGTAATCGCAAAACTTTTGGTCTCTGATGGCGCATTGGACCAGGAGAGTTGCGGAGAAACATTGCCTCCCTCACAGCCAAACCCTTGGAACACATGGCTTGAGGTGAGCTGTTGGCCTTCGGCGATATCCGTGCTTTGGAGTTTGAAATCGCTTGCACTTGCAATATTCGCACAAAAACATGTCGTTATTGCAAAGCCTATCATCAGCGGTTTAAGGCGCATAATCGAATCCTTCTTTCTTGTTGACAGCATTTTGTTTTGAACTTGGTCCCCTTGATTTCCCTCGGATTTTGCGTTGCGAAGCCTCTGAAGTTATTGAAAAGCTTGAGACTGAAAATCAAGAAAAGAGGTAATGAGAGGTTTCCAATCGATAGAGTCTCCGACTCTTTGGTTGATATAAGAGGTTTTCAGCTGTCTTGTGTCTCGAACATAAAACAAGATCCATCATTATGCTTCTGGCATCCCATCAATTTCTATCGGGATTCGATCATTTTCGGGACTGCGGATTGCGGTTGGCTGGACTTTAAATCTGTTTTTAAAAGAATCAGAAAAATGGGACGGCGTCTTAAAACCGCAAGAAAGAGCAATCTCAGATATCGGGATATTTGTCGTTTGTAAAAGGGCTAAAGCTTTTTCGAGCCGGGCGTTTTTTAAGATTTTCGAGAAATTCATGTCTGATTTCAGCAACCAACGACGCAATGTGGCTTCACTCATCGCAAAATGTTTGGCGACATCTGCTGCCCGCCAAGCATATGTGAGATCGGTTTCGATGAGGGCGCGAACCTGCCCTAGCGCGCTTTGGTCGCGGGGAACGGACAGCGTTATGCCCAGCGCTTTGAGCCAAAGGATCGGTTCCATGAGGCGATGTTTTCGTACGATGTCAGGAAGCTGATCGTTGGCGACAGTCTGTTGGATGGCCGCAAGTATATGGACTGTTTCTTCAGGGCGGGGAGACAGAATCTCAGCTTTTTGAGGGGCCGATGGCGGAAGAGGATCTGGAAAGACATGTTTGATAATGTCATGGGAGAATGTGAGGCCAATGGCCTGATAGTCTGTGTTATACCATGTTCGATTTTCCATGGTGGCGATAGAATCGGGCGGGAAAATGATAATATCGCCAGCCTTGCCGCAGAGCGTTTCTCCTTTGGTCAGATAAAGTGTCTTATGGCCCTTTTGAATGAAAACGAGGGAGGTCTTCTGGATATAAAGATCTTGTAGAAGCGTTGTGGTTGCTTGGGATATTGTGAAAATTGAAATATCGAATTCTGACACAGAGAACCTCATGCATCCATAAAAGCAAAACTTGTTAAAGTGGCCCCCCTTTAACAATGCGTTGTGCGGCAAAGGCAAAGATAGAGAGCATTTCACCTTATTCAAAATAAAAGGTGAGGGCTAAGGCCGTTGAGATCTTAAGCTTTTAAGAGACGCTTTTGGAAGTTTTGATGCGAAGACAATAAGGATGATTGATATTTTTAAAGTCTCAGAAAAGCTTATGGGGATGGATGACGCCGCTTGGAAGCGTCATGCAAACCCATGGAGTGTTTATACACGTTTTACCTGTCTTCCTTTCATTGTCTTGGCGCTTTGGAGTCGTGTTTGGCTGGGGTGGTGGTGTTTGATGCCTTTGGCAATAGCGTTGTTGTGGACATGGCTGAACCCTCGTCTCTTCAAACCACCGCGCTATACTGATAGCTGGGCGTCTAAAGGAACATTTGGGGAAAGAATTTTCCTAAACCGTAAGCAAATCCCCATTCCACAGCATCATGAACGCATGGCGCTTCTTTTGGCTGGGGGCTCTGCTTTGGGCATGGCTATTTTAAGTTACGGTCTAAGACCTCTGCATAATATC
>DDLW01000351.1 GCA_002340345.1 Alphaproteobacteria bacterium UBA2562 | reverse complement strand
TTTAAAGCAAAACCCAAAACTTCTCGAAGAGAACCTACCATTTCTGTATTTGAAATTCATGCGCAATTCCTGCTAGAGCAAAGCTGGTTAAAGTGGCATCACTTTAACCATTCGTTTTGCGGCAAAAACAAGACCATAGAGCCTTTCCATTGATTCAATATAAAAGAGAAAGGCTCTAGAGCGTTTCTCCAAATCCTATAAAGGTCATGATGAAGTCTATGACAAGCCCAATCCAAACGGAGATTGTGAGATTTCGCAACAGCGACAGTAAACATGCTGTACCGCGCAATGTTTCTCGCAAAGAAGGCTTGGCCAAAGACCTTATCCATGCCGCGAGCTGGAATGCGGTTGACATGATGAAGGATCTGCTGAAAGCCGGGGCTCCCATCGATGGGGAAGATCAGGAAGGGTCAACAGCCCTGATCGCTGCCGCACGTGGGGGCTCTGAAGACGCCTTGGTTTTTCTTTTGGAGCAAGGGGCCAAGATTGATGCCCGATGCGCTCGCAATCAAGCAACCGCTTTTTTATGGGCCTCTGCGGGAGGCTATCATACGCTTTTAGAAGATTTGCAAACCGCGGGTGCCAATCTCCAAGCCTGTGACCGTCGCGGGCGTTCAGCCCTGCATATTGCAGCGTCTGGGGGACATACAGAAGCGGTGACCTGGCTCTTATTGCACCATTTGGACCTTAACGCGGTGGATCAACGGGGGGATACACCGCTGATGGCGGCCATTCGCCATGGCCATAGCGTTTTGGCCCATCTTCTGCTCGACCATCAGGCCAAAGCCTTGATCGAGAATGCGCGGGGGGAGACGCCATTGATGCTGGCGGTCTTGCAAGAAGACTATGATCTTATGCAAAGATTTCTTGATCTTGAGGTTCCCATTGATGCCCCTATGAAAGATGGCCGCACGGCTTTGATGCTGGCAGCGCGCTATTGTCGGCAAGAAATCTTGGCATTTCTTCTGAAAAAAGGGGCTGTTGTGGATGTTAAGGACCGGCATGATTTTACGGCACTGCATTGGTCTTTGGGGGCCCATGATGTGAGCACCCAATCGGATCGGTTTCGCACGCTTTTGGAATATGGCGCTGATCCGGCGTTAAAAGACCATCATGGGCGTTCGGTGATGGACAAAGTGCAGCAAGAACGCGGCCCTGTCTGGCAAGAGATTCTAGAGGCAGCCTTGGAGAATCGCCTTCACGATTTACCGCGCCCACGATGAGAGCCGTAGCCCTCTCTCATGTTCTATTTCAGTGTTGTCGCCTCTAAAACGCCATCGACGTCAAGGTCTTCGGGGGCGCCGATGATCATGACGGTTAAATCTTCTGGTTGCAAAAGTCGGCGTGCGACCTTTTTGAGATCTTCTAATGTGACAGCGTCAATCTTCTCCTTACGGCGGTCAATGTAATCCATGCCGAGTTCATAACGCTGCATGCTGGTTAACGTGCGGGCTAAAGAGTCTGTGCTGGTGAGGCGCAGGGGGAAAGAGCCGGTGAGATAGGTTTTCGCGTCTTTTAGCTCTTGTTCTGTCGGGCCGTTTTCGGCCATATCCGTCCATTCCTGGCGAATAACCTCCAAAGACTCTTTTAATCTTTTGTTCTGTGTGGCAACGCCGCCAATCCAAAGAGCACTGGAGTCCAGAGGGTAAAGGTAACTATAGACCGAATAGGCCAAGCCGCGTTTTTCTCTGACTTCTTCCATCAATCGAGACACAAACCCACCCCCGCCGAGAATATAATTCAGCGTATAAGCGGGCCACCAATCGGGATCACTGCGTTGAAGGCCAGCATGGCCAAACCGTGCCATCGATTGGGGCATATCGCGCTTGATCAGAAGGGTTTTGCCAGCGCTTTGCGGGGTGGTCTTTGGCAAGGTCCAATCCTGTGCGGTCTCTGGCAGGCTGGCAAAGGTTTTGTCGAGCAGAACAGCCAGATCTTCTGTTGTGATGTCGCCAGCAACACTGATAATCAAATTATTCTTTGCAAAGCGTTGTTTGGTAAAGGCTTTCATGTCTTTGACGGTGATCGCCTTGATCCCGTCTTCGGTGCCATCAAAAGAACGGCCATAGGCATGGTCTGGGAAAAGATGCTGCCACCAGGCTTCTGCAAGGATGCTTTGCGGGTCTTCAGAATCCCTCTGTAACGCGGTTAAAATTTGCCCCCGGATTCTTTCAACGGGTTCGGCGTCAAAGCGTGCTTCGGTCAAAGCAAGGTGCAGCATTTCAAAGGCGCGGTCGCGCTCTTCGGTCAAGGTTTGCAGACCGCCTGTAAAGCTCTCACCATTGGCAGAAAACCCCAGCTTGATCGCGCGATCTTCCAGTTCTTTCTGAAAGGCTTGGCTGTCCAGAGGGCCTGATCCTTCATCAATCAAGCCCGCGACCATGCGTGCCAAGCCCTCTTTCCCCTCAGGGTCAAGGGTTGAACCGCCGCGAAATAAAAGGTCCAAAGAAATAATCGGGTTGCGATGGTCTTCAACAAGCCAAGCTTCCAAACCGCTGGGGCTGACGACTTTTTTCACTTCGACGGCCTGGGCTGGCAGGCTTGGCCAAAGGCAGAGCAGCGTTAGGGCTATAAAGGTTTTTGCAAAAAGCTTTTTCGTCAGGGGCAAAAAAGAACTTTCTGTCATGACGTGAAGACACGCTGTCATCGAAAATCTTTCTTTTGGAGTCAAGGTCGACTTTGGATATGCGTTTTCCAGGGGGACGCTTTTAAGGGGTTTTGGGTTTAGGCAGAAGTCGCCCTGTTACAGACGCTTCTTCTTTAAAAATCGCAAGAGCCGCATCATGGACTTGGGTTTGTGTGACCTGGCCAATGGCTTCGGGCCAAGTTTCGACACTCTCAAGACTGCCGCCAGACGCGAGCACGGTGCCAAGAATTCTAGCGCCTGTGGCTAAGTCATCGCGGGCATAAATGGCTTCTGCCTTCAAACGCTTTTTCGCGCGATTGACTTCTTCTTCTGTTGGCCCCTTTTCTTTTAAGAGTGCAATTTGTGTCTCAAGGGCGCTTTCAACTGCATCAAGGGCTTTTTCTGGATCTTGACCAAGATTGGGGCTGGGAACCGCATAAAAGCTGAAAGCGGTTTTGTCACGGCTATCGGGATTATAATAGCAGCCAACAGCACTTGTGGTCTTTTGCTCCACTTGCAGCGCGCGATAGAGGCGGCTTGTGGCCCCTTCACAAAAAAGGGTGGTGAGGACCTGTAAAGCAAGGGCGTGTTCTTTGCCTTGGCTTGTCAGAGTTGGGGCGAGGTAATGGCGCCGCCAGGTGGGGGATTTGACTTGATCGCTGGCAAAGGCTAAGGCGCGTGCCACCAAAGGTGCTGGTTCCTGGGGGCGTGCGCGTTGGGCGGTGGATGACTTTGGCGGATTGGGGATTTGACCATAATATTTCTCGGCCAAAGGCTTAAAAACATCCCAAGAAACATCGCCCGCGACAATGAGGATGGCATTTTCAGGCCGGTACCAATTGCGATAAAACGCCATCGCATCATCGGTTGAAAGGGTCTCCATCTCATGGCGCCAGCCAATAATTGGAATGCCATAAGGATGATTTTGATAGAGCGCGGCCCGCATCGCTTCACCAAGTTGGGCACTGGGGTCTGTGTCAATTCTGGCATTGCGCTCTTCGAGAATGACATCGCGTTCTGGCAGGACAACAGGGTCGGAAAGCTGTAGATCGGTCATGCGATCGGCTTCCATTTTCATGACCAGCGCGAGACGATCAGCCGCAATCGTTTGGTGATAAGCCGTGTAATCCCAGGACGTAAAAGCATTGTCTCTGCCGCCATTACGGGCCACAATTTTTGAAAATTCGCCAGCTGCGATATCATCGGTGCCTTTGAACATGAGATGTTCTAGGAAATGTGCGATGCCCGACTTTCCTGGGGGTTCATCGGCGGCGCCAACTTTATACCAGACCATATGGGTCACGACAGGCACCCTGTCATTTTCCAAAAGCAGGACCTGCATTCCATTCTTTAATTCAAAGCTTTTGGGGGCAAAGACAGCGGCTTGGCTTTGGGCAAGAAAAAAGAAAAACAGCAAAAAACCTATGAAAAAAGAGGCTATCCATTTTAGGGGCGCAGATATTTCTAAGCTCTTCTGTAAGACATATGATCCTAATGTCTGGATAGGCATTTTTAGTCCTTTATTGTCTGACAACCCTTTTTTCAAAGGGGGGCCTGTATAGCCCTTTGCTCTGAAAATCTCTTTTCAGACATATGTAGTGTCAGGGTCTTGTCTTCAATAGCCGTATAGTCCGGGCTCTGCTTTTTCAAGGGTATGGGCAAAGTCTGGCTGGCCGTCATGGAGGGCTGTGCCGATCGCAAGCTTGGTTGCATTTGGATATTCACGCTGGAAATAATCAGAGACATCTTGGGCAAAGCCTGCAATGCGGCTGTCATCGGCTTCGGTGAGCAGAACAATGACCCGCTCTGGACGACAGCAGAATAAGAAATCATGGGCAAAAATATGGTCTCGGCAGAAATCAGCCAAGGGAAGCACAAATTCAGGCGGGGCAACATCGATGATCACCAACCCAAAAGCAGAGCCTTGCTTTTTCGACAAGGTGACTTCTCTTCTTAAAACCGCCGGCAGAAAACGGCGGTCTAAAAGCTGGGTTTGTGGATCGGTGCTGGCATCTTTTTCAAGGGCCCGTCTTGCGGCAACGGTTAAGAGATCTTCTGCCAGATTGACTTCGAGTGTGAGGTTTTCTTGCAAAGTTGGGAGAGAAAAACCTTCAACCTCCGTTGTAAGATCTGTTTTGAGGGCTTCGAGAAGGACATCGATGCGTTCGATACAATGGGATAAGGCCGAGAGTTCTGGCGCATCTGGAAAAACCAATTGGGCTTTATGGGACAACCAATAGCCAAATTCGGACTGGGACAAAGCGGGAAGCGTTTGAAGGGTTTCGATTTGTCCCTCTGTAATGGTTTCTTGAATAGCGGCACACCATTTTGACAAAGCTTGTTTTAAAAGCGTGCATTCTGTTACAATATGATCTTCAACAGCATGATTTTGGAAGCTTTTTTCAGCTTGCGCGGTTTCAACATATTCGTCTAAATAAGTCTCATTAATCAAGCATATGGCTTGATCTAAAGTCTCATAAACCCATTGCAAAGCGTGAATTATAGAGGCTCGTGAAAGGTCAGACCATACCAAACGGTTGGCAAGATCGCGCTTTAAAATCATAAAAGCATCATTAACCAACCGCATGGGCAGACCAATACGGGCATGGGTCAAGCCAATACGACGCTGTATGAGGATTTGTTCTTTAAAATCTTCGGTTGTGCGGGCCTTGAAAATATGGGTCAACCAAGAGGCGAGAGACCGTCGAAGACGCTCATTCACCAAGTCATGGGTGAGGAAAGAGGCACTTTGCGGATCTTGCAATAAATTGGCATAAAATCCATCTGCGAGTTCAGAGGCTCCTTCGCATACTAAATTGGTGATAAAAGCGACTGTTTCTTTTGGGAATTGCGCACACATTAAGGCCCAATTTTCTGCACGGTCTTTATCATCTTCTTGAACTAAAGCATGGTCATGGAGCATTTGCATTCTGTTCATTTCCCCCCTTGCCCTCTCTTGAAGCCCCTCTCGAAGTCTCCTTTGACGCCAAGACCAAAAACGGTGACATCCTGATGTTTTATTTGTTTATTGTCTTTGAGACCATTGTCATATGTTTGCATGATGGATAAGAGAGTATGCCAAAGTAGAGGTTGAGCAAGCTGATTCTGTTTTATGTTTATGGCTTTCGTCAAAGACGCCCGCTGTGATACCAACCAACAAAAATTAAGAACCAAAAGTCGGTTGGTTAAGCCTGTGCGGCGCTTGAACAAAATATAACCGAAAAGTCATCGACTTTGCCGGTTGGCATGAGACGCCTTGACTCTATGACCGGAAGACCAAAATCTATATTTTAGAGAAGATCGTCTCTTTCTATCAGTGCGAGAGATATTATAGCATGTGTCCTTGCCTTGACTGAAAATATAAAATTTTAGTCATTTGAAATCTTTACCGCTTTTGCCTAAGGCGTTGCTGCGATTTTTGGTTATTTTATTTGAAAAGTCTTTTTCTTAGAAGAGGTTATTAATCAATAACCGCGATAATATTATACCGAAATGCCAAGACCGCTTTAAAAACACAGATCTCCCATCTCCACAGGAAAGCCTGTTTTATGAATGATTTTGCTGTTAGCGCCGATAAGACTCACCTAAAGCCCTATGCGGCTTTGCAAAGCCAGTTTTCTCGGCTCCATCATCTGGAAGGCGGGCAAGGCATTCTCCATTGGGATGCGGCGACCATGATGCCAAAAGGCGGGTCGGACAGTCGGACAGAACAATTGGCCGTGCTGGCGGTGCTGTATCATGAGATCCTCACCTCTCCGGCGATTGGGGCGCAGATCGAGGCGGCAAAAGCCCAGAAAGCAGATCTTAGGGCCTTGGATCAGGTCAATCTTATGGAAATGGAGCGTCTCTATCGCCATGCAACGGCGGTGCCGGGGCGCCTTGTCGAAGCGCTGTCAAAAGCAGGCTCAAAATGTGAGCATATTTGGCGTGAAGCGCGACCTGAAAGTGACTTCGCAAAAGTCCTGCCCGCTTTTCAAGAGCTGCTCTCTTTGACCCAAGAGATGGCCCAAGCGAAAAGTGAGGCCTTAGGACTCTCCCCTTATGATGCGTTGATGGATCAGTTCGATCCCGGCGCGCGGACAGCCATGATCGATCCGATTTTTGCCGAACTAGAGGCGTTTCTCCCGGACTTTATCCAAAAGACTTTGGAGGCCCAGGCCCAGTGGGGGGCTCTGCCAGCCGTCGCCGGGCCCTTCCCGATTGAACAGCAAAAGACATTGGCTGAAACCATGATGGGGGTGCTGGGCTTTGAATTCGACCATGGTCGTTTGGATGTCAGCGCTCACCCCTTTTGTGGGGGGACCGCCAGAGATGTGCGGATTACCACCCGCTATGACAGGACAGATTATGAATCGGCCTTGATGGGGGTTCTGCATGAAACGGGACATGCGCTTTATGAAATGGGGTTACCAGAAGCGTCCCTGACCCAACCTATTGGCAAACCAAGAGGTATGGCGGTGCATGAAAGCCAATCGCTTCTTATGGAAATGCAAGTATGCCGCTCCCAGCCCTTTTTACAATGGGCGCTGCCAACCCTGAAAAAAGCGTTTCCGGCCCTAGAAAATGATCCCGCCTGGACAGCGGAAAATCTGTACCGGCGTGCCATTCGTGTGGAGCGTGGCTTTATCCGTGTTGATGCCGATGAGGTCACCTATCCCGCGCATATCATTTTACGCTATCGCTTAGAACGTCAACTCTTGGAGGGGCGTCTCGACCCACAAGATCTTCCGTCAGCTTGGAATGCGGCGATGCAGGATTTGTTGGGTGTGACGCCGCCCAATGATCGCTTGGGCTGTTTGCAGGATATCCATTGGTATGATGGGGCGTTTGGCTATTTCCCAAGCTATACGATTGGGGCCATGATCGCCGCACAACTCTTTGCCGCGGCACAAAAAGCCGATGCGGCTATTGCGCCAGGCATCGGCCAAGGCGATCTCCTGCCCTTGCGACAATGGTTGCGCCAGAATATCCATGACAAAGGGTCAAGCTTATCTTTGCAAGAGCTTTTGGTGGCGGCTACGGGGGAAGGTTTGAACCCGAAAATCTTTATGGCGCATTTGCAAAATCGCTATTTGCCGTAAAATGGAGCGCCCTTGGCCTTCTTTCGCTTGCGCGAACTTTAAGCGACTTTTTCGAGGAAAAGTCTTTCAAAAAGCTTTTAAACGCGTGGTCGCCGCCAGAACAAAGCGCCTTCTAAGATGAGGGCCGTTGAAAGTTGCGCCGGGCTTCGATGACTTTGTCTCTGATCATGCAGCCTTCTGCATGGTCATTGACAAGCCCCATGGCTTGCATGAAAGCATAGACGGTCGTCGGCCCAACAAATTTCCAGCCGCGCTTTTTCAGATCTTTGGCAAGGGCGATGGAGTCTGCCGTTGTCGATACGGTTTGGGGCGGCGTGTCTGGTTGTGAGTCCGCTTCATAGCGCCAGAAAAAAGCGGCCAGAGAGCCTTCTTCGGCAACAAGCTCTTGGGCGCGCTTGGCATTATTGATCACAGCTTCGATTTTGCCACGATGGCGGACAATCCCTTCATTTTGCAGCAGAGCTTCGACATCTTGCGCGGTAAAGCGCGCCATTTCATTAAAATCAAACTGTTTAAAAGCCGTTCGGAAATGTTCACGTTTGGTCAAAATCGTACGCCAGCTTAACCCAGATTGAAAACTCTCCAAGCAAAGCTTTTCAAACAGGCGTTGATCATTATCAACGGGGAAGCCCCATTCCGTATCGTGATAGTGAATATAGTCTGATGTCGCGCTGCACCAGGCGCAACGGGGCAGGCCATCAAAATTATACGTAAGATCGGTCATAATTCTGTGTCACTCTTTATTTATGGGTACTACACTCTTATTCTTTATGCTGACTTGGTGGCATTATGTCGTCACAAGAAAAGCCAGGCGTTCATCGAGTTTTGAAGGGGTAATGGTGATAATCTCTTCTTGGACAATATTCTCTTGAACAAAAGGATCTTGTTTCACCCTGTCTATAAGAGCGTCTAACGATATTTGATGTGCCAGTACAGTGCCCCCTGAATTTGAGGGGAGGCTGCCAGCAAGAAGAAAAATACCATCGTCAAAACCTCTTTTTATCCAAGATTTATGACCTTCCATGAACTGACTGGCTTTTTCTTTATTGTCAGAGAATTTTAGAAAAACAACAAACATTTGGTTTCTCCCTTGAGTGTAAAATTTTATTTTACGTAAGATTAGAGTCTTTTGTGTGAGTCTATCATCACGCAAAATGTTCTAGGAAATTTAAATAAAGCTCCTATGTTTTTCTAAAAATCCTGGCTTAATCTGCTCAAGCCAGGCTTCTTTCTTTGCGACTTCTTGGGCGAGGATGGCTTCGTCTTGAAAAGCACTGGCAAGGGTTGCAACACCCTGACTCCAAACAAGAAGATCAAGGGCAAGCTTGTCCGCATTTTCCCCATGGCCGAGGGCTGTAAATTGCTGGCAAAGCCAGTGGCGAAAAACGCTGAAAAGGGCTTGGGCGTCTTTTTGGGCAGGATGGTTTAGCTTGGCAAGTTCAAGGGTTAAGCTGCCGACAGGGCAGCCATAAAGAAGAATCTTGGACTGATGGCGCTTTAAGATATTGATAAAATGCCGTATGCGCTCTTTTGGTGCATCACTCTGATCGGTCCATTGCGCAATCATAGAGCGCGTTTCCGCCAAGCGTAGAGCAATCACCGCGTCTAAAATTTCATCTTTTGTCTTGAAGTGATAATAAAAATTACCACGCGAGATTTTCACATTTTCCGCGATATCCGCAAAAGATGTGTGTTCATAGCCATGGTGGTAGAAAAGAATATTGGCGGCTTCGACAATGTCGCAGCGTGTTTTTTTTCTGTTTGCAACCATGTTTTGAACCATGTGATCTTTGCTATTAAATAGGACAATTGACCTAAATTCAGAAATAGGGCAAATGTCCTAAACTGTCAAGACGTCAAACACGCAAAAATGATTCACAGCCTCTCTGTCCTTGGTCCTGTTCTTGAGAACCTATGGAGAAATGGAGTATTCGAGTCGGTTTCTAGACGCCAAAAGAGGCCCGCGCCGCACCCCTTAAGAAGGAGCCTGCACAGCCCCGATTGTCATTTATGTCGTTTCATCACAATCAGCATTCATAAAATTACACAAAAGGGTCCTTAAACCGTTCTTCTTAGAAACAGTTTTGGGAAAAATTGCTTTTAAAGGAAATCTTTCTTTTCTTAGCGCCTGTGTCAGGAGATCTTAGAGGTCAGTTCATGATTCCAAGTCGAACGCTTGCAGTATTTTGCTTTTATCCTGACTTGGAAAAAATGCTGTAAGTTTTTGTTTTTACCGCAAAACGGATCAAAGTGATAAGCTTATCGCTTTGCCCTTTGCTCTTAAAAATAAAAATAAATCGATGGCAGCCAGTTTTGCTATCGGTCAAAAACAGGACCGCAAAGGTCCCATGGGACGTCATACAAAAAACGCTCATGTGATGTGAGAACAGGGTGACGATAACCCACCTCTTTCTCTGGCAAAAGCCTGCTGAAAGACAAAATGATAGGGAAGAAAACGCCATGGATCAGGCTTTCCGCGAAGCCGCTCTTGAATATCATAGCCAAAAACCCAGTGGGAAAATTGCGATCACCGCAACAAAACCTGTTGCAACCCAGCGTGACCTTGCGTTGGCCTATTCTCCGGGGGTTGCTGCCGCCTGTGAAGAGATTGCGAAAGAGGCGAGCCAAGCCGCCAAAATGACATCACGGGCCAATTTGGTCGGGGTGGTGACAAATGGCACCGCTGTCTTAGGGCTTGGCGCCATTGGTCCTTTGGCCTCGAAGCCTGTCATGGAAGGAAAAGGGGTTCTTTTTAAAAAATTTGCTGGGATCGATGTGTTCGATATCGAAATTGACGAGCGCGACCCGCAAAAAATGGTGGAGATCGTCGCGGCTTTAGAGCCGACTTTCGGCGGTATTAACCTAGAAGATATCAAAGCCCCAGAATGTTTTGTGATTGAAGATGCCTTAAAAGCCCGTATGAAAATCCCCGTTTTCCATGATGACCAACATGGAACAGCGATTGTGGTTGCCGCCGCTGTGATGAATGGGTTGCGTCTTGTCGGGAAAGACATGGATCAAGTGCGCTTGGTGGCGTCGGGGGCAGGGGCTGCGGCTTTGGCCTGCTTAAACTTGCTTGTGTCTTTGGGATTCAAAAAAGAAAATATTACCATTACAGATATTAAAGGGGTTGTTTACAAGGGCCGTAAAGAAGAAATGGACCCTTATAAAGCAGCCTATGCGATTGAAACAGAGGCCCGCACTTTAGATGATGTGATTGAAGGGGCTGATATCTTCCTGGGCTTATCAGCGCCCGCTGTTTTGAAGCCCGAGATGGTCACAAAAATGGGCCCCTCGCCCCTTATTTTGGCTTTGGCGAACCCAACACCTGAAATTATGCCAGACCTGGCGAAAGCCGCCCGTCCGGATGCGATTGTGTGTACGGGGCGCACAGATTTCCCAAATCAGGTCAATAATGTCATTTGCTTTCCCTTTTTATTCCGGGGTGCTTTGGATGTGGGGGCGACGGAAATCAATGAGGCCATGAAGCGGGCCTGTGTCCAAGCCATTGCCGATCTGGCCATGGCAGAGCCTTCCGAGCAAGTGCGGGCGGCCTATGATGGCGAAGCGCTCAATTTTGGTCCTGAATATCTGATTCCAAAGCCTTTTGATCCACGTCTTATTGTTCAGATTCCCATGGCTGTGGCCCAAGCGGCGATGGACAGCGGTGTCGCCTCGCGTCCGATCGAAGATTTCGCGGCCTATCGCCAGCAATTAAGCCAATATGTGATCCGCTCGGGCTTTTTGATGAAGCCTATTTTCGAACGCGCCCGTTCGGCGCCAAAGAAAATTTGCTTTGCGGAAGGGGAAGAAAGTCGGGTTCTTCAAGCGGTGCAAACCATTCTCGATGAGGGCATTGCAGAACCCATTCTGATTGGACGGCGTGGGGTTCTGAAAAAAAGAATTGAACAATTGAGCTTACGGTTAAAGCTAGATCGAGATTGTTTGGTGATCGATCCTGAAAATGACCCGCGCTATCCCCATTATTGGCGGACATATCACGAGATTATGGCACGGCACGGGGTCCAGCCGTCCCATGCCAAAACATTGGTGCGGACAAGAAACACCATCATTGCCTCTCTGATGGTCCATGTGGGGGAGGCCGATGCGATGATTTGCGGCACAATTGGGCGCTTTGACCGGCATTTAAATAATTGTTTGCCTGTTGTTGGGCTTGCCCCTGGGGTGCGTGATGTTTCGGCCTTAAATGTGTTGGTCTTAGATAAAGGGCCGCTTTTTATCACAGACACCCAAGTGACCCATGATCCTTCGGCCGAAGAGATTGCTGAAATGACTGCTTTGGCTGCGCAAGAAGTCCGGCGCTTTGGGGTGACACCGCGTGCGGCTCTGTTGTCGCACTCTAATTTTGGCAGCGGCACAGAACCTTCGGCGCAAAAAATGCGTGAGGCCTTGAAAATCCTAGGAGAAATCGCCCCTGATCTTGAAGTGGAAGGGGAAATGCATGCGGATGCGGCCCTTTCAGGGAAAATCCGAGACACGATTTTTCCAGGCTGCAATCTCACGGGGAATGCGAATTTGCTGGTGATGCCAAATCGTGACGCGGCCAATATTGCCTTTAACCTCTTAAAGACGGTCGAGAATGCGATTTCCATTGGTCCAATTTTGGTTGGCGCCGATAAACCGGCTCATATTTTGACGCCTTCGGTGACCGTGCGCGGCATTATCAATATGGCGGCCATTGCTGTTGTTGGGGCACAAGAACGGCAAGGAACAGAGATGCCGCGATAGGCGAAAACACTTTCATAAGCGTTTAGAGCCCTTCATGACCAAGCCTAAGTCGCGAAGGGCTCTAGAGTCTTAATTTTTGCCGCAAAACGAAAGCGATCAGGGGGATTCACTTGATCGCGCTTTTCTCTATAGCCAATATTTGATTTATTCATCTTGCGGCTGAAATAAAGGTCCTATAGCTTTTCGGGCAAAGGGCTTGTGCCATGACCCAAAGGAAAAATTCAGGCGAAAATTGGATGTCCCTTGGAAAGGTCGAGGCATAAAGCAAAACTGACCGCGTAAGCCGGGGCGGCAAAAGGGGATCTTGTGTCACCGTCGGTGCACGAGGGGTTTTTTGCGCTTGACCATATGTTGGCTATCATATGTTTGCTGGGAACCCTATTTGCTCTCATAAGGAGACACCCATTGACAGAACAACAGTCAGAGACAAAGGGTGCAAAAGGTTTTTTTAAGAAGAAAAAAAAGAAAAAAGAGAAAAAAATAAAAAATAAAGTGGCGGCACACGCTATGGCGGGACCGCAAGAAGCGCAAAAAATATCGCGCAACGCCGCAGGGACGTCTGCTGACCCTGAGGGGGACGCTCTCCCAGAGCCCATGGATGACCAAGAGATATCCATTCTCGTTCCTTTGGAAGATCCCGAAGATGAGGATCGCCCCGAAGCTGAACCCACCATTACAATCGACTTTGTAAGGTCTATTGAACGCGCTTTAGATGACGAGGACATGACTGTCCTTGCGTTCATCCTTGGTGATTTGCATTTGGCCGATTTGGCGGATCTTGTTGAAGAGCTGGATGATAAAGATCGCCAAAGGCTTTTTCGTCTTTGCGGCTCTTGGTTAGGGCATGATTTCCTGGGGTATCTTGATGAAACTGTGCGTGATGAGGTCATTGCGCTCTTAGGGCCTGATAAGCTTGTCGAGGCGGTGACAGCCCTTGATTCCGATGATGCGCTTTATCTTGTCGAAGATCTGGACGAAAAAGAGCGCCAGGCTTTGCTGGAAAAGCTTCCCGTCGGAGATCGTGCGTTTCTAGAACAAAGTCTTGGCTATCCAGAAGATTCCGCCGGTCGGTTGATGCAACGGGAATTGGTGGCCGTGCCTGCTTTTTGGACCGTCGGCGAAACCATTGATATGATGCGCAGCCGTGCAGATCTTCCCGATAGTTTTTATGATGTTTTCGTGGTTGATCCTTCTTTTCGACCGGTGGGCATGGTTTCGGTGTCTCGGATTTTGCGCAGCCATCGGGCGGCAAAACTCGAAGACCTGATGACCGATGATATGAAAGAAATCCCAGCCCAGATGGACCAGGAGGAGGTTGCTTATCTCTTCCGCCAATATGGTCTGGTGGAAGCGCCTGTCGTCGATGAAGCTGGGCGTCTTATTGGCATGGTGACCGTTGATGATGTCGTTGAGGTGATTGACGAAGAAGCCGAAGAAGATCTCATGCGCTTAGGGGGGGTGGCCGAAACAGATTTGGATGAATCCGCGTTCAAAACCACCCGGTCGCGGTTTCCCTGGTTGTTTGTCAATCTCTTAACAGCGATTTTGGCCTCTGCTGTGATTGCGGCTTTTGAAGCCACCATCGAAGCCGTTGTTGTGTTGGCTGTGATTATGCCGATTGTGGCCTCTATGGGGGGGAACGCCGGAACCCAAGCTTTAACCGTCGCTGTCCGAGCGCTGGCGATGAAAGAAGTCAGAGGCAGCGATGGCTGGCATCTGGTCGGTAAGGAATTATTGGTTGGACTTTTTAACGGGAGCCTGTTTGCACTTGTGGCTGGGGGCTTGGCTTGGGCGTATGCTGGGAAAAGCGAAATCGGGATTGTTGTGGCCGTCGCGATGGTGGTCAATCTCGCCATTGCAGGCCTTGCCGGGGCCGCTATTCCCCTTGGATTAAAGCGTATCGGTGTCGATCCTGCTGTGGCGTCGGCGGTTTTCTTGACAACGGTGACAGATGTTGTTGGGTTTTTCGCCTTTTTAGGATTGGCAGGCGCCTTATTGTTGTGAACATGTGGCGGTGGATGGTAAGTTTTTTTGCGTTTAAGTAAATTTAGTAAAGCTGTGTTAACAATAAATGGGCTATATCTCTTAAGAGATCAATTTGACAGTCTTCTGTGGCCTGGATGGCTTAAGGGGGCTTGCGGGCTTTGTTTTACAGCATAATGAGAGTGACCAAAGGGCTTTCTTTGCTATATTAGGAGAGTCTCAAGAATGAAAGGGAGCCGTCTTGGCCAGTTCTGCCGATGACGATTTTCTAAAGGGAATCGCTGAAATTGACTTTGGTGATGAAGAGGACGCCCCTAAAAGCAAAAAGAGGGACGATAAAAAGCCTGTACGAGTCCCGCCTGCGGCAAAAGAGAGCCGCCATAAAGTAAAAAGAGAAAAAAGCCAAAGAACAAGCCGCTTTGATCCAACCAAGCAACGCCAACAAGAAGATGACTCTCAGATTTTTGGCCGCTATCCACTCTGGTTGCGAAAGACCTTTTGGGTCGCTGGCAGCCTGTCTGTTGTCTTTTTCTTGTGGGCTGGCGGGCTGATTTGGTTTGCAGAAACAATGCCTTCTGCTGTTGAAGATGACACAACCAAAGTTGATGCGATTGTGGTTCTGACAGGGGGAAGTGGACGCTTACAGGCGGGGTTTGATCTTTTAGCAAAAAATTTAGCCCAAAAAGTTTTTGTGTCTGGTGTCTATCGTGGTGTCGATGTTCATGAACTCTTTCGCCTGTCGAAACAAACGTCTGATGATAAAGTCGAATGTTGTGTGATTCTTGGTTATGATGCTGAAAATACACATGAAAATGCTTTGGAAGCGGCGGCATGGCTTGCAAAAGAAAATTATCAGTCTTTACGGTTGGTGACGGCCAATTACCATATGCGACGGAGCCTGTTTGAGTTTCGTCAGGTGATTCCAAGGGCCCATATCATTGAAAATCCAGTTTTTCCAGAGAATTACAAACAACAAGAATGGTGGAAATTTCCTGGTTCTTTCTCCCTTGCCGCACGGGAATATACAAAATATTTAGGCGTTATTTCAGGTGCTTGGGCCAATGATTTTGGCGATTTTATAATCGATCTTTTCGGTGGCGGTGAGAATGAAACAGGGTGATGCAAAAATCCCTTTTCAGGCATTTCAGAGCAAAGCGCGATCAGGGAGACTTTTCTTGGTCGCTTTTGTTTTGCAGTAGAAATAAAATTTCACAACTGTCTGGGTTCCAAATCGATTGCGAGAGCGTGTCGGTTGAGAAAAGATATATGAAAAGGCGATGATGACCCCATTAGAGGCTCCGACAGAGAAAAATCTCGATATCCCACCCCTTTCTATCGTAGGGAAAATACGGTCAGCAAGCTTTGTTTTGGCTTGGGGCGGGATCACTTTGATTATGGGTGTTCTGTTTGCGCCTTTTTTTCTTTTGCCACGTCGTTGGGCATGGTTTCCTGTGCGGGTCTGGACCCAGACAGTGTTATGGATGGCGCGTGTTATCGTTGGCATATGCTATGAGGTGAGAGGTCAAGACCACCTCCCCACAGAGGGCGGTATTATTGCTGGGAAACATCAATCGGCTTGGGAAACGCTGATTTTTTTGGTTCTGCTTGAAAATCCCTCTTATATCCTAAAAAAAGAACTGCTTTCGATTCCCATTTATGGATGGTATGTCCGTAAAATTGGTATGATTGCCATTGATCGCTCGGGGAAAGCTGTTGCGCTTCGCGATATGATGAAGCGGGCTCGGACAGCGGCAGAACAAGGGCGGACGGTCATTATTTTTCCAGAAGGTACGCGGGTGAAGCCTGGCGAACAAAAGCGATTTCTCCCAGGTATTGCCGCACTTTATGAACAATTAGAAAAACCTGTTGTTCCTGTCGCTTTAAATTCGGGACTTTATTGGGGGAAAGGATTTTTCGGCAAACGTCCGGGGATCATTACAATGGAGATTCTGCCAGCTATTGCCACAGACCTTTCCAAAGCAGATTTCATGGCACACTTAACCTATGCCATCCAAGATCGCAGTCAGGCTTTAGAGCAAATATCCGACGAGAGCAAAGGCCAAAAAAGATAGAATGATCTTTTGACCTTTGCTCTAAAGTTTTTGCCGCAAAACGCTCTGTCTGGATGAACCTATCCAGCCGCACTTTGCTCTAATCTTTAGCCGTCTCACGACGTGTGACAACACCACGATCCACCAATTGTGTGATCACATTGTCCATGGCACCATAAGCCCCAAGGAACGTGTTCAAAGGCATCACTAAGCGTTTGCGAAATTCTGATAAAGGGCGGTTTTCTGCATCTTTTTCAGTGGCAGACGTAGACATTAAATCGATAAACACGACACCGTTGGAAACACTGATTTCACCAATGCTATCAACAAACAGATCTTGATCCATGAAACTTTTCCTCCTGAAAAAAACAAAGAATACCAGCCTGCGTAAGAAGGGTTTCTTTCTGCGAATCTGAAATGGTTGGATGTTTGTGGAAAACAGCAACCAAAGGGCTGAAACCTTGGCAGAAGTGGTATAAGTGCCAATTCAATACTGTGTTTTGTGGCAAAAATAAAGAGATACAGCTTTCTACCAGTTTCTAGATGAAGTTGAAAGGCCTCAGAGTCTCCTGTCTTTGGCGAAATTATCCAATGACGTCTCTTTTTGAGTGGTCCTGGTAATTTTAAGTATGTTTGTGTATATTTTTTTCTCTTTAAAGATGCTGCGACTCTAGACTCTCCAGCAGAATTCTCTGAACATTTCACCAGAAGAGAGCTTCTATGCAAGATGATCAAGCGCGTCTTCCAACGGAAACTTGGCTCAAAGCTCATCTCCGCCAATGCCATAGCCGGGGAATTCCAGCCATGGTTGTGCATCGTGGGGATGAGGACAGTGGCACAATCATGCTAAGATTGAATCTTTTAGGTCCTGGGAGCCATATTCTCTCGCAAGCGCGCGATGGCCTCGGTCGACCGGGCTGGCTTGCGGCAAAGAATGGGGCCTTACTGACAGATGCGGATGCGGATGCTTTGATTGCGCGTGCTATTGATCGCGATCCTTCTCTTTGGGTGATTGAAATTGAGCATCGAGAGGGGTGGCATCCTTTTGAAGGGCCCATGATTGAATAAGGTAAGAAACTCAATAACTTATTATTCTAGAAATACCGTATGGTTTGAAATCAAAATGATCTTCTATCCCATTTAAGAAAGTTTTATGTAAAATTAGAAAAATAAAATTTAGGGTGATAGTCTTTTCAACTGGATAATTTGCGCAATACTCTCTTATAATGGCTACAGGTGATGAGAGTATTTAGAGTCTTTCAAAAAGAGACATGTTCTAGAAAACTCTGTGATAGTTTTTGTTGTCGGTGCTTCTGAGAAATATTTTACCTTCTCTTTCATCCCTTTGATTAAAAAATAGTCATGGTTTTTGTGACGAGGGTAAAGCATGCAGAGGGAACAGCCTTTGCCTCCGTGCCTTGCCGTATAACACAGACAGAGAGCATTCTTGTCGTCTCCTGTAAAAAGCAGATGCTCTGTCTTCCCATCGATTGCGGACAACAGCTATGAGCGTCACCCGTTGGGCAAAACATCATTTCTGGGATCATGGTGAGCATGAAACCTTAGAAAAACAAGATTTGCAGGCAGAAATCACAGCCTTGCGGGCAGAAAACGCGACATTAAAAGAAGGTCTTGCCTATAAAGACCAGCAAATTGAACATCTGACCGAGCAAGAAATGACTCTAAAGTCAATCTTGCAGGACATGCCGTCCGCGGTGGTTCTTTTTGATGCGGATCTGGTCATAAAGTTCGCAGAGGCTTCAGCCCATAACCTGTGGGAATTACCAGACAGGTTATTTCACCCAGGGTCTTGTCTTAAAGATATCCTCCTGGCTTGCGCCAAACGCGGCGATTTTGGCCCTGGTTTCGAAGAAGAATTGGCAGAAGCCGCCCATTGTCAAATCTTAGAAGCGCCGAACCTGTCCTATGAACGCCGCTTGCCCAGCGGTCGCGTGCTGAATATTCAAAGGACAGAGACAAAAGACGGCGGCTTGATGTCGATCTTTACCGATATTACACCGCTGGCAAAAGCACGGAAAATACAGCAAGACACCGAACGCCATTTGCGTCACACCACGGAAATGTTGCGTGCAACCGTGGATTCTCTTCCTGCTGGTGTCCTGTCCTATGATCAAAATTTCAATTGCACCGTGGTCAATAGCCAATTCAATCAGGTCATGCGGTTCCCACCAGGTTTGGTGCAAGAAGGTCATTCTTTAGATGACGGGCTCCGCTTTCAAGCGGCAAGGGGTGATTTTGGCCCTGGTGCTGTTGAAGATTGGATGGCCTGGGCGCGGGACTACGCTTTTGAACCCATGCCGCAAGGCTATGAAATGCGCTTACCGGATGGTCATGTCCTGTATGTGCGCCGGAGCCGTTTGCCAGATGGTGGTATGGTGGCGGTGTATGTGGATGTGACCATTCAAGCCGAGGCCGAGGCGCAACTCCGGCAAAATGAAGAGAATTTGCGCAAAATCTTAGAGAGCGCCCCAGCCGCGGTCACCATTGCCGAAATTGGGGGACAGCGGCTCTGGGTGAATCAACGGTCTGTGGAATTTTTTGGAGCGGCGGACAAGGATGATCTTCTCACCCGTCCTATCGCCGAAACCTATGCTGAAGACGCAGAACGCCCAGATTACCAGCGTATTATGGCAGAAGGAGGGGGAGAGGTCCTGCGACGGCGTCTCGATGGATCGCTCTGGTGGTCGCAAATGCATGCCATGCATTTTACCTATGGTGGCCGCGAGGCCATGTTGATTTGGATGTTTGACATTTCAGATCGCAAAAAAACCGAACAAGAAATGCGCCGCCATCGCGACTGGCTCGAAAAGCTGAATCAGCAAAAAAACAAACTCTTTTCGATTATTGCCCATGATTTGCGTGGGCCTTTTAATGCTCTTATCGGTCTTTCAGAACTCTTGGCGCTCAGAGCGCAAGACATGGACTCTCAGCACATTTCCCAAGATGCCGCTTTGATGTATCAAAATTGCAAGCAATTCATGTCTTTGCTCGATAATTTATTGGATTGGGCGCGGGCGCAGATGGATCACCAAATCTGCACACCAGAGCGCGTTTTCTTAGACCAGACCATTGCCGATCTTCTCACCGTTTATCAGCCAATTGCCCATGAAAAAGGCGTTGCTCTGGAAAATAAAGTCGGGCCTGTCCAGGTCGTGGTTGATCCGGGAATGTTGTTGACGGTTTTACGGAATTTGATTGCAAATGCTGTCAAATTTACGCGCCAAGGTGATTTTATTCGGTTGACAACTTGTATCGAAGGGGATTCTTTGCGCTTATCCGTTGAAGATAATGGCATTGGCATTGCCCCAGAAAGAGCCGAAAAAATATTTGATCTCAATGGTCTGTCGAGCACCGTTGGAACCGCCGGAGAAACGGGCACAGGTTTGGGGCTGCCCCTTTGTAAAGATCTCATGGAGCGCAATGGCGGTGAAATTCGCTTAACCAGCGCTTTTGGGGGCGGGAGCCGGTTTGATATTCTTCTCCCTTTAGACAGCAAGCATCATGATTTCCCGTAAAGCTTATTAATGGAAAAAATGGTTTCCAAAGGACAAGTCCTTTGGCCGCCGGAGGCATTTTTTAAAGCATTTCGCTTTTAATGAGACTCAGGTGAAATGCTTTATGTCTTTGTTTTTATCGCAAAACGCATGGTTAAAGGGCCCCCCCACTTTAACCAACTTTGCTATAAATTCTCTGTCCTTGACAATGCGGGCACCTCTCCCTAAATAAACCTTACGTAAGATGGAGAAAGGTAAGCGTCACCTTGACAGCCATGAAAATCGGTGAACTCGCGAAAAGAGCAGGCGTTAGTCACCGCACAATTCACTATTATGAAAATCGTGGTCTTCTCTCGGCGATGGAACGCCATGAGGCCAGCCACCGGCTCTATGAAGAGGAGGCCTTGTATCGTCTTGAGAAAATTGCGGCTTTGAAGCGATTGGGGCTCAGCCTTGAGGACATTGGCGAGGTGATTGATCTTTACTTTGACGGTGTCAATCAGATCAAGGGGAAAAAAAAGGTGATCGAGATTTTGCAAGGCCATTTGGTCAATGTAGAGACTCAACTCCAAGAGCTTGCGCAATTTCGCCAAGATCTCCAGCAAAATATAGCGCATATGGAAACACGTCTGAAGGAGGCGGAAGAGGCGTCAGCAACCTCTGAAACGTCCTGACAGGGAAGGCATGGTCACGCGAGGTGGCTATTTCTCTAGAATCTACATCTTACGTAAGAAGTATATTTTATACGGACACAGACCCTAGAGCCCTCCGCGACCAAACCTAAGTCACGGATGACTCTAGATTCTTGTTTTTGCCGCAAGACGCAGCGACCAGGTGACGCTACCTGATCGCGCTTTGCTTTAAACTTTCAGAGACCCAGGATATGACCAAAATATCAGACATGAAGGCTCTTGCCGCCGTTGCTCTCTTTTTCAGCATATCACCCGCTCTCGCAGAAACATCCCAGGAGACCACAATGTCCCAAGAAACAGCAATATTGGAAAGAATCGAGAAGATCCCAGGCCTGGTGCTGCCCCAAACCTATCACGAAGTTCTGCGGCGCGCGGTCACTCTTGATGCCCATCAAGCCAACCTTGTGCGGCTAGAGCGCCGTGATGGCCGCAATTCGGGTCTTGGGGGGGGAGCATATGAGCTATATCCTGAATGACCAAGGGCGACTCCTTGGCTTCACCCGTATGGATGCGGCTCTCCAAGGACAAGATCTTCCGACAGAAAGTGAGGCCGAAGCCATTGCCAGGGACTTTCTTGCCGAAGCGGCGCCAGATCTTTTGGCAACCCTCGAAAAGCATTGGATCGCGCCCCATGACGAGACCTTTCGAGTCACGGATGGCGCGCGCTCAGACGTGATCACGGTGACAGGAATGAAAGTGAAAATGCGAAACACAGCCGATGGCCGCTGGTTCTGGGTGATTGTTGGCTCAGATCGCAAAGTGATGACGTTTGAACGTAATATTGTTTGGGCGACATTCAAAGGGCGGCGGCAAACGGAAAAATGGCTCCATGACAGCTGGTTGCAGGAACAGGGCGACACAGTGACATCGCGTTAGAACAAAGGGCAAAAGGATGGATCCATCCTTTTGATCCGCTTTATCAACGCGTGCCCAATTGTGGATGCGCACCCAAGACCCGTTGGGCGAACAGCCCATAGTCAAAATAGAGTCCAAAGGCACTGGCGACGGCATTGCGGGGAAGGGCCATATGCCGTCGCTAGAGCCTTTCTCTTTTATATTGAATCAATGGAAAGGTTCTATGGTCTTGTTTTTGCCGCAAAACGCATGGTTAAAGGGGCTGCCCCTTTAACCAGCTTTGCTCTAAGGGATGGCCGTAAAATTTTCTAGAACATCGACAATCTCTGCAACACCATGGCGAACGGGA
>DDLW01000209.1 GCA_002340345.1 Alphaproteobacteria bacterium UBA2562 | reverse complement strand
GCGTTGCGAAGCCTCGGAAGGTGTTGAAAAGTCGAGACTAAAAATCGACGCAAAGAAGTCATTAGGGAGGGCCCTATGTTTGTGGATTTTCAGCTAGGATTAAAATAAATCGCCTGTGTAAATGTCGTTTTATTCTTATTTAAATAGGGTGTAGAATTGTGTAAACAGGATGTGAACAAGATCTCGTGGTTATTTGAGTCATGCCTATAAAACAAAAAATTCTGGCAAAACAAAAAATTCTGGTTGTCGATGATGACATGACCTCACGCGTTACCCTGGCAGGATATTTCGAGACCGAAGGATATGAGGTGTGCGAGGCCGAGGATGGGGAGCAAATGTGGGCTGTCTTAAATCAGGAAACCATAAACCTGATCATGCTCGACATTCGCTTACCTGGTGATGACGGGTTAACCTTATTACGTGATATTCGAAAATCATCAGACATCGGCATTATTATGGTGACCGGAAAATCTGATGAAATAGACCGCATTGTCGCTTTAGAGATGGGCGCTGATGATTACGTCACCAAACCTTTTAATGCACGCGAGCTGCTTGCAAGATCCAAAAATCTGATCCGCCGGACATTGAATTCCAAGGTTGGCGAAGAGGATGACGATGTTAAAACATTCTCAGGATGGTCTTTATACGCAGATCAAAGAAGATTGATTTCCCCTGAGGGAGAAGATGTGCGGTTAACACGTGGGGAATTCGAGCTGTTAAGCACGTTGGTACAAAGAGTTGGAAGAGTGTTAACACGCGATAACCTCCTAGATTACATTAGCCATCGGGAGTGGGACCCCAATGACCGTACCATTGATGTTCTCATTGGTCGATTGCGCCGTAAAATCGAACAAGACCCGCAAAATCCCAATATTATTTTGACTGTTCATGGGGTGGGATATGTTTTTAGTCCACGTCAGTAAGCTGGATTGAATTCCACAGTAAATCCAATGCATGCATGCTTTCCTCAAAGATCTGTTTCGCACTTCGAGAGATCTCTCTTAATGTTTTAATGTCTTTTGACGCGGCTGCTTGTTCTAGATCGGCCATGACTTGATTCAGTCTCATCAAGCCGACATTCCGAGAGGCACTTTTCAAACTATGCGCGTTATTTTCTAAACGCTGAAAATCACTTTTTTGAAAGGCATCCTGTAAAGATTGAAAATATTGCGGCGCCTCTGTCCGGAAGGCGTTGAGAATGCGTTGCACTCTTTTCTGCCCTAAAATGTCCAGATGCTGTTGCATCACAGTTTTATCGAGGATTTTATCAAATCCGCTTTCAGTATTCTGTGGTTTGAAGGACTCAACATATTTTTCTTCTGAGAGACACTCTGAAATCACTTGATTCAATTCGGTTGCCTTAAAGGGCTTGCTTAAAAAACCATCGGCGCCAGCGGCAAAATAGTTTTCTAAGGCAAGTCTGTCAGCTAAAGCACTGAGGAAAATAACGGGGGTTCGATGGTCTGTCCCTTTTTCAAGTTCTCTAATTTTCTCAACAGCTTCTATCCCTCCCATGCCCGGCATGCGCACATCCATTAAAATAAGATCGAAGGGCCGCTCTTTTAAAATCGCCAAGGCGTCTTCACCGGTTTCGACGGGCCAGACAGTATGATGAGAACGGTTTAAGAAACCAATGGCGACTTCTTGATTGACATGATTATCTTCAACCAAGAGTATATTAAGCCCTGTGAGAGGCTCAGAAACCGTTTCTGTTATCGTCTGTGTTGCTTGCGAAGCTTTGAACAATGGGATTGAAAAGCTAAAGGCAGCGCCGCCATCCGTATTATTTTCGCACCAAATATGGCCATTCATGGCCTGGACGAGCTTTTTACATATCGCGAGCCCAAGGCCAGTACCGCCGTAAAGGCGCGACGTGGAAGAATCTTGCTGCATGTAAGGCATAAACAAAAGATCGATTTTAGAGTCATCAATGCCAATCCCTGAATCGATGACGTCAAATTGCAAAAGGTGCAAATTATCCGCAGAGTCATCTAAGAGTGTGATATTTAACCGGACATGACCTTTGGCAGAAAATTTAACGGCATTATCAATAAGATTGAGCAGAATCTGCTGTAATTTTGCAGGATCGCCGAAATAGAATTGGTTTATGGCGCCGATGGTTTCATAAGCGAAAACTGTATTTTGCTTTTCTAATTTGGGGCGCACAATGTCTTGAATGTTTTGTATAATTTGATTGATATCAAAATCGATAATTTCAAGTTCCAAAGCACCAGCTTCAAACTTTGAATAATCCAGAGTATCGTTCAAGACATTTAACAATAAAGTCCCGCATTGCGAGATACTGTTGACATATTTGGTTTGGGTTGCCGAGAGGTTTGTGTCTGAGAGTAAATCAACCATGCCGAGAACACCATTGATCGGGGTTCTGATTTCATGGCTCATTGTTGCCAAGAAGGCTGCTTTTGCCTTATTGGCGAGTTCTGATTCTTCTTTTGCAGCTTTATATTCACTGACATCGTTCAGAATGACAATCGTTTCTTGGTATTTTTCGCTGATATCCAACATTGGCTGAATATTGACTTCGAAATGGCGCAAACCATGAAGTGTTTGTAAGGTGGCCTCAAAAATAAGTTCTTCTTTATTTAATAAATATGAAATTTGTTTTATTAAAGGGCGTTTTTTTTCTGTTGCATAGTAACTATTTCCGGGATCCGTCTCGCCAAGGAACAGAGTATTGGCAGCATGGTTCATATTCTGAATTTGCCCATCATCATTCAAAAGAAAAACGGGATCATGCAAGCTTTCAAATATGGTCAAATATTTGTTTTTTTCATTTGTGAGAAGACGGTTTTTAATTTGCATGTCTTGTAAGGCGGTATCTTCGTTTTCGCTGGACCATTCTGTGCAAAAACCCAGCTCGACATAGTCAAAAAAACGATTAATATATTCTAAGTATCTATGTTCGTCTTCTTTTGCGTATGATTGTAAAAGAATGAGATCCACATATGTTTGGCGATAATATTTCATCAAACCAAGGAACAAACCTAATGTAATACCACGCGCGCGATGTTGGCGTGCTTGTTCAATGCCAAAGCTTGCAACTGTGTTCCGGGAAAAATCATTTTTTGCTCGAATGTCGGGTAATGTCTCAAAGGTCTCTAAAGCCTCAAGAATTGGCGCGGATAAGCCGCACACAGAAGCCCGCCAGGCTTTCCGTAATGTTGAGGTGAATTGCGTAAAGTCATGTGCTTTTGCATAATATAAAATACGATCAATCAACCAATCTTCTTGGTCAATAATTAAATCACGTAATCTCTTCATATCTCCTGACAGATCCCAATGTTTTGTGTGTCACAATGATTTGGAAATTTCTTATGATCTTTTTTCCCGATTTTCAGTTTTACATTTTCCAATAACGTCCGAAGTTCCACAATGCAAAATCCGAGGTCAATCGAAAGCACCAATGTATTTTGAGGCAGGGAGGGGACTCCAAATGCAATACACCGAATAAGGATAGGATACCGAAAAAAACTGACCAACGTTAATAGCAACTGACACATTGGTATAAAGTCGAGGTTATTATGGAAAACTGGGCAGACACTGTGACAGTAACAGACGATTTTGTGTTGTTTGTGCGGGGACCTCTCTCGCAATGGTGGGGTGGGGTGAAGCCTTCTTGGGAAACACAGTTTTCTGTTGATGCTGTTGATTATAATTGCTGCGAACAATATATGATGGCACAAAAAGCTCGGATGTTCGGGGATGCCTCGACATTGAATGAGATCATGACGTCGCTTTCACCCAAAGATCAGAAAGCTTTGGGGCGGCGTGTTCAAAATTTTAATGCTGCGACTTGGGATGCCGTCTGCCGCGACGTTGTTTTTCGCGCCAATATTGCCAAATTCACCCAGAATCCGCCTCTCAAAGAGTTCATATTGTCCTTTGGAACGCGGCGGTTCGTCGAAGCGGCCCATTACGACAGAATCTGGGGGATCGGTCTCCGCCAAACGGATCCTCGGGCGGCGAATGAAGCCGAATGGCTTGGGACAAATTATCTTGGGATTTGCTTGACAGAAGTCCGTGACTGTCTCCGCCATGGATGATTTCTCGTGCAGCGGTGCAGACGAAAGATTCGGGCGCAGCTCGGATTTCGTCTGTAAATATCTCTCGATAAACAATAAGATAGCTAGGCTAACGGGCAGACAAAAGATGTATCTTTT
>DDLW01000143.1 GCA_002340345.1 Alphaproteobacteria bacterium UBA2562 | reverse complement strand
ATCTCAACAGACCCTAGAGCATTTCGCTTTTTGTGTTGGCACGATCAAAAACACATTTTCCAGCAACAATGGTACGCGTGACGATACCTTCAAGAGGCTTACCATCAAAGGGAGTATTGCGGCATTTGCTGCGTAATTTATGGGCTTCTAATTTCCAAGCTCTGTGAAGATCAAGTGTAATCACATCTGCCGGTGCACCAATGGAGAGATGACCTTGGGGAAGGCGTAAAATTTTTGCTGGACCCGATGTGACTGTTTTCAAAGCCGAGAGCAGATCTAAAGAGCCATTATGTACTTGCTCTAACAGTAAAGGCAGAAGGGTTTCAAGGCCAACAGCACCGGCATCGGCTTGGGCAAAGGGTTGGCGTTTACTTTCAACATCATGGGGGGAGTGATCACTTGCGACAGCATCAATGATGCCCTCTTTCAGACCTTGGACAATGGCCTGGCGATCTTGTTCACTTCTGAGCGGTGGAGACATTTTGGCAAAGGTCAAATAATTCCCGACATGCACTTCATTCAACGCAAAATAAGGCGGCGCTGTATCGCATGTCACCGGAAGCCCCTCTTGTTTGGCGGCAGCAATGATTTTCACAGCTTCAGCCGTGGAAATATGGGCCGCGTGATAGCGCACATTTGTCAACCGCACCAATCGAATATCCCGTTCGAGCAGAATGGCTTCAGCTTCGACGGGGATTCCCGTCAAGCCTAAACGGGTTGCATATTCACTTTCATTAACATGGCCGCCAGAGGCGAGGGCAGGGTCTTCGGGATGCTGCATCAGAAGAAGATCAAAACTATGGGCATAGGCCATGAGGCGTTTTGCCACCAAGCTATCGGCAATCGCTTCTAAGCCATTGGTAAAAGCAACAGCGCCGACTTCGCTCATAAGGCCAATTTCCGCCATATGTTGGCCTTTCAAGCCTTTTGTCGCGGCGCCTAAAGGTAAAATGCGCACCAGGCCGATTTCACGTGCTCTTCGCAAAATACTTTCGACTAAGGACATATCATCAATGACGGGGTTGGTGTTTGGCATACAGCAAACACTCGTAATCCCACCGGCAATGGCAGAATATGCGGCACTTTCCAAGGTTTCTAAATGCTCTCCGCCTGGCTCCCGTAGCTCTGCGCGCATATCGATTAAGCCCGGCATGAGAATGTCACCGTCACAGGACAATATCTCACTGTCTTCTGGAAAGGGATAGTCCTCTGTGACCGAAGAACCAAAGGCTTTAATAACACCCTCTTGCAAGAAGATACCGCCATGTTGATCGAAACCTGTCGCAGGGTCAATCAGGCGAGCATTCAGTAGGGCTAAAGGACGATCATGCTGTGGAAACTGAATCATCTATGCGCCTCGAAGAAATCGCGATCTGTGTTTGTCAGAGGAAGCCTCCGTGTCAGTAAATCAAGACAGGCCATGCGGACAGCAACACCCATTTCAACCTGTTCTACAATCGCAGAGCGGTCTAAATCATCCGCAACCGCCCCTTCAATCTCTATCCCTCTATTCATGGGCCCTGGATGCATGATTAAGGCATCAGGCTTGGCAATATCAACCCGGCGGCGATCGAGCCCATAATAGCGAAAATATTCTCTTGCAGAGGGAATGAAGCCGCCATTCATGCGCTCTGTTTGCAGTCTGAGCATCATAATGATGTCAACATCCTTCAGGCCTTCATCCATATCATGGAAAATTTCAGCGCCGAAAAGCGCAATCCCCGATGGAAGAAGCGTTTTCGGGGCGATCAAGCGGACATGCGCGCCCATGGTTTGGAGCAAAATAAGATTCGAACGCGCAACACGGCTATGTAAAATATCGCCGCAAATGGCAATCACCAGACCGTCTAAATGTCCTTTGCGGCGGCGGATTGTCAGAGCATCAAGGAGCGCTTGTGTGGGATGTTCATGGGCACCATCGCCTGCATTCAAAACGGCGGCATCGATTTTCCGGGCGAGCAAATGGACAGCACCAGAATCGGCATGGCGAACGATCAAGGAATCAGGTCGCATGGCTGATAATGTCATGGCGGTATCAATCAGCGTCTCTCCCTTTTTCACAGAGCTCGAAGAGACAGACATATTGATCGTATCGGCGCCTAATCTTTTTGCCGCCAATTCAAAGGATGTGCGTGTTCTGGTGGAATTTTCAAAAAAGAGGGTAATGACCGTACGACCACGCAATAAGGAAAGCTTTTTATCCGTACGGCGATTGTGATGTGCATAGGCATCCGCAAGGTCCAGGAGGAGGGTAATATCAGGAGGGTAAAGACCTTGGATTCCCAATAAGTGACGGTTCTTAAACTGGCGCGCCCGGCGAAGAAAATCTGCATCTTCCGGATCAAGGCTCGCGTGATGCTGGCCAGACTCAAGAGGAGATCGCATATAAGAGGCTGTGCCAGCTGGTAAATCTGCCGGGGTTAAAGGGATAAGAGGATAAGCCATTGCCGTGATCATCCTTCTCGATAGATCCTTCTTTTCTTGATGCAGGTTTGAAGAGACTATAAGAGTGATAAAGCCGTCTATGCAAGCGAAGAGCCTTATAAAACATCTCATGGGCAAACGAAATATCTGCAAAGATTCTGAGATCCCGCTTTCCCTTTGCTGTTGAAAGCGCTTAGAGAGAAGAATATTGATAGAGAGTCCCAACTTTACAGCATGTAAGCGAACCCTCTTCAATCGCCATCGATGAAGGTAAAAAGCTCTAAAATTTATCACTTTAGGAGATATGAAATGCCGTCCAATGCCCTCACCGCTGGGATCAAAAAGAAGGTGATTCGGAAAAATGTCGGGAAAAGGCTCTGTGGCTATGCAGTGGGGGCAATAGGGCTCGGGGGGCTCGGTTTGATATCTCTTACGGCAACATCTGTGCAAGCCGGGGAAAGAGTTGAAGATTGTGCATTTTTGGAACAGTCATTCCGGCAGCTCAATATTGCTTTGAACCAAAGATCAAAAAATCCAACGCCAACGGATTTGGCTTTAATTTCCATGTATGCCGATTTACAGAGAAATTTAATTTTATTGCACCGCTCTAGGGAATGTGCAGCGGGGGATCTTGTTGATATTATTCGGGATACGGGAGAAAAAGCCCAGACAACCCTCGCAGATCTGGATGTTACGGAAGAACCCGAAAGCGCAAAGCAGGAAAAACCACTGCCCAAACAGCGAAAAGAAGAGCTTGAAAAAGTCAAAGACCAGCTGATCACCAAAAGTAATGTCAATGTCCGGGCGCAACCTAGTACGGACGCTCCGAAAATGGGGGTTGTGCAAGCGGGAGGACTCGTTCCAATCGTCGGCAAGGTGAAGGGGCTCAATTGGTATAAAGTCAAGCTCGGCGAGAATTTATATGGCTATATCTTTGGAGAACTTTTGGAACCGAAGAAAAATTTTGTAGGGCGTGTTTTTGACGACTTAAAGAAAAAAGCCGATGACGGGGATGCTGATGCCCAATACAAACTTGGGAACTATTTTGCGCAAGACGAAAAAATGTTCGAAGCTGTCGGATGGTGGCAAGCCGCTGCCGAACAAAACCATGCCTCCGCACAGTTTAATTTGGGGGTCGCCTATCTAAAAGGTGGTGTTCTTCCAAAAGATGATAAAAAAGCAAAACAGTGGTTTAAGAAAGCCGCTAAACAAGGCAATCAAAAAGCAAAAGATACTTTAAAGAAGTTAGAAGAGATAGAAGCAAAAGCGGTTGAAAAGGCTGAATAAAACCATAAAAATTGAAAGCAAAGGTCGGCGGTTCCATTAAATCCGCCAACCTTTGCCCCGTCAAACTTTGTTTTGTAAAGCTAAAATCTGGTTATCAGAAAAGAGAGAGGTCTAGAGCAAAAGGCAAGACCTATCCTTTTGCAGCAGCACCATAAGGCTGACAGCCTTTTTTGCCTCTTAAGACAATCAAAATGCTGGAGGCTCTCTTTAGCGTTGAGACGTAGAATCTCTTTTTTCTTCTAGCCATTCGAGTTTTTTCTGTGTCTCAGAAATTTCAAGGTCCAGCCATTCATAGAGCATGGTTTGCTGCTCGGACTCTCGCCCTCTAAGATCGATGAGCCGGGCAAGTTCACGTTCTTTCAGGTCCGCGAGCATATCAAGCTGCTCTTCTTGCTCTTCGGCCTCTAAGACATGTAGGAAGCGCATTTTCAGAGCGATAACCAGCTTGCCGATATCGTTAATGGGGGCTCTGACCGTGGCCCGGAGAAGATCTTTAAGGGCTTCTAAGCCATTGTCTGTAAGCTTTAAAAGACCGGCCTCAATGAGGCTGTCATTGATATCACGCTGTATAATTGGCTCTATCAGCCCCTCATATCTGAGCAATTCAAGGGGAGATCCCAACAGATCGAGGGAAGGGCCCGAAACATGGGTTGTGAATTGCCGTATGTCTGCGGCGAGTTTTGCATAATCTTTTGGTCCCAAGGCCAGAAAGCCTAGAGCTGCTAATCTGACAGCTTCTGCAGGGACTAAGGATTTATCTTTGAACATGAGGAAAAAGCCTTTTCCAAAGATGAGAAGAGAATGAGCCGCATTCCTAAAATCTTACTATAGCACTTTACTGCGATTAAGGCTAGTCATAATTATTGATCTTAAGTGGAAATGAAAACCACTTTACGCCATATGCTCTCAATTTAAAGCAAAGGACAAAAGGTTGTCACTGTTGAAGGAGGGTTATTTGGCCGGAACAAAAATCTTTCCATTCTTCATTGCTTGGACGGTGCGCCCTGAAACAACCAAGATAAGGAGTGTCGTGGCAATGAGCAAAAACCACATCCAAGATTCTATCCAAAGAGTATTTACTTGAAGTTTATGTATATATTGTAAATTTGCGAGCGAAAAGGCATCCATGGGAAATGTAAAAGCCCAGAAGGGGAGGCCATAAGATAAAGAGAGAAATTTATTTCCCATACTCGCAAGAATAAGAAAAGTAACCACCGAGAAGTAAAAAAGAATTTTACTAAAAGCATCGATGCTATTTATCTCAGAGAGGCTATCATAAGATAAAAACCCAACCGCTGGGGGGGCAAGAAAAATAAATAATGTTGGAAAAAGTTTTTCTGGTAAAGGCTTATGGAAAAAAAGTTTCTGAAGAACAAATGTAAACATAATAACCCAAAATACAATACCCAATGAATAGTAAAACCAGCCGAACTCTAAATGACCTAAAATTGTAGCCGGTAACGGCACAATAATATTGCCAACAACGGGAATAAACCAAGCAGGGTTTATCTGGTCAATATCGTGAGGTTTGGTGATCCATCTCCTCATAATGATCACTGACAAAAATAAATGGCTAATAGACCCTGTGAAGAATAAAATTTCTCCAAAGCCTTTACTGTAAGGGAGGAGAATCATAGAAAATAATAATAAGCTAATTGTTATGGCGGGAAAGAAATTACAGCTTACTGGATTGTTCCATTCTGCGCGTGCAGCCTGTCTGTTTTTAAAGAGTTTTATGCCATAAAGGGCGAAAAGAGAACAAAAGATAAAACCAGCCATTAAAAAAATGGCTTCTGCAATCCAAAGAGGTGTCCCCATGACTTCAGATGATTTTTTCCAAAGCAAGCCAAGACCTGCGATGCCCATGACAGAGGCAAAAAGAGGGATCGGGAGATGTTCAAACCAAAGAGACTGTTTTTCTTGTTCTTGCGGAAAATCAGTTGGCATAAGAAGGCCCTTTTAAAGCAGATATTTTGGATAAGTTCATTTCGGGTGGAAACCTTTTATGATCTCTTTTTCCGATATGTTGTTTCAGTCTTTTCACTAAGGTCTCAGGCTTGGCAACGAGAAATTCGAGGTCATCGCGGTATTTGGTGCACATTTTATGAGAAAGCAGTCAAGGGGCGGGACAACACTGAATCCGATGCGTTTAGGTATTCTAAAAATTACGAAACTTACTCTGTAATCCTTTATCCTATTCTTTATTATTGTGTATGATTTTGGTCTACAATTCCTCTTTCGGATGCGTGACAAACTGTAGCAGTTTCTCTTTTGCGCCTGACTGTATTTTGCGATATTGATTTTGAAATGTCATAAAGCGCCTTGTGTGTTGTGCGACGAAGCGTTAAACCAATGTCAGTAAAGGGAGACATTATGGCTAAAGTTTTGTTTTTCAATGGAACCTATCCTGTGCGACTTCAGACTATGGCTTGAAATGGTGGGGGCTATTGAAGATAAATTCTTTATACCAATAGCTTAAAAGATGGCTTATGTATCCTTTAAGAACATTTCTCGAAAAACCGGGGTGTTCTAAGTGGCTTTTGTCGCTGGAAAATGCTTTTTATTTCACATGCTTGTCGTAAAATAGACTCGATCAAGTTAACTTACAGCATTTTGCTTCATATTGAGACTCAGGGAAAATGCTGTGAGTTTTTGTTTTGCTGCAAAACGGATCAAAAAGGATGGGTCCATCCTTTTGCCCTTAATTCTGTGCTTTTGGGAATGAAATTAATGGAGACTGAATTTCACCGAATCAAACGGCTTCCCCCTTATGTGTTTGCTGAAGTAAATAAAATGAAAGCCGCCGCACGGGCGCGGGGGGAAGATATTATTGATTTTGGTATGGGTAATCCTGACAGCGCAACGCCTCAGCATATTGTCGAAAAATTAGTCGAAACTGTCCGTGATCCTAAGACCCATCGCTACTCAAACTCCAGGGGGATTCCTGGGTTGAGAAAAGCGATCTGTGGCTATTATAAACGGCGCTTTGATGTCGATTTAGATCCAGAACGCGAAGCAATTGTAACAATCGGTTCAAAAGAAGGCCTGGCAAATTTAGCGCAAGCAATCACAAGCCCTGGTGATATTATTCTTGTGCCGAATCCGAGTTACCCTATTCATGCTTTCGGTTTTATCATTGCAGGTGCTGCTATTCGCTCTATTCCCGTGGGGAACCAACAAACATGCCCTGGGCCAGAGTTCATGGATGCTTTGGAACGGGCCGTACGTCATTCTGTCCCGAAGCCAACGGCGCTTGTTTTAAATTATCCCGCCAACCCGACAGCGCAAGTGGCTGATCTGGACTTTTATGGCGAAGTCGTCGATTTTTGCCGATATCATGGCATCTATATTCTGTCTGATATCGCTTATGCTGAAATATATTTTGATGGTGGGCCACCGCCTTCTATTCTCCAAGTCCCTAATGCAAAAGACGTGGCTGTCGAATTTTACTCTCTTTCTAAGACCTATTCCATGCCCGGATGGCGTGTTGGTTTCGCTTGCGGTAATGAAAAACTTGTCGGCGCTTTAGCCAGGATGAAATCTTATGTTGATTATGGGGCTTTTACCCCCATTCAAGTTGCTGCCACTGCTGCTTTGAATGGTCCGCAGGAATGCATTGGTGAGGTGAGGGCGCTCTATCGTGATCGGCGTGATGTCTTGGTTGAGGGCTTGCAAAGCGCTGGGTGGTCTTTAGAAACACCACCTGCAACCATGTTTGTCTGGGCGCCTATTCCCGAGCCTTTCAAAGATCTTGGATCTTTAGGATTTGCAAAAGCTCTTCTCAGGGAATGTGGTGTTGCTGTCGCGCCAGGTGTTGGCTTTGGGGAATATGGCGATGATTATCTGCGGTTTGGTTTGATTGAAAATAAACACCGCACCCGCCAAGCTTTACGAGCGATTAAAGGCTTCATGTCTGACCCAGAGGCCATTCGCCGTAATCTTTTGCAAAATGAAACAAGCAATAGCTTCCCTGCTTTAGAAGAATAAAAGGCTTGCTTAACAATAGTCTAAACGGTAAAGCCCCCCCCAAATTCAAGCGCTGAGCGCAATAATCATTATTTTGGAGTGATCACTTGACAGAAAAGATGAAGATTGCTATCGCTGGTTTAGGGACTGTTGGAATTGGCACCTTAAAACTTCTCCAAAAACATGATGCTTTGCTTGCAAATCGGTCTGGACGACAAATTGAAGTTGTCGCTGTTTCCGCACGAAATCGCGATAAAAAACGGGCTGTTTCCCTTGAAGGCATGCGTTGGTTCGAGGATCCGGTCGCAATGGCTGCCGATGCTGATATTGACGTTTTTGTCGAACTCATCGGTGGGGCTGAAGGGGTGGCGAAAGCAGCCTGTGAAAAAGCTCTGTCCTGTGGAAAGTCGGTTGTCACAGCGAATAAAGCGCTTCTTGCTGAACATGGACCCTCTTTAGCACAGAGTGCAACGCAGTCTCAGGCGGCTCTTGCCTATGAAGCGGCTGTGGCAGGTGGTATTCCGGTGATTAAAGCGGTCAGAGAAGGATTGTCTGGCAATGCTTTGAAACGTGTCTAT
>DDLW01000232.1 GCA_002340345.1 Alphaproteobacteria bacterium UBA2562 | reverse complement strand
GGGGGGCCAAAATTGTCATCAAACAGCATCAGCGTCGCGCACAGAAGCTCAGGATCGACCGGGATATATACAAATGGCGCCACTTGATCGAGAATTTCTTCTATAAACTCAAGGAGTTCAAGAAAATCGCCATGAGAGCAGACAAAACAGACAAAAGTTTTGCCGCTGCGATCTACCTCGCAGCGGCGGTGATAAACTCCGCATGAATCTCAACAGACCCTAGTCTACGACTCTTTGGGCCGAAAACCAACCCAAGCGATATCTTGCAACAGCTGCAAACGCAACAGCTGCAAATGCAAGGCTGAGCATAAGCCAATTGCCCGTCCATGAGAAAAGAGTAGAAGAAACCGCCTTTGGCAAAGCCCCATCCAAAACAGCTTTTTGTCCTAAGTCCAACCGACCCATTGTCCGCCCAAAAGGATCAATAATCGCTGAAATACCACTATTCGCGCTGCGCACAACGGGCATACCTTCTTCAATGGCACGAAACCGCGTGATATGGAAATGTTGCCTTGGCCCATCACTATCGCCGAACCACGCATCATTGGTGATGTTTAAGATCCAGCCTGGTTTTTCCCCCTTCGCTTCGACAGAAGGGGTCACATGCCCTGGAAAAATGATTTCATAACAAATAAGAGGCGTAAAAAGGGGCGCTTTAGAGCCTGCAGACAGAGCCATAAGGGTCTCGCCTGGTGTAAAATCTTGTCCACCATGTGTCATTTTCGCCAAAGGCAGCCACTCTTTAAAAGGCATATATTCCCCAAAAGGCACAAGATGTACTTTGTCATAGGCCGATACAATTTCGCCCTGGTGGGAAACGACAAACAAACTGTTCCACGTTTTATATCCCCCTTCGGACCTTTGTTGATAGCGCGGTGCGCCGGTCATCAAGGCGCCATCGGCTTGCAATCCCAACCCCGCAATCGCTTTTAAACGCCTTTGCCCTAGAAAGGGAACGGCTGTTTCTGGCCAAATCACATGGGTGATCTTCTCAAAGCCTGCGGACCTGGTCATTTTTAGATATGTTTCAAAATGCAGGTCAAGCAAGTCCTTACGCCATTTCAACGTTTGCGGAATAGAGGGCTGGATTAACCGCAAATGCACATCAGGAACATAGAGGGTTTCATTCTGTGCCAGTCGCACTGTGCCATAACCGCTCAGCCCGCCCAACAACACACAAGCGCATATAAGAGGTTTCCAAGATCCCCCACGCTCTTTGGCCCGAAAGGCTTGCCGCAAAGCGGCTCCTGAAAATAAGGTCACAAAGGACAAACCCAACACCCCGATCAAAGCGGCGGCTTGTTCCATGAAGGGGATGCCACTCCAAACATACCCGACCATATTCCAAGGAAAGCCTGTAAAAATCCAGATCCTGAGCCATTCTGCAAGCGTCCATAACCCTGCAAGGGCCAACGGACCTGCAAATCCATGGAGTCTTTTTACGCTCTCTTGTGCTCCCAGCGACACCGGACGCACCAAAGCAACATAGGCAAATCCCGTTAACGCCATGAACAGCGCCAAGCCAGCGCTGAGACCCGCCACAGCAAAAGGTGCCATCCATGCGAGCGCCTCGGAACGCACGGCAAAAGAATTGCCAATCCAATAGAGCCCTAAAGCGAAATAGCCGAAGCCAAACCACCATCCTAACCAAAAACCACGCCACTTGCCCGCCGCTTGATCGAGAAGCAAGGCCCAAAACGGAAGACAAATGAGCAAAACAGGCCAATAATGATGCCCAGGCAAAGCAAAAGCCATAACGGCCCCAGACAAAAGGCTCAGAATTGGCGGCCCCCAAGACCCTGATGCTGCCACTCTCTGTTCAACAATAGAAAAGAAAGAACAGACTGATGTAAGCATCGAAAAAACCTTTCATAATCGTTCGATTCTAACAGAAGAGCCCAACATCAATTGGCCTTTTGTTCGGAAAAATTGCGCCATAAGCACAAAGAGAGAAAGAGCCCTTGATCGCTTTCATTGTGTGGCAAAACAAAGATCTAAAGTGTTTTCAAATTCCATGACAAGCAAAAACACGCCAAGGTCAAGATTGTTTTAAAATCTTCATCACAACCCAAACAAAAGTTAAAGCCATCACTTTAAAACCTAAAAAAATATTGAAAAAAACACTTCAATTTCATCGCTCTTTGGGGCAAAACAAATAAGCTTTAAAAGATATATTGAAATAGCGCTTCAAATATGCTTTAACCTTTTGCGGGGATGGGTTTATTCTTACGGTTATAGCAAGGGCTTCTTTTTATTATGGAAAACAAAGAAACAGAAAATCCCTTTATTTTTTATGGCATTAGAGAACAAAAGAATCTTGATCATTCTGTGCGCAGCTTTTCAAGCAAGCCTCAATAGAGCCTGATACCTTATCTCTGCTCTCACCCATTAAAGTGATCTTTGACAGATTTTCAAAACGATCCGCTTAACATGCGGATCGGCTGCTTCGGATTTCAAAATACCGATGATTCAAACAGTTTTACGAAATTCGACACCATCAGATTGGAGTTTAGGACGGCTACTCCTCCTGCTTCCGCGTTGGTTTGCGCCCATTTGGGCTGGAATTTGCTACGGATTTGCCGCTTGGTTGGGAACAGCGGTCGGTTATGGCGATATGATTTTTCTGTGGTTTGCCGACGGCATAGCCATTTTGATTCTTTTAACGCGGGTCACAGAGACCAACTTTACGCAAAACCCGCAAAGCTTAGCCGCAGAACAAGACGGTAAGGCCCCTCCTTTTTTGAAACCTTTATTGGGGGTGCGCTTTTGGGAATTGGCGTTTGGTCTTTGGGCAGCAAATCTTATTTTCCTGTTTTTCAATACAGTTGCTCTTGAGTCTGGTGCTGATGTCTTTGGGGTTTTCTTACGATCTCTCGGGTCCATAGGTACGGTCACCATTGCACTTCTCACACTTATTCCTGTAACATTACATCAAAGAGAATGCCCACTCTCGAAATTGGCAACTGTTGTTAGAATTTTACTCGGCGCTGGGATCATTGCTCCCTTTTTTGGCAGTTTTTTCGAGGCTTTGTCTTATTGGCCTTCTTTTGAAACCCATGATTTTTTCTCTCCTTGGTTTTTGAAAACGATCAGTTCTTTAACGGGGTTTTGCCTTCTCTTACCTTTTCTTTTGGTGCTGTTCCGCTTGACGCCAGCCGATATAGGCGCGCTTTGGCAGCAACGCGGACGCGAAACTCTGTTTATGATTTGCGCGGCAAGTCTTTTGGCTTTTGCAACCTTTCTCGCACCAAGTCATTGGGTGGTGGCCCCTATTTTTCATTTTCTATTTTTCCCAATCACCCTTTGGGCAGCGTCTCGTTTTGGTCCTATGGGCACAGCTTGCTTGATTGCAATTCTTGGCTGCTTCACCCTTTATGGGGCGGTTCGCCATAGTCTAGGGTCTGTTGAGATTC
>DDLW01000337.1 GCA_002340345.1 Alphaproteobacteria bacterium UBA2562 | reverse complement strand
GTGAAATGCTCTCTGTTTTTGTCGCAAAACGCATGATTAAAGGGGCTGCCACTTTAATCAGCTTTGCTCCAGAGCATCTTAAGTGATTATGGACTCACACAAAATACTCTATGTCTTTGTTTTGCCGCGAAACGTTTTGCCTGGATGAGCCCATCCAGCCGCACTTTGCTCTCGACGCAATGCGATTTCACATCGGCTCAACAGGTTTGCGCTTTCGTGCTAAGCACCGCATTATTGTCATAAGCACCATCAAAATAAAGGACCCATCTTTCAGATGTTTAAAATCTCTATTTTCCAAATCATTTTTCCACTTTACAACGCATACCGCCTTACAGCAATTTTACGCCTCCCAAAGATATAAAATTCACTCTATGATCTACAACCAAAATACAATAGAGGATAAACTCAGACCTTTTGTTCAAATTAGGTGGCGCTGAAACAAAAAAACAGCTCTTAAATTGGGTCAGTTTAAGGGCGTTTAAAATATCTGACTCATATCAAGAAAAAAATGACCTTAAAGATATCCAAATGACAAAAAACGTAACATTGTTTCACTCCCTTTTAAAAACACCATACTCTATTACTCTGATCAAAATTTATAGCAAGGGCAAAAGAAAAGGCACAGCTTCATGCTTTCTGCAACAATTCTGAATTCCACAACTGCGTTGCCTGAACCCTCTGACATGGCCTGCGCACAGAATGGTCTGGCCAGGCTACGCGAAAAATATTTTACAATCCCGCAGACAGAGTCACCTTTTTCGGATGAGAAAGCTTTTAACGATTTTCTAGCCCACCCTCGCATTCACGCTCTTCTGCTTGCGATTTTCGGGAACAGCCCTTTTTTAACAGAATGTCTTCTAAAAGATATTGGCCGCCTAGATTGTCTCTGCCGCACGGCTCCTCAAAAAGAATTTGATCAACTACTTTCCCAGCTTAAGGAAGATTTAAGGACAGTCACAGACAAAGCCATTGCGAGCAAAGCATTGCGCATTGCAAAACGCCGGATCGCGCTTCTCATTGCTGTCGCAGATATTGCTCATCTTTGGCGTTTAGAAGAAATCACCTTAGCGCTTAGTCAATTTGCAGAACTTGCCTGCCAGTTGGCCTTAGATGTCGCCCTTAAAAATGCGATTCGAAATGGCGATTTATCCTTAAATGAGTCCGATGATGCCTCTCTGCTTTCACAGAATGATCAAGACAATTGCGGGCTTGTCATCATTGGCATGGGAAAACTCGGCGCTTATGAGCTTAACTACTCTAGTGATATTGATTTAATTGCCTTCTTTGACCCCACCTGTCCGAGATTAACGGGTAAGCGCATGCCCAGCGATTGTTACATTCGCATTTTGCGTGATGTTGTGTCGCTTCTGCAAGAAAGAACCGCTGATGGCTATGTCTTTCGGGTTGATCTAAGGTTGCGTCCTGACCCTGGTGCAACCCCTATTGCTGTCTCATTGCCTGCTGCTGAAACATATTATACCTCGATGGGGCAGAATTGGGAAAGAGCAGCAATGATCAAAGCCCGCAGCCTTGCTGGGGATCGCTCTATTGGCGCTGAGTTTCATAAGCTTATGCGCCCTTTTGTTTGGCGCAAATTCCTAGATTTTGCGGCTATTCAAGATATTCAATCGATTAAGCGTCAAATCGCTGCCCATAAAGGCGGTCTTCAAATTGAACTTCCTGGTCATAATGTTAAACTCGGAAGAGGTGGCATCCGAGAAATAGAGTTTTTCGCTCAAACGCAGCAATTGATCTGGGGAGGACGGCAAACAGAGCTAAGAGTTTCACGCACTGAAGAGGCCTTAGAACAAATCGTTTACTCAGGCTTGCTGAAAGACTCCGAGAAGCAGTCCTTGTGTGAGGCCTACCGTTATCTTCGTCATGTTGAACATCGTCTACAAATGCAAAATGATCAGCAAACGCAAACGCTCCCTAAAAACGAAGAAGACCTCCTTTCTCTTGCGATATTCTTAGGATATAAAGATATTCAATCCTTTGAAAAAGACTTACTCAAACACTTACATTGTGTCGCAGAACTTTATGATAATCTTTTCAATGAGAGTGATCGATTAAGTGCAAAAGATAGGGCAACAGATAATGAACTTGGCAGTCTCGTTTTTACAGGCGAAGATGAGCACCCAGATACTTTAAAAACTTTACTGACAATAGGCTTTAAAGATCCGGAAAAAGTAACAAAAACAGTCCGAGCATGGCATCGTGGCCGTATAAGAGCCACAAGAAGTGAACGAGCACGGCAATTATTAACAGAACTCATGCCACTTCTTTTGCAATCTCTTGGGAAAACAGCGGACCCAGATGGTGCTTTACTTCGTTTTGATGAATTTCTAAGTCAGTTGCCTGCTGGCGTACAGCTTATGTCTCTTTTTAATAATAACCCGCAACTTTTAGATCTTGTTGCAGAGATCATGGGAAGTGCGCCTCATCTTGCACAAATACTCAGCCGCCACCCCATTCTTCTTGATGGTGTTCTTGACAATAACTTTTCTAAGCCTTTACCGTCTTCAACCGCCCTTGGTGCTGATCTCGATTTAACCTTGAATCAAGCCAGAGACTTTCAAGATGTTTTAGACCTTGCCCGCCGCTGGAACAATGATCGAAAATTTCAACTTGGCATGAGCATCCTTCAAGGCATGAGCGATGCCCATAAAGCGTCTGGGCCTCTTTCAGATATTGCAGATGTTCTGTTGTCTCGCATGCTTGCACATGTTGAAGGTGAATTTGCACAGCAGCATGGTGTTATTCCCGGAGCCAGTCTGGCTATTCTTGCTTACGGAAAGCTTGGCAGCCGAGAATTAACCTATACATCTGACTTAGATTTAGTATTTGTTTACGATCTTCCCCCTCAGGGGCCTGACAGTCCACCTCTGCAATCTGATGGGGCAAAACCTCTGACGCCAACAGTTTATTTCCAACGCCTTTCCCAACGCCTAATCAATGCCCTTTCAGCGCGTACAGGAGAGGGGATTTTGTTTGAAGTTGATATGCGCCTGAGACCGTCGGGAAATCAAGGTCCTATTGCCTGCTCATTAGAATCTTTCGTCCAATACCAGAAAGAAAATGCTTGGACCTGGGAACATCTCGCCCTAACCAGAGCCCGTGTCGCTGCGGGTCCTCCGGACAGTATTGCAAAACTCTCTCTAGAAATCAGAAATATTCTCATAAAATCACGTGATAAGATTCGATTAAAAACTGATATTGCAGACATGCGGAAACGTATGGCCTTAGAACATAAGCCAAAAGGCGATTTTGATTTAAAACATCGCCGAGGTGGTCTCGTTGATCTTGAGTTTCTTGTCCAGTTTTTGCTTCTCCAACATGCCCATACTCACGCGGAGCTTCTGGACATAGGCATTGCAGCCTGCTTATCGCGGTTAACAGAAGCACAAATACTTACAGAAAACGAAGGCTATCATTTGATAGACGCTTGTCGTTTATGGCATAAACTTTCAGGGCTTCTCAGATTAACGGTTGGAGATGAAGGATTTTCGTTAGAAACAGCCCCTATCGGCTTACAAAAGCTGCTTATGGAGACAAGCGATACACAGAATCTCGAAGATCTTAGAAATTTCATGCAAGAAAAACTTGATTTTGTCTCTAAGTCCTATGAAAAATATTTGGGTGCGGAGCTTTAAAAGAAATAAATATGACATATCCATTTTTTTCTGAGGAAAGCGCGTTTTTGCTTTCCTCTTCACTCTTTTTTTTTTAAATTCTTTCATGTGATTCTAGGGTCTGTTGAGATTTAAGATTCCAATTTTTTGCTGAATGTGATTCCCTAAGGCATGGAACGCTTTGTTTTGAGTGACGCCCAGTGGGCGAAAATGGAGCCGCATTG
>DDLW01000370.1 GCA_002340345.1 Alphaproteobacteria bacterium UBA2562 | reverse complement strand
ACATTGAGGAAGAAATTGGAAGCTTGAATCTCAACAGACCCTAGAGCAAAGCTGGTTAAAGTGGCAGCCCCTTTAACCATGCGTTTTGCGGCAAAAACAAGATTATAGAGCCTTTCCATTGATTCAATATAAAAAAGAAAGGCTCTAAACAGATTTGGCTTCCGTAGCTGAAGTTACAGAACGCTCTAGGCTGCCATGCTTGTCTCTTGCTGATGACCTTTACTTGCGTGTAATCAGGGAGAGAGTGATGGAAGCACATCTTACGCAGATCTGGATCGTTGCAGGCGGTGTTCTCTTATGTGGTCTTGGCGCTGTCACCTGCTTAGTACGGGGAGATTTAAAGCCCATGCGTGCCAGTGGACAGGGGCTGGGCCGCCATGGGCGTTTGGCATTGGGAGCAGTTCTGGGTATTGGGGTCATTGCCTTTACGATCAAATTGATCGCTTTGTTTTTTTTATCTTCTTACCCAACACAGACGATTTCTCCCATTCTCGCCCAGTCCCAGATGGGTCAGGAGAAGGCACAGGAAAAAGCGGCAAGATTGCAAGCCCGTATGGTGCAAGTGCCGAAAGCCTGGACGCTCTGGGAAGCTTTACCCGAAACTGCGCCAGCGCCGATCGAAAATCCCACAACCAAGTCAAAAATTGCCCTTGGGAAGCAGTTATTCCACGATAAAAATCTTTCTCAAGATCGGTCTTTGTCCTGTGCCTCTTGCCATGATATTGATCAATACGGCGGTGCGGACGGAAAAAAACAAGCAATTGGTGTGCAAGGCGCGGTTGGACATCGCAATACGCCAACGGTCTTGAATGCAGCGTTTCAACGGCGTTTATTCTGGGATGGCCGGGCATCTAGCTTGGAACAGCAAGCTTTGGGGCCGCTTCTCAATCCGATCGAAATGGGCATGCCGTCTGATGAAGCGGTCGTGGCGCGGGTGATCCAAGAGGCATCCTACCCCCCAGCCTTTCGCCAAGCCTTTGGAGCAGACGGAAAGATCACAATCAAGACCATTACCCAAGCATTGGCCGCTTATCAACGTAGCCTCATCACACCCGATAGCCCTTATGATGACTTCATAAAAGGCGATGCAACAGCGCTGTCAGAAGCCGCCCAGCGTGGCATGTTTCTCTTTGCAGATCTTGGTTGTAAACTTTGCCATGCCGGGCCAAATTTCAGCGGGGCGAGCTTGATCGGCCCGAAACGCCCCTATGCGCCGCTACAAAGCCATCGTCTGGCAGAAAAAGAAGCACAGGCTTTGTCCCAAGATAAAGGTCGGGCTGGGCCTGAAAGTGATCTTGGGGTTTGGCGTATTCCCTCCTTGCGCAATGTCGCTTTAACAGCGCCTTATTTCCATAATGGTTCGGTTGACACTTTATCAGAAGCCGTCCGCATCATGGCTCAGGCCCAGCTCAATGCGAAGATCATCGAAGAGAAACAGTTCGAGCCGAAAAGCGACATGAAAATTCTGCGCTGGTCACAAGAAGATCGCAGTTTTACGCTCACGCAAAAGAAAATTTTACAACAAAAAGATGTGTCTGACCTGGTGGCATTTTTAGAAGCTTTAACCAGCCGTTCTTTACAGCCAAAGTAAGATTAAAGGCAGACAGATGGAGGGCATTTTGAGCCTTGATAGTGTCTCAGTCATTTTCCATCATAAGCTTTCTGAGCCCATCCTTATCAAGTAAGCTGACAACACCCCTTTGGGATGTGATCAGCTTTTGTTTTGCAAATTGTGCCATGAAACGGCCAATGACCTCACGGGTTGTGCCCAGTTCAGACGCAAAATTTTGCTGTGTTTTAAAAACTTTCCCTTCCGAAGAGGCGTGGGTCATCAAATATCTTGCCAGCCTTTGTTCCAGGGATTGAGAATGGCGTAAGTCAAGCTCTGACATCAGCCCAAAAACAGCCGATGACAAAGCTCTGATGGTAATGTCTTGGATAACAGGCTCTTTGGCGAATAAAAGCCGGTAAGAATCTCCTGGGATGATGGCGATTAAGCTGTCTTGGTCTGCCTCAACCCAGGCAGGATATAGGAGATTACTAAAAAAGCTATTCAACGCTAAAATGCAGGTATCCCCCTTTTCGATTTTATAAAGTGTGGTCTCGCGTCCATCAGCGCTGATTGTAAAAACCCTCAAAGTGCCTTCTAACACAAAATAGACACCAGAAACACAATCCCCTTTTAAGATGACTTGAGAGCCCCTCTCAAACTGCTTTTTGATCATATACTGGTTAAAAGAGCGCTTGCCGGAATCGGTTAATTTCTCTGTAATATCCATAAATATTTATTCCTATTGGCTTGGCAAACAAGACCTACCGTCGATTTCAATAGATCTTTAGAACTTAGAATAAATAGAAAGATATAGAAGATATTTTAAAATATAGCAAACTGGACACTCCGAATTACTGTGTGATTCTCTCATTGAAGACGTGAAACGGCGTTATTCCAAGGTATAGATTTTATACGCATCACCCGATAAGCTCACATCATGACAAATGCGACTTTTGATATTCTTGCGATCTAATTTGCAATCATTGGTGAGATATTGCCCGACCTCGCAGCGGAACTACCCGAGTTTTTTCTGGTCCTTGTCTCTTAGAGGCTGCATATGAAAGGTTCGAAATTCACCGCAGGAGCTAGAGAAAAGCTGGACAGCTCGAAAAACCCGAT
>DDLW01000043.1 GCA_002340345.1 Alphaproteobacteria bacterium UBA2562 | reverse complement strand
ATAGCTAAGAAGAGCCGCCGCTTGCGGCGGCGCGGAACAGGCATAGGCCTGGCTCAATTGTGCGAAAAAGGCCGCCCCTACCCATTGCTCAACCGCAGGTGTCAGGCTCGACAAAACACCCACCATACCATCCCGATAAGAGCGCTGATACACTGTTGCCCGCGCAGGCGCAGAGGGGCCATGCTCTGGCACCGCAAGCAGGGCTGCAAAAGCCTCCAAACGCGCGGCCTCTGTGGCTTTATCACTCAACATCATCTCTGCAAATAAATCTTGCTGCTGGCGTAAACGCTCAAGGGTCCTGTCCTCTGCCATCATTAAGCGCACTCCCGTTTCGGATCGGCACCGTCGCGCGCAAAGGCCGCATCAAGATGCTGCTGGGCTAAAGCCGCTTGGTCAGATAAAGTTTGCAAGCAAGGCACATCCGTATCCCATTCAATCAAACATGGAATCGCCCGGTCAAAAAAGCCAAGAGACTGGTCAAAAAGCTGCCACACAGGATCCGAGACCTGGGAGCCATGGTCATCAATCAGCAGAGACCCTGCCTCCGAGACCTCTTGGCGGTGGCCTGCCAAATGAAATTCTTGCACCGCAGCAAAGGGAAAGCCTTCGAAATAATCCAGGGGAGCGTCTCCCAAATTATGGGCAGAGACATAAATATTGTTAATATCCAATAAGATCCCACAGCCCGTCCGTTCGACAAGGGCGGCCAGAAAATCCGCCTCCCGCATGGAGCTCTCCTTATAACCAAGAAGAGTCGAGGGATTCTCAATCAAAATTTGTCTTTTCAGACGATCTTGCGTCTGATCAATATGACGACAAAACAACTCTAAACTGGCTGGATGGTAGGGCACCGGCAATAAATCATTCAGAAAATGCCCTTTTGCCTTTGAAAAAGACAAATGTTCCGAGACCAAACCCGGCGCGTAAGCCTCAACAACGGCAGCAACTTTCTCCAAATGATCGCGATCCATCCCCTCAGCACTGCCAAGGGACAAACCAACACCATGGAGGCTTAAGGGAAAATCAGCACGGACCTTTTCAAGGAAGCGCCGTGGTAAGCCCCCGTCGCCAAAATAATTTTCCGTGTGGACTTCAAACCAGATCGTGTTTTTCAGCTGTTGCCAGGCTTCTGGCTTGTCTTCTTTGAGGGCAAAAAGCTCTGTGAAATGGCGGTGGCGCAAACCAAAACCAGCGCGGGCTGGAATTGTGGGCTCACACCAATCGGGATGATCCTGGAGACGCGTTGTTTGGGTTTGAGTGTCCGCAATCACAGCCATGATCCCCTCTTTTCGGTGCCTTTTTGCATTCTCTTATTAATTGCATTATATCATAAATTTTCTTTTTTTATTATGTTTTAAAATATTTTGAATATTCTGTAATTTTCAATATTTCGAGATGCATTGTCACAAAAAAAGAAGGGGAAGCCAACTCCCCCTTCTCTCTTCGATAGATCTTACTCGCCTGTTAAGCTGCCATTGACGAGCTTCTCACAAAGGCCAGCAGGCACCAAAACCCATTCGCCCTTATCGCCATCAACGGTGGCTTGACCAGCACAGCTATGGGTGCCAGCTTTGTTTCCACAATCGTTTTTACCAGCTTTTACAACGCCATAGCACTTTTCCTTATCGCCACCAGCAACAGCAACGCCTGTGCCGGAAACCATTGCCAAAGAGGCAGCAGCCGCGATCGCACCAGCAATTGCAAGTTTAGAGCTGTTTTTACGATTAGACATGTAAAGATCTCCTAAGGATGGATCAAAATCAGAAAAAAGACGACGAAAGCACTTTGTCTTATGAGAACGTGGTCGCCGTCAGCCCTGGCATCTCACAGTAGGACAATTGGTTTCTAAAATGTTTGCAAAACACCCTTTAAGATATTTTCCAAAACCACCGCTAGGCGGCGAAACCAATCTTCCCCTGGCGCGATCACCATAACCTGCGACCGTTCGACGCTCTAACTGTGCAGTGTTTTGCTCCATTTTGAAAGACACAGATCCTAAACAAACACTCACAAAGTCGTGAGATTGACGCGAGCGGCCTTTGTCAGATCTGTTTGCCCTGTTCAAACAATCGGTGTCCAAACAATCGGCAGACGATCCCCGCAAGGGGCGATACGGGTCATGTCCCCCGAATCCTGCCCCTCTACGCCGATCCCCTGTTGCCGGCCACAACATCTTTGGGACCAAAATCCTGCGCTGACGACCCTAACACAACTTTAAGATTTTAAAAACAGATTTTAAGACATATAAATACACATATGCTGGCACAAAACAAAATAAAAGAGAGAATCGATTCCTCCTCAACAAAAAGCCGCGTGCCCCGCCAGAGCACAGGGCCTGTCCTTCGCAAACCCTGTGCCCATATTCCATAAGGCCCAGAAACCAATTATCCCCCCCTCTCAAGCCTCAAAACTTGCCAAGGACATGCCACCATAAAAGATCAAGGGGAATCAGAAGTGTCAGGCCAATCACAAACAGCAGCAAGCAAAGCTTCACAACGGCCCGCACCGGCACAGCGCCAATCTGCATCATCGCAACGATAGGAGCCGCTTGATAGGGCAAAAGAATATTCGAAAACGCAAGCACTTGCGTCATTAAGATCGTTGTCAATGGCAGGGCCGTGAGCGTGGCAATATCTTGTGCCATCGGTGTCATGACCGTCGGCACCCCCGGCAGACTGGTCATGATCGCCACCACAGTCGATAATGCCGTCAGCACCACCACATTCCAAAGCGGTCGATCCGGATCAAACCCCGCATAATCACTGAGTCTTTCTGTGAGGGCCTGCCCCAACCCTGTCGCAGAAATAACCGCGCCAAGGCCGATAATGGCCGCAACAAAGAAAAGCGCACCATAATTGACTTCTTGATTGAGGCATTTTGCAGAGGTCAGTTTTGTCTCTGGCCATAAACAATATAACGCGGCCACCAGACCAATCCAACCTGGTGAAATATGATGCAAACCATCTGTGAACCAAAAGGCCAAACATAAACCGAGAATGACCAGCAAATGATATTCATCAAAGGTCAGCACCGTCTTTTCTTCTGACAAAGATGTCGTTTGTGGCTGAGGCGCATGGTCAGGAAACATCCAAAGAATCAAAAGAATCAATATTCCAGCCTTCACAGCGCCCAACACCGGGAAATGCAGCAGCAAATACTCCCAATAAGACAAATGCTGCCCATAAAGGCTCTCTGCCATGCCCGCAAGAATCATATTGGGGGCATTTGCTGGCAAGATCGTAAAAGCTGGCAGACATGTGCCAAAGCCAGCCGCCAACACCATGCCAATACGTCCTGAAGAGTCCGGGCCATAGCCCATATGATCCGCCAAAACGAGAATAATGGGGATTAACAACGCAACACGCCCCATGGAGGAGGGCATCACGAAAGCCAGCGCTAAACTCAACAGAACAATACCAGAAATTAAGCGCGCATAGCCCTGCCCCAATATCTGGGAGAGCAGCACGGCAATATGTTGCCCAAGTCCCGTATGACGAATAGACGCTCCTAAAATGATACCGCTGAAGAGGAGCCAAAATGTTGACGATTGAAAGCCCGAAAAAATCGTCTGAGCAGGGGCAATATCAGACAAGATGGCGATGGCAAAAAACGCCAAAGCCGGCCAATATTCAGGCGCCACAGACAGGGCCCAAAAGCCGATACAAAACACCGTCAGCCCCGCGGCGATGGCCATAGTCTGTGGGAGGACAGCCGCACTCCCAACACCGACAAGGCTTGCAGCCACGAGAATCAAGCTGATTTTCCAGAAACGCGGTCCCAAAACAGGATGCCTTTTCCTTTCTCTCTGCCCTTTGTCTTGTGTTTCGGATGGGCTCGCTGCCTCGGTGTGCGCCTGAGAAAAAAACTTCTGTCCTATCACGATCCAACCTCCAAAATGCGCATCGCGCGCAGCAAACAAAAGCTGTGCTCAAAGCGCCTCTTTGCTTTGGAAAAGCCGTGCTCATACAGCTTTTACCCTTGCCTGTACTGTGCCGGTTTCAGCACCCAGAAATCCAATCGTTTCTCTGGAGGTCAGCCCTCATGAAATGTGAGGGGGAGACATTATGAAGATTCGCCCCTAAGACCCAACCTGAAACTCTGGGCGGGTGGATTGGGCTCTAAAGCAAAGCTAGTTAAAGTGGCAGCCTCTTTAACCATGCGTCTTGCGGCAAAAACAAAAACAGAGAGCCTTTCCATTGATTCAAAATAAAAGTGAAAGGCTCTAAAGCATTTTCCATTTTACGGGATCTGAAAAAACGCTCTATATAATAGAGGTTCCATGAAGTGATGACAGGACGCAGGCTCTCTCTTATGAGATTGACACATATGAGATCTCCGCAACGGTCCACGAGAGCAAAGCTGGTTAAAGTGGCATCACTTTAACCATGCGTTTT
>DDLW01000087.1 GCA_002340345.1 Alphaproteobacteria bacterium UBA2562 | reverse complement strand
GAGAGCATTTTGTGTGATTCAAATTAAAAGCGAAATGCTCTAGTTGATCTTACGCGAGGCCAAAATCCCGTTTCAAAGCCAGCATATGCAAACAAACCCTGGCGGCTTCTCCTCCCTTATTCAGGCGCTCAACATCCGCACGTTCCCAGGCTTGAGCGCGGTTTTCGACCGTTAAAAGACCGAATCCCAAGGGAAGTGTATGGCGGCATGCTAGATCTTGTACGGCCCGCGATGTTTCATTACAAACAACATCATAATGTGTTGTTTCGCCCCGGATGACAACACCAAGGACAACATAGCCATCATAGCGTGGCGTCCCATCATTGTTTCGGCTTTGCTGTGCCATATTGATGGCACTTGGAATTTCAAAAGCCCCAGGCACCGATAAACGTTCAAAACGTGCCCCACCGTCTTTCAACGCTGATTCAGCGCCTGAGACCAGGGCATCAGCAAGATCTTCATAAAAACGCGCTTCAATAATGAGAATATTCGGCTGTCCTGTCATGCGAAGTGGCCTTTTCAAGGCAAAAGCAACTCTAGAATTTCATGCCTACAGTTTGCGTTTTGCGGAAAAACAAAAAGAGAATACATGTCTCAGAGAGGGGGTATCGGGCGTTGGCCGACAATTGTCAAACCATGCCCTTCCAGCCCTACAATTGTGTGCTGGGTGTTGGATAATAAAATGAGATCGCGCAAGCCGAGATCAATAAGGATCTGTGCGCCGACACCATAATCACGTAAAAGAGAACCGCCAGAAGGGGGAGATGGGCTTTTTTCTTGGTCTTTGCCAGCAAGAACCGTCACACGCTCTGACAAGCTTGTTGCATGGGGCTCACGCAAAAGAACCACCACACCACGTCCTTCTTTTTCGATTTCAGCCATGGCGCTTTGTAGCTCTCCGGCTTTCCCAGACGCCAAATCCCCTAACATATCATCCAGTAGATTAATGGCATGCATCCTTACAGGCACCGGACCTGGCCCAGACACATCCCCCTTCACAAGCGCGATATGTTCTGCATAAGCGACTTTATTCGCATAGACAAACAATGTCCATTCACCACCAAACTTACTTTTAAAAGACGCTTGCGTTTTGCGCGTAATGATCTGATCATGGCGCCGACGATAGGCGATTAAGTCCGCAATCGTCCCAATTTTCAGTCCATGTTTTTGTGCGAAATGAATCAAATCAGGCCGTCTTGCCATACTGCCATCATCATTCATGATCTCACAAATAACGCCTGAGGGATTTAAACCCGCTAAACGTGCAATATCCGTGGCGGCTTCTGTGTGACCTGCCCGTACAAGAACGCCTCCTTCGCGTGCACGTAAGGGAAAAACATGTCCTGGCGTGACAATATCTGTCTTGCCGAGGGCCGGATTAATCGCTGTTGCAACCGTATGCGCGCGATCATAGGCCGAAATCCCTGTTGTGACCCCTTCTTTCGCCTCAATTGACACGGTAAACGCTGTCTCAAAGCGGCTTTGATTGCGGCTCGGCATCAGGGGCAGGCCAAGATCCTCAACCCTTTGGGCTTCCATCGCCAAGCAAATCAAACCACGTGCATATTTCGCCATGAAATTAATGGCATCTGCTGTGGCTTTTTCAGCAGGAATAATGAGATCACCTTCATTTTCTCGGTCTTCATTATCAACGAGAATAAACATGCGCCCTTGGCGCGCTTCTGCAATGATCTCTTCACTGGGTGCAGCTACATCAGCAAATGTCACGTTTCTCGCTCCTCCTTCGCAGCTACCATGCAAGAGTGGCCCTTGAAAAAGGACCTCACTATTGAAAGCGTTTTGCCTTTCATCGGCTTTGAAAAACGCTTCTATTGTTGTTTCCACGGCCCAAAGGAACCCCTTTCACCGTGTTTTGCTGTCGTCTTTTTGGGCTGCAAGTAAACGCCCCACATAGCGGGCCAACATATCGATTTCCATATTCAGATCCTCTCCGACCTGGCGATCTGATAATGTTGTCATCTCTTGGGTATGCGGGATAATATTCACATCAAAGCCTGTCTCCGAAACCCCATTCACAGTGAGAGAGACACCATCCAGGGAGACCGAGCCCTTAGAAGCCATAAAGGGCATGAGATGGGCTGGCGGTTGAAATGTCATTTTCATGGACTCGCCATCGGGTTCAAGGGCTGTCAGCGTCACAAGACCATCAACGTGACCGAACACAAAATGCCCCCCGAGTTCGTCCCCCATACATAAAGAGCGCTCAAGATTAATACGCGTCCCAACAGACCATTGTCCAATCGTTGTACATGACAATGTTTCAGCTGAACATTCGACGCTCCACCAGTTTGCTCCGTCTGTCATCCCCTTCTCGACCAATGTTAAACAGACCCCAGAATGGGCAATGGAAGCCCCGATCTCTAAAGCATCAATATTATAGCTTGTTTCAACCTTTAAGCGGCGACCACCGTCTGTTGGGACAACATCAATAATTTTGCCGATATCTGTTATCAACCCTGTGAACATGACGTGTCCTTTTCTCTTTATGGTGCAGCTGTCTTACGGGCCTTGGCAAAGGGCTTACCCTTTAGAGCAAAGCTGGTTAAAGTGGCAGCCCCTTTAACCATGCGTTTTGCGGTGAAAACAAAGATATAGAGCAAAGGCCAAAGGCGTGCCTTTGGTCCGTTTACGGCAATGACAAAGACAGAGTGTATGTCTCCTGAGCCAGAATAAAAGTAAAATGCTATAGAATGTTTTTCTTCGCATCCATCTGTTTGTAGAAGGCTTTACTGAATACGCTGATACAACGTCAAGACATCATCACCGCATGAAATTGATTTTTGAACTTGGAAGCGGTTGGCCTCTTCCAACAAAGCCACGCCATAGCCGACAGCCCCTGGCACACCATCGCCACCAATAACAATGGGCGCGCGAAACCATGCGAGCCGATCCACCAAATCCGCTTGTAAAAGAGAGGCTGCCAATTGCCCGCCCCCTTCGATCAAAAGACGTGTCATGCCGTGCTCTGCCAGCTTCTGAAGCGCTTCTTCCATATCAGGGCGACCATTCTCATCCGGTCCGACCTCAAACAGATGGACACCACATTCTCGCAAAGCTTCAGCGCGGTAGTGATTCTCCCCTTGTGCTTCTAAACAGACCATCCATGTTGGCGTTTCCTTTGCCGTAGCAATCAAATTCCGCGTCAAAGGTAAGCGCAGCCGACTATCGAACACAATACGCACCGGAGAACGGTCTTGTAAGCCTGGCAAACGGCATGTCAAAGATGGATCATCCCGTAAGGCTGTTTGAATCCCCACCACAATACCATCATTTTCTGCGCGTAAAAGATGAGCACGAGACCGTGCAACTGGTCCCGTGATCCATTGACTATGGCCCGTATGGGTGGCGATACGTCCATCTAAGCTTGTTGCCAATTTTAAGGTGATTAAGGGCCGCCCTTCATTAATGCGCATTAAAAAGCCTGCATTCATATCGGCGGCCTCTTTTGCGAGCAGCCCGCTTTCGACATGGAGGCCAGCCGCTTGCAGCTTAGCAAAACCTTTGCCAGAAGTTCTTGGATCCGGATCAATCAAGGCTGAGACAACACGCCGAACACCAGCCGCAATGAGGGCACCCGCACAATCGGGACCTCTTTTACTTTTATGCGCGCAAGGTTCAAGGGTCACATACGCCGTCGCACCTTGTGCCATCATACCAGCCTGGGCAAGAGCGACAGCTTCAGCATGGGGGCGGCCACCTGCTGCTGTGACCCCGCGCCCAACAATCCGCCCGTCTTTAACAATCACACACCCAACTGTTGGGTTCGGCCACACATGCCCAAGACCTCGACGTGCTAAGGCCAAAGCGGAACGCATATGCGCCCGATCCTCACTTTCCGACAAAATTTCTTGGGACGATAAGAGCCGCACCGTCAAAATTTAATCCTGCCTTCTTTCGCCATAGTCTGCTTCGCCCGCCGTTTCTTTTCTGGCCTGTGCAATAGAGTCATGGAGCTGATCAATAAACTCTTCAAAGTCTTTTGCTTCGCGGAAATTCTTATAGACGGAAGCAAAACGCACATAAGCAACTTGGTCAAGATGGGACAAGGCTTCCATCACCATTTCACCAATCACTTTGGTCGGTATTTCACTTTCCCCTGAACTTTCAAGACGCCGCACTAAGCCATTGATAAGTCTTTCCACGCGTTCAGGCTCTATCGCTCTTTTCCGTAAAGAAATGACAATAGATCGTGCCAATTTTTCACGATCAAAGGGTTCACGCCCCCCGCTGCTTTTAATGACCGTTAATTCACGCAGTTGAATTCTTTCAAATGTTGTAAAACGTGAAGAACAATCTGGGCAGAATCGCCGTCTCCGAATGGCTGCACGATCTTCCGTTGGTCGGGAATCTTTGACTTGTGTATCTTCATGTCCGCAAAATGGACAACGCATAGGGGATTTTCCTTATGAGAACAAAGACGTTTGCGTGCTTGTTTTCAAACGTCTTTGTTCTATACCCTTAATATCGATGAGAGAATAATTTTGCTGTCCAGAGTCCCAGAAGGCCCTCATATTGGACAACACCCATTCCCCCATAAAGGTTTTGTTTCAGGACGTCTTCTTAGCCGTAAATCGGAAAACGATGGCAAAGGGCTTCTACTTTTTCTTTGACGTCTTTTTCGACAGCCGGATTACCTTCTGGCTGGCCGACCATACCATCTAAGACATCAGCAATCCATTCGCCAATTTGAGAGAATTCCTCGACCCCAAAGCCTCGGGTGGTTCCTGCAGGTGAGCCTAGGCGAACCCCAGAGGTCACAGTTGGTTTTTCAGGATCAAACGGGATACCATTCTTATTGCAAGTCATTCCAGCCCGCTTTAAACCAAGTTCGGCAATATTGCCTGTTAAGGATTTCGGTCTGAGATCAACAAGCATCAAATGGGTGTCTGTGCCATTTGAGACGATATTGAGGCCTCGTTTCATCAAAGCGTCCGACAAAGCTTGCGCATTGGCCACAACTTGTTGCGCATAGTCTTTGAAGTCTGGCTTTAACGCTTCTCCAAAGGCGACAGCTTTTGCGGCGATGACATGCATCAAAGGCCCGCCTTGCAAACCAGGGAAAATCGCAGAATTCAGCTTTTTACCGAGATCGCTGTTCTGAGACAGAATCATCCCCCCTCTCGGCCCGCGCAATGTCTTATGGGTTGTTGTGGTCACCACATCGGCAAAAGGCAGAGGGCTTGGATGGACCCCGCCCGCCACCAGGCCAGCAAAATGGGCCATATCCACCATCAGATAGGCGCCAACAGAGTCTGCAATGGCGCGGAATTTTGCAAAATCAATAACACGGGGATAGGCAGACCCACCGGCGATAATCAAGCTTGGCTTATGCTCTTTGGCGAGGCTTTCAACTTCATCAAAATCGATGAGATCATCTTGACGTCGCACACCATATTGCACGGCATTGAACCATTTCCCGGACAAAGCAGGGGCTGCGCCATGGGTTAAATGCCCCCCTGCGGCTAAAGACATTCCCAAAATTGTGTCGCCTGGCTTTGTCAAGGCGAGCATGACCGCACCATTCGCCTGGGCACCAGAATGAGGCTGCACATTGATATAGTCGCAATTGAAGAGGGCTTTTGCGCGTTCTATGGCCAGAGTCTCAGCAATATCAACATATTCACAGCCGCCGTAATACCGTTTTCCGGGATAGCCTTCGGCATATTTATTTGTGAGAACGCTGCCTTGTGCTTCTAAAACAGCTTGAGAGACGATATTTTCGGAAGCAATGAGTTCGATTTCATCTTTTTGTCGACCCAGTTCCCCTTGAATTGCCTGGAACAATTCGGGATCAGCGTCTTTCAATCCAGTCTTAAACATTTCAGCAGGTTCCTTCCACGACATACGCTTATCACCATCCTAAGACTCGGTAAAAGCGTTTATTATGGTGTTTTATAACATCCCTCACGGAAATGCACGGCTTCACATCGTGAGCGCCATTCTATTGAGCAACAGCAATAGCGCCATTTCAGCTGTCCGATGCTCGTCATGCTTGGGATATGCTTCGATTTCACTGCAAAATATCCAGTTGAAATCGCCTTATTTCAGCCGGATTTGCGCTAGAGCCTTTCACTTTTAT
>DDLW01000054.1 GCA_002340345.1 Alphaproteobacteria bacterium UBA2562 | reverse complement strand
CTTTCATGACTATTTATGTTTATTGTGAAAACCTTGCGAATGAAACCTTGTTGAGTGACTCTGCATTGCGATCTTTCAAGAGTCGGCAGAATCTGCTAGAGCATTTCGCTTTTCATTTGAATCAGGTAAAATGCTCTCTGTTTTTGTTTTTGCCGCAAAACGCATGGCTAAAGTGGTGCCACTTTAACCAGCTTTGCTCTAGCCTGAGCATTCTCGGATATTTATTTGTGCCTTTATTCACTGTTCAGGATGTTTTCTCATTATGTTGAAGTCGCCTTCTGTTGTTTTTGGAGATGGCCCCTTAAAACTCGACGACATTCTGGCGCTCTCGAAACAGAGTGCTGAGCCGTCACTGAGCGAAGCGCCTCTTTTTAAAGAACGCATTGCGAAAGGCTGCGATTTTTTAGACCGGCTTCTGAATGAAAGCGGTGTGATCTATGGTGTGACGACCGGCTATGGCGATTCCTGTACGCGGGCCGTGAATGCAGAATTATTGTATGACTTGCCCATCCATTTATCACGGTTCCATGGCTGTGGTTTAGGCGCTTTGCTCACTGTTGAGCAAAGCCGTGCGGTCACGGCTGTGCGCTTAGCAAGCCTCACGTCAGGAATGTCGGGGGTGAGTATCGCGCTTTTGGAGCGTTTGACCTGGTTTCTTCGCGAGGACGTCATCCCTGTTATCCCTTCTGAAGGATCGGTTGGTGCGAGTGGTGATCTCACCCCTTTGTCCTATGTTGCAGCGGCTTTGATCGGAGAGCGAGAGGTCTGGGATCGTGGGGTCCGGCGTCCCACGGCGCAAGCTTTGTCGGAGCGTGGTCTTGCCCCTCTCAAGCTGCGCCCGAAAGAAGCCTTGGCAATTATGAATGGCACCGCTGTTATGACAGCCTTGGCGTGTCTTGCGTTTTCGAAGGCAGCGTTTCTCTCAAAATTAACCGCGCGCTTGACCGCGATGACCAGTTTGGCTTTGCTCGGCAATCCAGGTCATTTCGATGAAGTCTTGTTTGCCGCCAAGCCCCATCCAGGTCAAATGCTGACGGCCAGCCGCATTCGTCAAGATCTCAAAGCGCGCCTTGTGGATGCGGCGGAACTGAGCCGTCTGCAAGATCGTTATTCTGTGCGCTGTGCTCCCCATGTGATTGGGGTCTTAGAGGATATGCTCCCCAGCTTTCGTCAAATGATCGAGACTGAGTTGAACAGCGCCAATGACAATCCCATCATTGATGGTGAGGCTGAAAGGGTCCTCCATGGTGGGCATTTCTATGGCGGGCATATTGCCTTTGTGATGGATAGTTTGAAAAATTTGGTGGCGAATCTCTCTGATTTGGTGGATCGACAGATGGCAAGCTTGGTTGATCCGAAGTTTTCGAATGGCTTACCAGATAATCTTTCAGGGTCAAAGGGCGCGCGCGCGAGCATCAATCACGGTTTGAAGGCCGTACAGATTGGCGTTTCAGCGTGGACTGCGGAGGCCTTGAAAAACACCATGCCCGCCAGTGTTTTTTCACGCTCGACGGAATGCCATAATCAAGATAAAGTCAGCATGGGCACGATTTCTGCTCGTGATTGTCTAAGGGTCATTGAACTCACAGAACAAGCTGTTGCAGGCCATCTGGTCGCCTGTGTCCAAAGCCTTCGTCTCCGTCTTAAATCAGGGGATTTATCCTCGCAAGATCTGACAGAGGATCTTATGTGTTTCATGGATGAATTGGATCCTGTTATTCCCTTTATAGATGAAGATCAGCCGCTTGAGCCGGTCCTTCGCCACCTGTTGAATCTCATCGGTGAACAGCATTGGACTCTCTATCCAGATCTGGGAGCGTGATGGCCATGATCTCGGAGTCTGTCCGTATTACCGCGCAATTTTATCACCTCGATCCCATGGAGGTGGTTTGGCATGGCAATTATATTCGTTTTTTTGAACAGGCCCGCTGTGCGCTCTTAGATCGCATAGAGTTTAACTATCCCCAAATGCGTGACGCTGGCTATGCTTGGCCCGTTGTCGATATGCGTTTGAAATTTATTCGCCCCGTTCGCTTTGGTCAAAATATTGATGTGGAAGCACGGTTGACCGAGTATGAAAATAGACTCAAAATAGAGTATAAGGTGTCGGATAGTGCATCGGGGGAGAGACTGACAAAGGGCTATACAATTCAGGTGACTGTCGATATAGAAACCCAAGAGATGCTGTTTGAATCTCCTCCAGCCCTGATAAACAAGGTAAAGGCCGCCCAATGCGACAAAAACTGAAAACGCTTTTAAAGATGGCCATTCTAGGGGGTGGCTGTCTGATGATGGGCCAGATTGCGGTTGCCAATTTTGTGGTGGCCCAGGATGGTTTTGACCGCAATGCGGACACCCAAAACTCTATGGCTTCGACATCGGGTAGCGAAGGTCCAGTTCCTGTGACCTTGGATGACACCCAGCGGCTTCAAGGGCGCTTTGAGCAGTCGCGTCATTTGTCAGGCTTTAGCAAAGCGGTGGATTCGAGCGGTATTTTCCGCTTTTCCAAGAAGCAGGGGCTTTATTGGCGCACAACAGACCCATTTGATACAATCATGGTCGTCAATGAAGATGGCATGGCCCAGTTTGTTGACGGCAAGCCGACAACCATGTTGACGACATCCCAAAATCCCGCTTTGAAGACGTTCTTTGATGTGCTCGAAACGGCGATGGGGGGCAATTGGGGCAGCATTACCGAGCGTAAAGGGGCGACATTAACCCAAGATCAAAACCAATGGACTCTGACTTTTCTGCCAGCCGATGACGAAATGGCACGCACAATAAGCCAGTTGGTTTTGACCGGCGATCAATTTGTGAACAGCCTCGAAATCAAAAAAACAAACGGAGATCTTGATCATATCAGGTTTCGCGAACAGGTCATAAGGACGCCTTGACCATGAAGCGCATTGCGGCTGTCGTCTGGGTGTTGGTCTTCTCTTTGTCTGTCGGCTTTATCATTTTCAAGTGGACGGGGGGACCGCCCTTGAAAACGGACTTTCTTGACCTTGTGGAGGGTGGGCAAACGGCGCTCTGGGTTGAGGAGGCTGGCAATCGCCTGAAGCAAGGGTTGTCGGAGAGGCTTTGGCTTCTCGTTGGGCATGACGACTTAGAGACCGGACAAAAAGCCGCTGAAGCTCTTGAAACCAGCTTGTTACAGACCGGGATCTTAACCAAAGCCCCTCTGTCGGACGGCATGGAAGCCTTGGCGACAGAACTTTTCCCCCATCGCGCGTCCCTGTTAACCGCTGAGGATCGCCATGATCTTTTGCAACGCGATGGCGAAGCTGTGGTGACACGTGCCCTGGCCCGCATTCTTTCTCCGTTCGGCGTGTCGGATAGCGATCTGATTACCAAGGATCCTTTTCTTCTGTTTCCAACGGTTTTGACAGCCTTTGACGATGGGAAGAAACATATTCAGCGTCGCGGTGACCAAATTTGGGTCGAGGATACTGTCAAGGGGCGCCATTATGCTGTCTTGACCTTTATCTTACAGGGCGAAGGGTTTGATGCTCAGGTGCAGGATACGCTGATTCCCGCCTTAGAGGACGCTGAACTTCAGGCGAAATCCCTCACGCCCGACTTAGAAGTCTTACGGTTTGGGGCCGTCTTTTACGCTGCCAGAGGCCTAAAGCAGGGGCAGGGTGAGGCCAGTTTGTTTGGCGGCATTGCCCTGGCCGGAATCATTTTGATGACATGGCTTGTTTTTCGCGGTGTCCGACCGCTCGCTCTCAATCTGATGACAATTGGGTCTGGAATCATTGTCGGGGTGGGGGCAACGCTTTTACTGTTTGGCGAGATGCATATCATGGCGCTGGTTTTTGGCGCTGGACTGATCGGGATTGCCACAGATTATACGTTCCACTATTGCTGCGAAGGCTTAGGAAGCGAAAATACAACGGTCTTGGCGCGGGTGCATGCTGTGACGCCTGGGCTCACTATGGGGATGGTGAGTTCGTGCCTTGGCTTTTTGATTCTAGCGATTACCCCCTTTCCTGGGCTTCAACAGATCGCGGTCTTTTCCGCTGCGGGCCTGTTTGGCGCTTGGTTATGTGTGGTTGGGCTTTATCCTGTGCTGGATGTCTGTAAAGTTCGTAAAAGGCCCTCTCTTGCTTTGCGCACGGCGTCTCTCTCTCGATATTTTTGGGTGACGCCAAGTCTCAGATGGGTCCGAATTGGCCTTTTTTCAGGACTGTTGGTCGCCATGGTCGCCGGCGCGAGTTTGATTAAAACCCAAGACAATGTGAGCGCTTTGCAGTCTCTCCCAAAGGACCTCCGGCATGAGGAACTGCGTATTGTGGCCTTGACGGGGATGAACACTGCGACACAAGCTTTTCTGATCAGTGGTGAGACAGATGATGAGGCCTTACAGGTACAAGAAGCGCTCCTCGACAGTCTTACGCCTCTGATTGAAGAGGGGGTTCTGACGGGGGCTCAAAGCTTGGCGCAGATTGTGCCATCGCGCGAACGTCGCACGGAAAATTTTGAGCTGATCCAGTGGCTGTTATCACAACCAACCGTGACCCGCTGGGAAGCTTTAACGGGCATGCCCTTTCAGAAAGAGATGTATGGGCCGCCGGACGAGACATTTGATCTGAGCACAATTTTATCCAATCCAAATTTAAGTGCTTTCCGCCTGGGAGAAGGGCTGCATCTGATGCGGCTTGAAGGTGTTACAGCGCGCGCGCGGCTTGCGACTTTGGCAGAACAGTCTGAGAATCTATACTATTTGGATACGGCGTTTCGCATTAACACATTGATGGCTGAGTATCGATACAGAGCCTTGATTTCTTTAGCCTTTGCGATTGGTGTTATTGGCCTCTTTTTGACTTTTCGTTATGGTCCTAAAAAAGCAAGTTTAGCGCTATTTCCGCCTGTGGTTGCTGTGATTTTAACCCCCTCTTTGCTGGCTTTGATGGGCCAAGACCTCTCCTTGATAAATGTTATGGCCTTGATTCTTGTGCTCGCAATAGGCTTAGATTTTGTTTTGTTTCGAAGGGAAGCCCATGCTGAGGCTGCAGAAAGAGTGGACCTTGCGAATGTGCTCTCGGCTTTGTCGTCCTTGATGGCTTTCGGATTATTAGCCATGAGCGAAATGGCGGCCTTGCAATCTTTCGGTCTGACCATTGCTGTGGGGATTAGTCTCGCATGCTTTTTGGCTCCCCTTGGTGCGATTGACCGCTATTCCAAGCCGGATGATTTTGCATAAGGGGCGTAAAGCTTGCGGGGCAACGCTCCATTGAGACGATGTTACGACGCCAAAGAATACCCTATGATGCATTGTGATATATTGACTTGTAAAAGAACCTTCTATAATTGTGGGTTCATAACCTTTCATATTATGACTGTGAATATTATGACCGTAGCGCCTTTGGCGATAGTGCGAAAGAGAGTATAGGCTTTTACGCAAGACAGGGGGGCGAGAGCAAATTGTGATCAGATGAATCCCCCTGATCGCGCTTTGCTCTCTTCATTTACTTTAGATCACAAAGACTAAACCAGTGTTGTGTTTGGAAGCGAAAACTGATCGGTTGAAACGCTATTGATAACACTTTTCTCGTGATGTTGGACATAAAGGAGGCGTGGGAATGCCGCAATCTAAGCTGGACGCTGCTGTGGTCGTGACGGGCGCGGGTCCTGCGGGTGCTTTAGCTGCCGCGCGGCTTGCAAAGGAAGGCGTTGACGTCTTAGTCCTTGAAAAGCAAACATTTCCCCGCTTCATGATTGGTGAGAGCCTTTTGCCCCAATCCATGGAATTTTTAGAACGAGGCGGCATGCTCAGCGCACTGGACGCAGCTGGATTTCAAAAAAAAGATGGGGCCGCCTTCTTGCGTGGCCAAGAAACCAGTGTCATTAACTTTGCGGAAAAATCAGCCGAAGGCTGGTCCACGACATGGCAGGTAAAACGTGCTGAATTTGATCATATTTTGATCAAACAGGCCGAAGCCTCTGGCGCAAAGATTCTTTTTGAACATGCCGTGATGGATATTGACCTCAGTGGAGAAAAGACCAAATTAACTGTCCATGATGAAAAGAAAGACGAAACCTTTAATGTTGAGTGTCGGTTCGTCATTGATGCATCGGGTTATGGTCGTCTTTTACCAAGACTTTTGGATTTGGAACGGCCTTCCGACTTTCCGGTACGCACTGCGGTTTTCACACATGTCAAAGACAAATTGCATGAAAAAGATTTTGATCGCGAAAAGATTTTGATCACCATCCATCCTGGGGATCACGATATTTGGTATTGGTTGATCCCATTTTCAGATGCAACCGCTTCTGTCGGGGCGGTGATCAGGCCAGAAAAGCTGGCAGCCTATAGGGGAGAAGCCTCTGACCAATTGTGGAAAATTGTCCATGAAGGTGGCGATCTCAGCGGTTTGATGGCCGATAGTGAAGCAATCCGACCTGTTGGTACCTTAACGGGCTATTCAACCGATGTCACCACCTTGTGTTCTGATCGTTTTGCCCTCCTCGGCAATGCTGGTGAGTTTTTGGATCCGGTATTTTCATCAGGCGTGACCATCGCTTTGAAATCTGCGGATCTTGTGGTGGCACCGACGATACGCCAGATCAAAGGGGAAAGTGTTGATTGGCAAAAGGATTTTGCAGAACCTTTGTCTGTTGGTGTGCGTTGTTTTAAGGCTTTCGTCCAATCTTGGTATACGGGAGAATTGCAGAAAATAATTTTTAATCCGCCAGAAGGGGATAACAGCATTAAAAGCATGATTATCTCAATCTTGGCAGGGTATGCGTGGGATGAGGCGAATCCCTTCGTCACGAAAGGCGCAGATTATCTTAGTTTGGTGGCGGGTCAATGCGATTAAAGCTTGGATTCCTTTTTTTGGTTCTTATCAGTCTCTCAAGCTGCTCGTCTTGGGAGAAAACAAAGGTTATGTCAGACTGGGTCGCCGATGACGAAACGGGTGGGACGAGCAATGAAGCGATGCTGATTGTCCCTGGCATATCCTTTGTTCTGCCGTCTTGGAGCCCCCCGACACACCCTTTCGAGGCCCTGCAACGTTTTTCAGGCAGGGTTGATGAGGATAAATTCTCCTTCGAGGCGCAAGTCAGCTATAATAATGAGCGCTTACATGTTGTCGCGCTTGATATGCTTGGACGACGTGCTTTTGACCTCACATGGTCCCCCAAAGGCGTTTCGGCTGAACAAGCTGAATGGATGCCGATTAAGATCAATCCCAAACGCATTTTGACGGATATCGTTATGCTTTATTGGCCGCTTGAGGTTGTCGAAGCTGGGACACGCGGGGCGGCGGCTATGTGGGAAGAACGAGGGGCTGCACGGCGTTTGAAGTCGGATAACAACACGGTTCTTCTCGTTTATCCCATCACGGAAAAAGGGGCGACTTGGGGAAAAGACGCCTCACTGACGAATTATGCGCTTAATTACAAAATTGAAATTAAAACGCAGGAATTCTCCCAATGATGGAGCCTCTCTATCTCAATGCTTTAGGGCTCGTGACGCCATTAGGAAATGGCAAGACGGCCAACTCTAGGCGTTTATTTGATCAGCCGCAACGCGGCCTGAGAGCGCAGGGTGGTTGGCTTCCAGACCGCGATATTGTTGTTGGTGATGTGATTGAGACCCTTTCAGATGCTGAAATTGCGCCGATCCATGATAGCCGCAACAATCGCCTAGCGCTTACAGCGTTGGAAGAAATTCGTCCCGAGCTTGACAATGCCATTGCAATTTGGGGACGCAATCGCATTGCTGTTGTGGTTGGGACCAGTACGTCTGGTATTGGTGATAATGAATCGAAAATCATAGAGAAAGTGCGTCATGGCAGCTTTCCCGATGATTTTCAATTTGCGCAACAAGAGACAGGGTCTCTTTCTCGTTTTCTCTCGGATTATCTTGGTTTGACGGGCCCCTCAATGACCGTGTCGACGGCTTGTAGTTCAAGCGCTAAGGCGCTCGCATCAGGCTGCCGGATGATCCGGGCTGGATTGGTGGATGCGGCTCTCGTTGGCGGTGCCGATAGCCTTTGCCGTCTCACAACAAGGGGATTTGATTCCTTGGACTCTCTTGCAGCTCAGGAATGTCAGCCTTTCAGTCTCAACCGAGACGGGATTAATATTGGTGAAGGGGCAGCACTTTTCCTGGTGACCAAAGAAAAGGCGCCCATCTCTGTTGCAGGCATAGGCGAAACATCGGACGCTTATCATCTCAGTGCACCATCGCCCCAGGGCGAGGGCGCTTTTGAAGCGATGCGGTTGGCCTTAGAGATGGCAAATGTTGAACCGGATCAAGTTGGCTATTTGAACTTGCATGGCACGGCAACAGCGCATAATGACCTTGTTGAATCTTTGGCCGTGAGCAGACTGTTTCCCGCAGCGCTGCCTTGTAGCTCTACAAAAGGCATGACGGGGCATATGCTCGGGGCTGCTGGCGCTGTTGAAATCGCCTTTGTGTGGCTCATGTTCTCGGCCTATAACCCAAATCACTGGCTGCCTTTTCATTTTTGGGACGGTGTCGTTGATTCTAGCCTTGCGCCTTTGCATTTGACTTCAAAAAAAGAACAACGAGATCCTGACAAGAAAATTGCCTTAAGCAATTCATTTGCCTTCGGCGGAAATAACATTTCCGTCGCGCTGTCGGTGGGGGGAGATCATTGAAGTCACATATTAAAATTGAAGATCTTGTCGCCCATAAACCGCCGATGATTCTCCTTGACACTGTTTTGGACTGGCAATCCAACTTTATTCGGACCGATTTGACAATTCGCTCAAATTCACCCTTTTTTTGCGATGGATGTGTGCCATCATATGTTGCTATTGAATATATGGCACAGACCGTCGCGGCCTATAGCGGCCTTAAAAATAAAGAAAAAGGAAACCCGATCCGCTTGGGTTTTCTTCTTGGAACACGGCAGTTGAAACTTGTCGACACTGTATTTGAGCGCAATCAGTATCTTATTGTTGAAGCGTCTTCACTCTATGATGATGGAGAAATGGGGGCTTTTGAATGCCGCGTGCTACGCGATGAACAGAATGTCGCGGAAGCCATCTTAAACGTCTATCAACCTTCAAACGATGATCAACTCAAAGAAATTTTGTCGAATGAATAAAACGATATTAGTGACAGGTGCCAGTAAGGGGATTGGACGTGCGATCGCGGAACGGCTTGGCCGCGATAATTTTCGAATTGTTGTGCATTATGGTCGAGATCACGCTGGCGCTGCAGAAACCCTTTCGATGATCCAGAAAAACGGCAGCGATGGGCGTTTAATCTCCTTTGATATCGCGGATCGTGAAGCCTGTAAGACCGTAATTGAACAGGACATAGAGACCCATGGCCCTTTATATGGTGTGGTTTTGAATGCCGGGATCACCGATGACGCGGCTTTCCCAGCTATGGAGGGAGGCGCTTGGGACCGGGTTTTGCGCACAAATCTTGACGGCTTTTATAATGTTTTGCACCCTATCATTCTGCCGATGGTCTCAGCCCGTAAAGGGGGGCGGGTGGTTGTGATGTCGTCGGTGTCCGGTGTTGTGGGCAATCGTGGGCAGACAAATTATAGCGCGACAAAGGCCGGCTTAATAGGGGCTGCAAAATCCCTTGCCGTTGAATTGGCTAAGCGTAAAATCACTGTGAATTGTGTGGCGCCAGGGCTTATCGACACAGGGATGCTTGAGGGGCTCCCATTGGATAAGATCATGGACGCAATTCCTTTGCGCAGGGTCGGGACGGTGGCAGAAGTTGCCGGGGCGGTCTCGTTCTTATGTTCCGATGAGGCGTCTTATATCACGCGACAAGTTTTGTCAGTGAATGGGGGAATGGCTTGATGCGCAGAGTGGTTGTGACGGGCATGAGTGGTGTGACCGCGCTGGGCAATGACTGGTCTCATGTCCGGTCTGCACTACAGGAAGGCCATACTGCCATCCGTCGCATGGAGGCTTGGGAAGCCTTTGCTGATCTCCATACACGTCTTGCCGGGCCGATTCAAGACTTTGATGTTGATGCACGATATGGACGCAAAAAACTACGGTCTATGGGGCCGGTCTCTAAAATGTCGGTGTTCGCAGCCGAGATGGCATTGGCCCAGGCCAATTTACTCGGAGACCCCATTCTGAGCTCGGGCCGGGTTGGTGTGTCCTTTGGATCCTCCTTTGGCAGCACCAATCCTGTCATTGCTTTTTCGAAAATGTTGACGGAAGGCACGAGCCGTAATTTATCCGCGACGAGCTATATTAAAATGATGAGCCACACCGCCCCGGTGAATATTGGTGTGTTCTTTAAGCTTAGGGGGCGTGTGATCCCGACCTCAAGCGCTTGTACATCCGGCAGTCAAGGCATTGGCTATGCTTATGAAGCCATTAAGTTCGGGAAACAAGATATCATGGTGGCTGGAGGGGGCGAGGAGTTATGTCCCTCAATGGCAGCTGTTTTTGACACGCTTTATGCCACCAGCACAAAAAATGATACACCTCATCTAACACCCAGACCCTTTGATCGTGACCGGGACGGTATGGTGGTCGGTGAGGGCGCAGGTGTTTTGATTTTGGAAGATTATGAACATGCAAAGGCGCGTGGGGCGACTATAAAGGCTGAGATTGTTGGGTTCGGTACAAATTCTGATGGCCATCATATTACGCAACCCCAGCAAGAAACAATGGAAGCGGCCATGAAAACTGCCTTAGAAGATGCCAATCTGCCAGCAGAGGCAATTGATATTGTGAATGGTCATGGAACCGCCACCGATCATGGCGATATTGCGGAGTCCCATGCGACCAGTTCTGTTTTAGGTGAACAAACCCCTCTCCATACCTTAAAAGGCAATTTTGGCCATAGTTTGGGCGCTTGTGGTGCGACTGAGGCTTGGCTTGGCTTGGAAATGATGGCAGAGGACTGGTTCTCTCCGATTGCCAATTTAGAAAATATAGACCCAAATTGTGCCCCAATTGACTATATCAAAGGGTCGATAAGGCCATTGCAGGCAGAATATTTAATGAGTAACAATTTTGCATTCGGTGGGATTAATACCTCATTGATATTCAGGCGCGTTGCTTGACGATAGCCATTGCTGAGGACGCATTCCGTCCGAATTTCGTTATAGGGCTGATACCTCGTGATCTTGACAAGGCTTGTATTCCGTTTTATTCATATTCGATAATTTGAAAGTTAGAGCATTTCGTTTTTGACTTGAAGCAAATGAAATGCTCTATGTCTTTGCTTTCACAGTAAAATGCATGGTTAAAGTGGGGGCCTCTTTGAAAATGCGTTTTATGGTGGAAAGCTAAGACTGACAGCATTTTCTGAGGCATGAGGAAAGTAAAATATTGTCGCTTATTCAAGCTTGTTCAACAAATGAGCGTGTTGCGTGCCATATTTAACGCAAACTTAACCAGGCTCGCTTTAGTCTATGACAACTATTCAATGTATGCGCTGATGGCAGATAGAGACCCATGTTCTGTTCCCATTTGAAAACTATCATGAGGATATTGATGAGCGGTTTTGGACGCTCTTTTAGCCTCACAATGACCCTTCTGCTAATATTTGTCTGCTCTTGGGGGCTCGTGACACAGGCACAGGCTGAAAATAGCCCGCAACCCGATGTCCAGGCGAGCCTTGAAGTCAGGGTCACGGGATTGCGAAATTTAGAGGGAACTCTTAAAATCGCGATCTGCGCAAATCCAGAATGCTATGAGGACATGACAGGGCATATCGCAACAGCAAGCGTGCCCATTACAGATAATTCGATGTCTGTGATGTTTGACAACCTCTTTCCCAGCAAGTTTGTTGTGATGTTATATCATGACGAAGATAATAATGGGGATCTTGAAACGAACTTTTTGGGGCTTCCATTAGAAGGTTACGGTTTTTCAAACAATATTGAACCAAGCTTTGGCAAACCAGACTTTGATGAATTGGCGATTGAAGTTCCAGAAGATGGGCACAAAGAAGTCATCCAAATGATTTATTATTGAAAGAGAGACCGGTTTTAATCCCTCTGTGAGCCCTAGAGTCATCCGCAGCCAAGCCTATGACCGGCGAGCTTTAGAGCAAAGCCCGTTAAAGGGGAAGCCCCTTTAACGGCTTCTTTTTGCAGCAAAAACATGAGAGTAAAGGCCAATCTTTTGGTCCGTTTTGCGGCAAAAACAAAGAGCATTTCACCTTAGTCTGAATAAAAGCAAAAGGTCCTAGAAAAGGAGTTCAAGGGATACGCAATCATTGCGTGTTCCATTGCGAAGCAACATATCGAACTCACCTTCCGCATGTTGGTACATCGTTTTGATCATCGTTGAGAGAGCTGTGCCATCCGGGACCACGGTGCTTGGCTGCATTGAATAATGCCCATTTGGATTATTGTCGAAAACGACAGTTGCAGGAAAATCAATTGCCGTCGTTTGACCATTTGGGGCCGGATTGCCAGTGAGGCGAATTGTGAAAAAACATGGATGTGTGGGTTGACCGTTTGTCAATCCAGCGAGCGCTGCATTGGACAAAGATAAATTTGGATTGTAATTCAACGCTCCAGGTAAAAAATTCAATTCATTATTCGCGGTCATATTAATACCACGATAGACGTCAATTCCTTGTGCAAGGGAAAATTTGTGCGGCGCGAGCACAAAGAATGACATCAAAAACAAAGCCCAAAATTTTGATTGAAATGCAAAAATGCTCTTTTTAAGGTGCGTTTTTCTTTGAGAGTGTTGAAAAAATTCCATGTCGACCTCCATTTTACATTATATAGCAAGGTCAAAGTAATTTGATGGCAAATTACGTATGGATCCTTGCGCGAATTCAATAAGATACAGCGCATGCCCTAGAGCAAAGCTGGTTAAAGTGGCAGCCCCTTGAACCATGCGTGTTGCGGCAAAAACAGAGAGCATTCCCATTGATTCAAGATAAAAGTGAAAGGCTCTAGGATCATTTTATGTGGCATGTGCTATATTCAACTAAAGGCTTTCACGAAATCATATACTGCATTTTTCACGTTGTTTGCTGTTCCTTGGGTTGCTTTATAGTTATCCGCGACCAATCTTAAGTCGCGAATGGCTCTATATTAAGCGTTAAGATTTCCAACCCTAGGGAAGTATCTGACCAAATTGCAATCATTAGTATGTTAATAGTTCCAAATGCTCATGATCTACAGGAGCCTTTTTCTTGTTTTCTCATAGCATGAGCGACTTGTGGTAGAGCGCGAAATGACGGGAAGATATTCTATGGCATGCCATAATGCGGCAATATTTAAAATGAAAAAGACCTCTGCATAAT
>DDLW01000056.1:2223-14376 GCA_002340345.1 Alphaproteobacteria bacterium UBA2562 | reverse complement strand
CACCTGATTCAAATTAAAAGCGAAAGGCTCTAGAAAAAAGCTTTTAGTCGTGCTTTCTAAAGTGCGCATTTTATGATGAAAAGATATTCAAGAATCGTTTTGCCGCCTAAAATCGGTAAGGCTATTCTTTGAAACACATTGAGCATGAGGATAAGCATGGGCACGCCAAAACAGCCGCCACATAGAATTCATAAGATATGTTCTCGGCTTTTGGTGCCATTGGCTGCATTTTGCACTCTTGCTGCGCTTATTATTATTGCTGTTGCTTGGCGTCTATCCAGCGGCCCTATTTCCTTAGATCTTCTTAAGCCAACATTAGAGCAAGTCCTAAGCCGCTCAGATGGGGCCTTCTGGGTGAGTATCGATAAGACTTATCTAGAGTGGGACCAACAAAATGACTCAGTCGCCTTAAGGGCTGAAGGTGCGCGCGTTCTCGATGATTATCGTCTTTTAGTGGAAATACCAGAAATTATTGTTGGTTTATCAGCAAGAGCTTTGGTCTTTGGAGAAATAAAACCCAATCATATAGATTTTTTAGGCCCGGTATTGTCTTTCTCTAGAAATAAAGATGGGAATATTGATATTAATCTTGAGGGCGAAGAGGACAATGTCCATTATAATAATTCTCAAGAAAATAATTTTTTTCCTCGAGACTTCATTGCCCTTCTCGAGGGAGGGTCGGAAAAAGAGACAATACTCTCTAGCCTGTCTAGGATTAGCTTTAAAAATACTAAGCTTGTTTTCCATGATGACCTCATGGGGAAAAGTTGGGAAGGCGATATTCAATCCTTAATTATTCAAAGAACAAAAGATGGCCTAGAAGCAAATTCTCATTTCTCTATGAATATTGAAGAAAAACCGTTTGAAATTGCATTGCTTGCCGCATATTCACGTGCCAGAAAAGAAATATCGGCTTCATTAACAGTGCCGAATATCAGACCAGCTTGGCTTTCAGAATTTCTACCAACCGTCAATGAAGTGTCTTTACTTGATGTACCTCTAAGTGGGCGTAGTGATATTGTTCTGGGTGATGACGGTGCTATTCGATCTTTTCGATTTAGAATTGACGGACAAGCAGGACGCCTCGGGCATCCGCATTTAATGTGGCCAGTGACGCTCGCGGGATTGAGGATGGATGGTCGTTTCCAGCCTTCCGTACCTGTGTTTTTTGATGATTTTACATTTAATCCTCTCGTTTGGGATCTGGCAGCGAAAACGCAACTACAGATACCAACAGACACGCGTCCGATTTCTATCGATCTTGCTCTTGAAAGGCAAGCAGGGCAGACAGTCAGTGCTTTTTCTATCGATGTGGATACAGAACGGCCTTCAGATATTGCAGACCGTATTGACGATATTGCGCAAGCTTTTTTCTCGCACTCTATTTTGCCAGCAGATGTAAAGTCTTTGATTGAAAGAGTAAGATTACCCCTTGGGCTTTCGGTCGATGGGCAATTGAATCTCGATGGTCTTCCTGAAAAAGTACAATTTTCTCTTATTGGCGGGGCGGGAGAAATTGAACATCTGGAGTATTGGAAGGCTCCAATTCTCTTGGAAGGTTTTGTGATTGACGGTCAGATCAAAAAAAATGGGCAAGAAATTTCCATTCATCCCGCCATTATTGATTTGCCAGTTGGAAATATTGTGCTGGTTGGAAAGCTCTCCGCAGATCCAGCCTATGAAGATTTGAATATACAGGCGCAAGCTTTTTTAAATCACGTGCCGATGAATAAGGTCATTGAAATTTGGCCTATGATCCAAGGTGATAAAAGCCGTATCTGGGTTGCTGCAAATCTCTCTGATGGTGAAATTAAGACGGCTCAAGCAAAAATAGACGTCGATGTCACAAAAGAAACAGGTCTTAATCTCAAAGATGTAGATTATTCTTTATGGCTTGAAGGCGTTACGGCACGTTATTTAGAAGGGTTACCACCTCTAAAGAATACAAAAGCTGTTGCTTTTGGGACATTGGAGCAAATAGATTTCGGAATCCTATCGTCTGAAGACGGGCGCATTAAAGTCAAGAATGCTGATATTTTGATTACTGGTTTTTCAAATGATGAGCAGGATATTGATATTGATGCGCAGCTATCGGCACCCGTTCGAGATGTTATGCTCCTGCTTGCACAGCCTCGGTTGGGCTATCCTCAAAAAATTGGTATTAAGCCACAATCGACTTCAGGCCATACTTTATCAAGGCTAAAATTTCAATTTCCCCTTTTAAATGATTTAAAATTCCATCAAGTGTCCATGAATATTGAAAATAAACTCTCCAATGTGACAGTAAAAGATGTTGCTTTAGGCTTAGATGCCAAGAATGGACGCCTTAATATCTCTATCGATGAACAACTTCTTACATTAAAAGGCACGGCTGATTTTGCAGAGACGCCAGTTAACATTCTGTGGCACGAAAACCTTAAAAGCCATACTGGGAAATATGATTTTCGAAGTGATATGAAAGTCTCAGGGCAATTTGCCTCTGTATCACGGAATAAAATGGGTTTTCATTTCCTATCTCCCTATTTAGAGGGGCCTGTTGATACAGAAATGCATCTAAAAACGCCTCTAAAAGGGAAAACAAGTGTTAATGTTTTGATGAATCTCCAAAACTCTAGGCTCCATGTGCAACCTTTAAAATGGGAAAAACGCTTGGGGCAACCTGGTCAAGCAAAGCTTTCTTTCATTCTTGATGATGGCATTGTCCATGACATTACCTCTTTTAGGATTTTTGCGGCTGGTTTAGATGTTACAGGAAGTGCCGAATTTGATCCAACGGGGTCCGATGTCGAAAGGATTCGCTTAAGCCAGTTCAAGTTAAAAAAAACAAATATCAGGAACCTTGGTATTATTTTAGGGGACAGCCACATTGGTTTCTTTGGTGGTGAAGGTGTATTAGACATTGAGCCCTTTATGGGTGAAGACAAAGAAGATGATAAAAATAAAGGTATATTGGAGAATGTTGACTTTGACCCTGAACTTCCTTTTAGCCTTGAAACAGACATCTCTCTTGATAAAATTTTACTAGACTCAGAACATTCTGTTGAAAGGGTATTTTTGAAATTATACTATGCAAAGAATAGATGGAGTAGAATAACCTTAAAAGCAGGTACATCTAAAACACATTCATTTAACCTCGACTTCAGGCGTTTTCGAAAACCTTATGAGCTTGTTGTTTATTCTAAAAACTTTGGTGATTTTTTTAAAAAACTTGGTCTTTTGAAATATGTTCATAGAGGTGAATTGGCTCTTTCTGCAAGCTTTGACTATAAAAATAGCAATCGACCTCTTGATGGGCGGTTTGAGCTGAGAGATTATCGCCTGATAGGGGCGCCAACCTTAGCAAATGTCTTAAAAATGGCATCCTTAATTGGCATCTTTGACTTGCTCAGCGGTGACGGGATTTCATTTTCGACTTTGCAAGGGCGTTTTTCTTTTGTCAAAAAACATTTGATCATCCACAGTGCGCGCACACATAGCCCGGCTGTTGGCATTACGATGAAAGGCTGGATCAACCTAGAAAAAAACATTCTAGAGCTCGCTGGCACTGTGGCGCCAGCTTATATCCTCACGCAAATCATCGACGTCTTGCCTGGTGTGCGCGAGTTTTTAACAGGTGTGGAAAGAGAAGGGGTTTTTGCGGCGACATATCACGTCAAAGGGGGTTTCGATAATCCTGATGTCTCTGTTAACCCTTTGTCAGCATTAGCCCCTGGATTTTTAAGAGATATTTTTACAGGCGAGGATATTCCAAATCCTATTCCTGAAGGGGCACAGATCCCAGGCGGAGATGTTTCTGCACCGCCGGTTCCTTTACATCCAAATTGAGATTTTGGCGTGCAGCACTTTATTTTTCTTTAGAGTCAGAAAAGAAGCTTCGAAAGCTATTGGAACATGAGAAAGGAGATCATGAGAGGCTTCCTTGTTCTTTAGCTTTGATGAAAGAGGATATTACCGCTTTCTTAACCATTTTCTATTACTTTTTCGTAACCATAACTGGTCTTTGGGTGCTTGAAAATGGTCACCTTGATTGACCTTGGATTTTGCGGTGCGGAGCCTTGGCGTTATAGAAAAGGTTGAGGCTGGAAACCGAGAAAAGAGGTTATGAGAGGTTTTTTAAATGGGAAGGAGGCTTTCTCATGTCCTATACTGTATTCACAAAATTACGGCTTTGGGGCTTGTTGGGGATCGTTGCTCTCCTGTTTTTAGCTTTTGATTTTATTTCGGTTTTAGAAGCAGCACCTGATCCTGCCGAAAAAGCTTTTATCGCTGAGAAGGCGGGTGATTGGAAAGAAGCCGCTGATCTTTGGACCGGGCTTGCCGAGGCGGGCGAAGCCGGTGCAGCCTTAAAACTTGGCACACTTTACGCTCAAGGAAAAGGGGTTCCCAAAAACCGGAAAACGGCTCTTTCTTTTTATATGCAAGCGATTGACCTTAAAAATGAACGAAAAGCGCGGGGACTGCCTGCTGATCCCATTATCGAAGCTTTTGTTGCGGGAAAACAGCCTAATTTTGCCCGGGAGCGTGAGCGGCGCCAACGACTTGCTTTTTGGACAGGACCAACCAGCCTCCCTAAAGTGAAGCCTTTTAAAGACAATAAAAATTATAATTCTGACTTTCAAAATCCTTATGAGCCCCTCTATCCTGAAATGGTCAAAGTCAATAGTCGTAGAGACTTAGAGGCTTTAGAATTGGCTGTTTTTAAAGGTGATGCTGCTATGCCTGTTGGTGATGGCCAGCAGCCTCATGATGATATTGTCACACTGCGCCAACCAAAAGCGTTATTATCTCGGACGGCTATGGCATCTCTTTTGGCAGGGGCGCCCTTGGGGCAAAAAGAAGTTGCTTTGAATAAGCCTGAAAGACTTTCAGACTTAGACACAAAACTTAAAACAGAAGCTTTTCAAAAGAATAAAAATCGTCTTAAAGTTATAAATATGCAAAAAGTTGTCGCAAAATCAAAAATCATGTCGCCATTTTTGCCCAAACCGAAACCAATGCATCTGGTCAAGAAAAAGATTTTTAAAGAAAAGACTCTATCCGCAAAAACAACAGACAAGAAAGATCTGCGTTTTGGTGTGCAAATAGGATCTTTTCGGAGCTTGGAACGGGCAAAACGTGCTGTTGGCCAGCTACAAAAACGTTATAGCATTTTGTTAGAGAAAGAAGATATTACCATTAAAAAAACCGCTTTAGATCAAAAAGGAATCTATTTTCGCTTAATTGTTGCAGACTTACCAAAAATAAAGGCCCGTAGTCTCTGTAAGAATTTGCAAGCGCATCGGCATTCTTGTTGGGTGCAATCTTCTGATCTTTTATAAGTTTTATAGCGTTGCTCTTTTTTCTTATTGAAGATGTTTAGAATTCTTGTAAAAATGCATAAAAGAGTTCCCAAGGAACAATATTTTGTGTGCTTCTCACTCTAAAAGGCACCAGAGGCACTCTGAAGTAAGCCTTGCATTTTCTTGATCATTCATGTTGCCTTATAAAATCTAGTCTGATGGGGATAATGGCTGTCTTTTACAGCATTGTGTTTTTATTTGAACGCAAAGGGTCATCTCGGTTTGGCTCTGATTTTGCACTGTGAAGCCTCGGCTATTATTATAGCAAAGCTGGTTAAAGTGGGAGCCCCTTTAACCCTGCGTTTTGCGGTGAAAACCTAAGAGCAAAGGTCAAAAGGATAGATTTGCCCTTTTGGTCCGTTTTGCGGTGAAAACAAAGATATAGAGCATTTCACCTGCTTCAAATTAAAAACGAAATGCTCTAAAAAGGTTGAAACTGAAAATCCGCAAAGAGGTTATGAGAGTTTTCCCAACGAAAGACTATATGTCTTTGTTTCTAAGGTAGAATATAGATTTCAAAGGGAGTTTCTTTGATTGGGTTTGGTCTTAATTGAACTTTACTGGTCTGTTTTTTGCTTTAGAAAAATCATGAGATCGTTCCTTTTCGCCATAGATTTTGCCGTAAAGAGAAACATAAAAGCCTTTTCAAAGCTGTTCTTTAATACATCTATGGAAAACAGCGACAGCATAGAGGGATCATACATATGAATTACCCTGCAGGGCCTACAGTCTCATCCTCTCATGTCGCTTCACAGACAACAGGGCAGTCAGGAAATCACGCAAGCCAACAAGCAACAGTACCAAATCCGCCGAAAAGCATTGCGAATAACCCTGTTGGGCAACTTTTGAATGCTGTTACCATGTCTAAAAATGATGGTGGTACTTTATCTGTGCAGATCGGCCAGACGGTTCTCACGTTAAAAACAGCGGCAAATCCTCCTGTTGGTACACAGCTCACGCTTCAAGTTCAGAGCCAAAGCCCTCAAATGCTCTTACAAATTCTGGGGCAAGGGGGGGCTGCAAAAGCTATGAGGGGCCAGGGGGCCCAGGGGACGTCTTCTTCTTCTGGTCTGCCTGTCATTTCAACAGGGGGTATTGTGTCTGGGACAATGCTCTCAACGGCGAATGTGCCTGGCGGGAGCTTGCCTGGAACGCCGTCTGCAACGCCTCACATAGGCGGACAGACAGCACAGCCTGGTGCGACGACAGGACAAGGAACGCCCCAATCATCGGCATCAGGGTCCCAGATGGCCTCTGCATCTGGGCAAGCCGCTGCTGGCGCTTTAGCAAAAGGCCTACAACAGGCAGGAGGGCAGGGGCAGAATACCGCAATGCCTCCGTCAATGAAATCTATGCCGGCACAAAGCCATTGGAGTTTGCGTGTTGCTGGTGTGAGTGTGCCGCAGAGCGGGGCTGGGCCTTTGCCGAGCTTGTCTCCGAATGGTGCGCCTTTACTCTTAGCAACCGTTACGGGCCAACACAATGGCCAAGCCATTCTCCAGTTTGGAGGCGGGCAGATGGTGTTGCAAGCAAAGGGCAATCTCCCCCTTGGGACAAGATTGGCCTTAGAGCCTTTATCGCAATTACCAAGAGGCGCTGGTCCGTTAGCGCCTTTAGGAGATGCGTCTCGTGCCCTTTCTATGCTTTCAAAGGGCTATCCTGAGCTGCAAGATTTGCTGTCTTCTCTTACTGCGGTGAGTCCCAATAGTGCTGCACAGCTGCAGTCCGCAATTCCTCAGCCTAATGCTCAACTTACAACAACCATGTTGTTTTTCATGGCGGCTTTACGCTCTGGGGATGTTCGGAATTTTTTATCAGGAAATAGTCTGCGGGATTTGCAAAGAATGGGAAAAATGAGTCTCGAAACGGTCGGGAAATTAGGAGACCGCTTTGCAGATATTAGCCGTTTGGCGTCTGAAACCCCGGCGGGTCAGTGGAAAGCGTTTCCTTTACCGCTTTTTGATGGGCAACAGATGCAGCAAATCAACTTTTTTATAAGAGACATGCCCGATTCTGAAGCTGGTGCCGAGGGAGATACGACAAAAGGCACGCGCTTTGTTGTTGAGTTTAACTTAACGAATATGGGAGAGATGCAAATTGACGGGCTTGTCAAAGAAAAACGGTTTGATCTTATTATGCGCTCTGTCCAAACCCTCTCAAAACCAGTGAGAGACCACATCACAAACCTTTTCCAAGAGGCAAATGAAATTACAGGCTTTAAGGGGGCGATTGCCTTTCAAAAAGTAAAAGCTTTTCCTGTTTCGCCCCTAGAAGAACTGACCAGGCAAGGGAGACAATTCGGCGGGGCCGTTGAGCAAGTGATTGCTTAGAGCAAGGTGACGCGTTCATCACTTTGCTCGATTTTATGACAAAAGTAAAAACCGACAGCATTTTTTTTGGATGAAAGACAAAATCAAAATACTGTAAGTCAAATCATAATAAAAAATGCCAGGCCATTCTATTATTACTGGCCTGGCATTTTATTATAATTTTACTTTACGGTAAGCAAAGCATAAAATAGAAATATACAGCATTTCTTCTCATTGAGGATAAAGATGAAATGCTGTAAAATAGGCATTAGCTATTGACAGCTTGTGGCGCATCCTCAATTTGGCCATCTTCAATAGGGTCGCGTAGAACATAGCCGCGCCCCCAAACCGTTTCGATATAATTCTCTCCACCGGTCGCAGCGGCCAATTTTTTACGTAATTTGCAGACAAAAACGTCAATAATTTTCAGTTCAGGTTCATCCATTCCGCCATAGAGATGGTTTAAGAACATCTCTTTTGTGAGGGTCGTGCCTTTGCGCAAAGACAGTAATTCAAGGATGCCATATTCCTTGCCCGTTAGATGAAGCGGGTGACCATCCACTTCGACAGTGCGGGTGTCCAGATTAACGGTGAGGCGCCCTGTGCGGATAATACTTTCAGAATGGCCTTTTGAACGGCGCACAATCGCCTGAATACGGGCCATAAGTTCGCGCTTATCAAAAGGTTTGGTCAAATAATCATCTGCACCAAAGCCCAAGCCTTTCAGCTTATTATCCATTTCGGAGAGGCCGGACAAAATTAAAATTGGCGTATTAACCCGGCTTGCACGGAGGCGGCGTAAAACTTCATAGCCATCGATATCTGGCAGCATTAGATCGAGAATGATGATGTCATAATCATAAATTTTACCGATTTCCAAGCCATCTTCACCCATATCTGTGGTGTCAGCAATGTAACCATCGGTTTTGAGCATCATCTCAATGCTTTTTGCCATTGCGGCATCATCTTCAACAAGCAGAACACGCATCTCATTACCCCTAGCCCCAGACCAAACCCCATGGGTCTGGGCATTATTGACATCGTCGTGTTAACCATTCTTGTCTAGTAAGGTTAATATTTTCTTGCTAGACTTTTTAAGAATTGATTTGCACGAACTGAAAATCCCTAAATTAAGCCCGATCGCTTGCGGGGCTTTCTTAAAGTGTCATATCTGCCAATTGGCGTGGCCAATGACCGTTTCGATTATGATTAAACAACATTAAGGTTTACACAGAGTTAACAAGCTTTCTGAATATGGTTAATTTTGCCGACTCAGCGATAGGACTTAACACACAGATTTTGCGTTAACCATATAAAATATCAAAATGGGTGAAAGAAAATAAAGCTTATCAAGATATTGGCCCAAATTCTCAAATCATAATAAATATAGCTATGCCCGTCCGACATGAAGATTTTAGAACCCAAAGAGACCCGTTTGACAACCATACCGTCCCAGAAAGAGGCAGAATTTGCCCATCTCTATCAATACACAGTTAACGATAAAGAGGGTATAGTGAGAAACTTATGAAAACATGCTGTTGACAGCCTTTCACTTTATATCCTTAAGTCAGGGGAAATGCTTTTTGTTTCTCTGTCATACCGCAAAATACTGCGGCGATTGGGCCCTCGTGAACCGACTTTGTTTTAAAAGAGACGGCTTTGAAAAGGAATTTTACCGATCGTTTTGTGTTTTGAAGACAATAGAGCGCATGTCCCATAAAATGATCATAGGACATGCGCTCTATCTTATTGAATTTGTGCAAGGATACCCAAAGATTTCTGGGCGTAATTTGTTATCAAATGACTTTGACCTTGCTATAACATGCGACATGTTGCCAAATTAAAGGTTAGGGTGAACATGTGTTAAATCGTTTTGACCAAGGGAACAGCAGGAACCTTTCCCAATGACCATGATTGATAATGTGCTCAATGAAATTGAAGAAATTCAAGGCTTGCATGTCTATGGGGAAGTTGCTGGTGTGCAAGGTTTGATGGTCGAGCTGACAGGGATTGAAAGACGGTTGTCCATTGGAAGTCGCGTGACAATCAAAGCGCGGGATGGGCGTCCGGTGAGATCTGAAGTCGTTGGCTTCAAAGGCGGGCGTGCCCAGTTGATGCCCTACGGATCTCTGGATGGGGTTGGCCTAGGGTGTCGTGCTGAAGTGTCCGAGGGAGAAGGCTTTGTCCGACCCGATGCACGGTGGCTTGGACGTGTTGTCAACGCCTTGGGAGAACCCATTGATGGCCAAGGTCCTCTTCCCATTGGCCCAGAGGCTTATCGTATTCGGTCTGATCCCCCGCCAGCGCATAATCGGCGGCGTGTTGGCAATAAGCTGGATCTGGGCGTGCGCGCGATCAATACTTTTATTACCTGTTGCCAAGGGCAGAGAATGGGTATTTTCGCGGGCTCAGGGGTTGGTAAGTCGATTCTTTTATCAATGTTTGCCCGATTTACATCCGCTGATGTTATTGTGATCGGCCTGGTTGGAGAGCGGGGCCGTGAGGTTCAAGAATTCTTAGAAGATGATTTGGGGCCTGAAGGTCTGGCGCGGTCTGTGGTCGTCGTTGCAACCTCCGATGAACCGCCTCTCATGCGCCGGCAAGCGGCTTATATGACATTGGCGATTTCAGAATATTTCAGAGATCGTGGCCACCGTGTCTTGTGCCTTATGGATAGTGTGACCCGTTTTGCGATGGCATTGCGGGAGATCGGTTTGTCGGCCGGTGAACCTCCTGCCAATAAAGGCTATACCCCATCTGTTTTTGCTGAATTGCCACGTTTGTTGGAGCGTGCAGGACCTGGGACTCAAGATGGCAGTATCACAGGTCTTTTCACTGTTTTGGTCGAGGGTGATGACCATAACGAGCCAATATCCGATGCTGTGCGTGGTATTTTGGATGGCCATATTGTGCTTGAAAGGGCAATTGCCGATCGCGGTCGCTATCCTGCGGTCAATATTCTACGCTCTGTATCGCGTATGCTGCCAGATGCGAATTCTGATCATGAAAATGCTTTGGTGACTCAAGGACGGGCTATTCTTGCGGCTTATGAAGACATGGCTGATTTGATTCGCATTGGGGCATATCGTAAAGGGTCTGATCCCAAGACAGACGAAGCGATTTTACTCTATCCAGAAATTGAGAAATTTCTCTCCCAAGGCATTGGTGAGCGTAGCCAGCTCGAAGAAGGATACCAGGAGTTGGCATCTATTCTTGGGAATGGTGTTGATATGGGATCCGGTGGTCCACGATAAACTTTTAAGTTGCATTCAAAAGCAAACTCTCTGATCATCAGAGGCAACAGGCGGATAAAATTTTTAAAGGATAGGATGCTGTGGCAGTGAAAAAGAAATCCTTTAAATCTCTTATCCGACTCACGGGCCAAAAGCTTGATGAAGAGCGGCAGCTGCTGGGAGATCTACAGGCGGAATTGATGCGTGCTATGCAACGTGTTGACGACCTGGATCGAGAAATTGTTGCAGAAAGACAGGTGGCCGAGCAGGGGGACCTCCTCGTCCAACAGGCCTTTATGGGCTATGCGGAACAGGCGAAAAAAAGACGCTCGGAGTTGATGGCAGAATTGGCGGCTCTTGCTGTTAAAGTTGAGCAGCAAAGGGCAAAAGTACAGGCCGCACATCAAGAAAAAAGAAAATTCGAAATGGCCGAAGAACAAAGGCTAGAGAAAATAAAAGAAGAAATTGAAAGAAAAGAAGAAATTGCCCAAGACGAATTGGCACTTAACCTTTTTCGCCGACGGCAAAGGCTAGAAGCTGAACAAGATGAGATGATATAAATATCTATAATAAGAGAACAAACCTATTCTTGATTGGGAGCTTGGTTCTATGGCCGCAAAAAACAATAAAGCCGGTATTGTGATTATTGCCCTAGCAATGATTTCTGCTGTTCTCTTTATTGGTTTTATTATGAGCCAAGATTCGGGATCTCATCGACAAACAGATGATAATAGACCTAAACTTGGGGGGCCATTTGCTCTGACAAATCACATAGGGCAAAATGTAACGGAGAAAGACTATTTAGGAAAATTACAGCTTATCTATTTTGGCTATACGTTCTGCCCCGATGTGTGCCCAACAAGCCTTTCTATTATGGCCTCCGCGCTTGATCTTTTAACGCCACAAGAAAGAAAAAAGATTTATCCTATATTTATTACAATTGATCCTGAAAGAGATACAACTGAATATATGAAAGATTATATTATCAATTTTGGCGATGATTTTGTTGGGCTGACAGGAACAGCAGAACAAGTCAAAGATATCTCAAAATATTTCGCTGTTTATTATAAAAGAGTCGAAGAAGAAGGCGCCAGCGAGTATTTAATGGATCATTCCTCCTATACCTATTTGATGGATGAAAAGGGAAAAGCGATTACTGTTTTTCGCCATGGGATTGATCCAAAAGACATGGTGCAGCAACTGCGCGCCTCTCTTAAAGAAATGGGTTCTGGATAGTCCCTAGAGCAAAGCTGGTTAAAGTGGCAGCCCCTT
>DDLW01000056.1:0-2187 GCA_002340345.1 Alphaproteobacteria bacterium UBA2562 | reverse complement strand
CAAAAACATAGAGCATTTCCACTGATTCAAGATAAAATGAAATGCTCTAGAACCCATATTGTCCTTTGCTCTAAGATTTTTGTGAACCATAGAGCGTTTCAGGCTCAATAAGAGGGTCCATCAAAATTTTAAATGTACCCTCTTGCCATGATCGATAGAAACAATTTCGTCTGCCTGTATGACAAGCCGGACCTTTTTGATCAACCAACAGCAAGATTGTGTCACCGTCACAATCTAAACGAAAATCAATCAATTTTTGCGTTTGGCCCGAGCTTTCTCCTTTTCTCCAAAATTTGTTCCGAGAGCGCGACCAGTAACAGACTTGTTGCGTATGCAGCGTTTCGGCTAAGGATTCTGCTGTCATCCACGCCATCATTAACAGTTCACCCGTATCATGTTGTTGGGCAATCGCAGGAATCAGGCCATCGCTATTTGGCTTAAGCGCCTCTTTTATCTCAACAGGCAAGGTGTAAGAGGTTTGGGCAGGGGAAGATGGCGCATATGTCATGATTTTACTTTCGTGGCTGTTAAGGTATGTGTTCCCATGTCCTTATTTAGAGCCTTTCGCTTTTACTTTGAAGCAGGTGAAAGGCTCTCTGTTTTTGTTTTTGCCGCAGAGGGTAACGGCTGCAGGACGTTCCGTAAACCAGCTTTATTCTAAGCATTTTCTTTCAAACGGGCAAATCCAGCCTCGAGGTCTGCTTTTAAATCCTCAACATCTTCTAAGCCAATATGAAGGCGTAGACAGGGACCTTGCGGAGCCCATTTTGTTGCTGTGCGGATCGCCTTTGCATCAAAAGGGATAACAAGACTTTCATAGCCTCCCCAACTATACCCCATTTTGAAGAGTTCCATATGATCAAGCATGGCGACCCAAGCTTCTTTCCGCACAGGGGCGAGTTCAAGGGCAAACAAACCGCAAGCGCCGAGAAAATCTCTTTTCCAAAGCGCATGTCCTGGATCTGAAGGCAGGGCAGGGCAGAAAAGTCGAGAGACTTCCTCACGATTTTCTAACCATTGGGCAATATGGAGCATATTTTCGTGATGTACTTTCAGCCGCGCCGCCATGCTGCGAAGCCCTCTAAGGGCAAGATAACAATCATCAGGGGCAGCACATTGGCCTAAATTCCAAGCCATATGCCGAATTTGCATGTCATAAGGGGCTTTGGCGACAGCGATGCCCATCATGGCATCTGAATGTCCGACAATATATTTCGTCGCGGCATGGACAGAAACATCAACGCCTTTTTCAAAACTCTTATAATAAAGAGGTGTTCCCCAAGTATTGTCCATAATAACAATACAGTTCTTTTTATGAGCTTCTTCAGCAATAGCCGGAATATCTTGCATTTCAAATGTTAAAGAGCCGGGCGTCTCGCAGAAGACAACACGGGTATTGGGGCGGATTAAATTGGCAATTTCCGATCCAATCAAAGGATCATAGTAACTTGTCTCAATCCCCATAGATGTGAGCAGGCCTTCACAAAATTTCCGGGTTGGGTCATAGACACTATCTGTCATTAACAGATGGTCGCCTGATTTCAGGAAGGTGAGGAGCGTGGTGGTGATGGCGCCCAAACCTGAAGACAGTGTAACAGCGCTTTCGCCCCCTTCTAAGGCGGCAACAGCTTTCTCAAACGCATGAGTCGTTGGTGTTCCCATCCGCCCATAACGAATCACATCTGGTCCTGAGGTGCGATTTTCTAAATCAGCAACGGTTGGAAAAAGAACAGTCGAAGCATGGTACACGGGGGGATTGACAATCCCGTAATTCCGCTCAGGGTCCGAGCCTGCATGGGTTGCAATTGTTGCAGCTTGCATGTCTAACAGGCGTTTAGAATCCATTCTACTGAGACTCCAGGTGAAAATGTGAAAAGGAATACAGCATTGTGCTTTTATCTTGAATCGGGAACAAAGCTGTATGTCTGTGTTTTGGCTGTAAACGCGTTATGAGAAGGGATTGACTGTAACCAGTGTCTTGTGCCGTAAAATATAGCGCATGCCACATAAAATGATCATAGGACATGCGCTATATTTTGTTGAATGTGCGCAAGGATCCCCAAAGGTTTCTGGCGTAATTTGTGATCAAATTACTTTGACCTTGCTATATTTGAGCCTTATATGAAAATAAACAAGATGGTTTCTCTAGAGCAAAGCTGGTTAAAGTGGCAGCCCCTTTAACCATGC
>DDLW01000153.1 GCA_002340345.1 Alphaproteobacteria bacterium UBA2562 | reverse complement strand
GTCACCAACCAAATCCGGATCAGGCCGGTCTCTCGGTCAATGTCACTGTGGTTTTTATCGCCAAAAACTAGAGCCTTTCTTTTTTATATTGAATCAATGGAAAGGCTCTATGATCTTGTTTTTGCCGCAAAACGCATGGTTAAAGTGATGCCACTTTAACCAGCTTTGCTCTAAGTTTAGAGGCCCGGCCATGAATCGTCTGTCCTTGCTGTTTTCTTGTTTCTCTCAGTGCCAAAAAGCCTGGGGATTGACTGCAGCCCTTGCCCTTTTCTGTGCTTCTGGCTTTGCGCAGGCCCAGGCAACAGCTGATGCCGCTGATAAAGAATCCCCCGGCGCCCATTATGGGGCCGAGGCTGGGCCTTGGTATATTGTCGGCAATATCAGCATGATCGCCGGATCGGATGCCGAATTTGAATCAACAGGCGATGTGGGCTTTCGCCCGGATCTCGCTTTTGGTGGCGCTGTTGGCTATCGTCTGAATCCCATCATTCGGATCGAAGGGGAATTGGCCTATAAACAATCAGAACTGGAGCGTCTGGCGCTGAATAATGGCAATTTGACCACCAATGTGGGGGGGGATCTTGTCATGATGAGTGGGATGTTGAATGTGATTGGAGATCTGCCCATTCTCGATGATTATGGGCGCTGGCGGCCTTGGATTGGGGCCGGGATTGGCTATGCAACCGTCGAAATGAAAGGCGGGGAATTCAGCGTAAATGGCGTTACAACCCGGATGAATGGCGAAGATCAAGCGTTTGCCTATCAAGCGATGGCAGGGATCGATTATGCGTTTAGTGATCGGGTGATGTTTGGGTTAGGCTATCGCTATTGGGGCATGAGTGAGACCGAATATAATGTTGAAGGCAGCACCGCAGAAGCCAATCTGGGATTTTACGGCGGGCATGAGCTTATGGGGCGTATGCGCTATCATTTCTGATGGGGGGACGCATAAACCTTGGGGTGTGTAACCCTGAAAAGGCTTTTTGACAGACTTTTTCTCGGAAAAGTCGTTTCATTTCGTGTCAGCGAAAAATGAGCTGTCACCGCAGCCTGGGTGGCCTTTAAGCGCAAACGATAAAATCCTTTGGATTTTATAAAACAGGCTCTACACTCTGGGCATGCCATTAGAATTATGCGATTTTGTGGCGGCTTTGCCGTCAATTCGCTTGAAGCCCGGCGCTCAAAAGCGGGTGAAAAGCGGACATCCTTGGATTTTCTCCAATGAAATTATGTTTGATGCCGCGGCGAAGACAAAAAGCCCTGGTGAAATCGTGCGAATCGAAAGCCATGACGGGCTTTATGTTGCCACCGCCTGTTTTCACCCAAAGCCTATCATCGCCGGACGCATTCTGAGTCGCGATCCGCGTGAAAAGATTGATACGGCGTTTTTCATCAATCGCTTCCAAAAAGCGCTTGGGCTTCGAGAAGCCTTTTATCCTGCACCATATTATCGCCTTATTCATGCCGAAGCGGATGGATTTCCGGGGCTTATCCTCGATCGGTATGAGGATATTGTGGCTTTGCAAATGAACAGCGCCGCTGTGGAGGCTTTGGAAACCCCGATTCTCGAAGCTTTAGACGCTGTGATTGCGCCCAAGGTTGTTCTTCTGCGCAATGAGAGTGCTGCGCGCCTCCAAGAGGGCCTCTCCCAGACAGTACGGTTCCATCGCGGTGGTTTAAGCAAACCGGTTGAGCTTCTGGAGAATGGCTGTGTCTTTTTTGCGGATCTGCGCGAAGGGCAAAAAACGGGATGGTTCTATGATCAGCGCGACAATCGTGCCTTTATGGCCCATCTCTCCCAGGGGAAAACGGTCTTAGACGTTTACAGCTATACTGGGGGCTTTGCGGTGACGGCGGCGGTTGCTGGGGCGGAACAGGTCATTAGTGTCGATCGTTCTGCGCCTGCGCAAGCTTTGGCCGCACAGGCCGCTGATCGCAATGGGGTGCAGGAGAAAATACGGTTTGAGCGTGGTGATGCCTTTGCTGTTCTCGAACAGTTTGGCGCGGCAAAGCAGCAGTTTGATGTGGTGATCGTTGATCCTCCAGCCTTTGCAAAAAGCAAGAAAGACATCCAGCAGGGCCAGCGTGGCTATCGCAAATTGATCAAGCGGGCGGTGCCTTTGGTGAAGCCTGGTGGCTATCTGTTTGCCGCCTCTTGCTCACATTACATGCCGCTTGGGCCTTTTGCCCAACAAGTGGCCGGGGGTGTGACGGATCTTCATCGTGAAGGGCGGGTTGTTTTGCAAAGCGGTGCGGCCCCGGATCACCCCTTGCATCCACATTTACCGGAAAGCGCCTATTTGAAAGCCGTGGTCATGATGCTTGATTGAGACAAAGCGTCGCGGAGGACAGCGGCGGAAACAGAAAAACAGCTTCAAAAATGGAAAAATCAATCATCAGCATTGACTTTCCCTCCTTTCTGCGTAATATACGCGCTTCACGCTATGGTGAATGCCTCTCATTTATTGAGATCTCTGGAACCAATGACGCCCTTAGGCGTTGGTTTGCTCTAGAGAAATGACAGTCATCAAAAAGCGTATTCGGTTTTCTTTGGACAACATCGCGTTCCAAAACGCCGTTCCCAGAAGACAAAATGCCGTGCCAACACGGCCTGATCCATCAGGCTGAACGGGTTTGTTTTCTGCGCAGACGGTTTTTCAGTTTTGTGAGAACGTGACTTTATGGAAGAACGGTCGGGCTCATGTTCGCAGTCATCAAGACCGGCGGCAAGCAATATAAAGTCGCCAAGAACGACGTCATTAAGGTTGAAAAGCTCGAAGCGGAAGCGGGCGCCGACGTGACTTTGGATCAAGTGCTTTTGGTCGGAGACGAAGCCAGCGCTAAAATCGGCGCGCCTATCGTTGAAGGCGCTTCTGTGAAAGCAACAGTGATCGATCAGATCAAAAGCGAAAAGGTGATTGTCTTCAAAAAACGTCGCCGCCACAATTATCGTCGCAAAAATGGTCACCGCCAACAATTGACTGTTTTGCGCATTACCGACATTGTTGCAGCTTAAAACGCTCTGTTCTTTTTTCGGACAAAGTGTTTTCCCTGGGATCTCAGACAGGCCATTTCGGCTGAACCGCCGGGAAAACAAAGCTGCACCCTTCGGAATCGAGGTTTGAGTTATGGCACATAAAAAGGCAGGCGGGAGTTCGCGCAATGGACGCGACTCAGAAGGTCGTCGCTTAGGCGTTAAAAAATATGGTGGTGAATCCGTGATTTCTGGCAATATTCTTGTGCGCCAGCGCGGAACAAAATTCCACCCTGGTGACAATGTTGGGATGGGGGTTGACCATACCATTTTCGCCGTCACAGAGGGTGTTGTGGAATTCCGCCGTCGTCGCAATAATCGTTGCTATGTCAGCGTGCGACCGGTGCAGGCAGAGGCAGCGGAGTAAATCTCCCCGCGCTCCTCTTGCTTTTTTCTGCTGGGTGTCTTGTCACAAGGGGCATTATCAGCAGGCAAAGCGCAAGACTGCCGCAGAAAGACCCCATAAGGCCTTTAAAATAAAGGCCTTATGAACAGATAAAGAGCTTTGTCTTTCATAAGGGTGAAGCCTGTTTTGAAAACGGGAGCGGACATATGTCCTCTCCCGTTTGTTGTGTTTGTAGCGTGAAAGAGCCGCCGCCATGAAGTTTCTCGACGAAGCCAAAATCTTTTTAAAATCCGGTGATGGCGGCCCAGGAAGCGTCTCTTTTCGCCGCGAAAAATTTATCGAATTCGGCGGCCCTAATGGCGGCAATGGTGGACGCGGCGGTGATGTGATTATCGAAGCGGCTGACAGTCTGAACACCCTCATTGATTACCGCTATAAGCAGCATTTCAAGGCGGAGCGCGGTCATCACGGTATGGGGCGGGATCGCAATGGTCCCGCGGGCCAGTCTGTGACCTTGAAAGTGCCGATTGGCACGCAGATTCTGGATGAAGATAAAGAAACGGTGCTCGCCGATATCACGCGCAAGGATCAACGCCTTGTGTTGTTACGCGGCGGAGATGGCGGATTTGGCAATGCCCATTATAAATCTTCAACCAACCGCGCGCCACGCCGGGCAGATCCCGGCTGGCCTGGCGAAGAGCGTTGGATTTGGCTCCGCCTAAAATTGATTGCCGATGTTGGGCTTGTGGGGCTGCCCAATGCGGGCAAATCGACCTTTTTGTCTGCGGTCTCCCGGGCGCGCCCTAAAATTGGCGATTACCCTTTTACAACCTTACATCCGAATCTGGGGGTGGCGCATGTCGACCAGTCGGAATTTGTGATTGCGGATATTCCAGGATTGATCGAAGGCGCCCATGAGGGCGCCGGACTGGGGACGCGTTTTCTGGGGCATGTTGAGCGGTGTGGGGCTTTATTGCATCTGGTGGATGGGACGTCTGAGACTGTGGCCGAAGATTACCAGATTGTGCGCAGAGAATTGGAAGCCTATGCCGAACATTTGGCCGTGAAAACCGAAATTGTGGCGTTGAATAAAGTCGATGCTTTGGACGAAGACACGGCCGATCAGCGGCGGCGGGCGTTATCAGAGGCTGCCGGACGCCCGGCCCTTGTCCTCTCGGGTGCTGCGGGAATCGGTGTCACATCGCTTCTACGCCTTGTCTGGGACAAGGTCCAAGAGCGCCGGGCTGAAGAAGCCGCCGCCGCTGGCCCGCAAGAGCCTCTCTATCAACCGGAACTCGATTAGGAAAAGGTTTCCAAAGGACAAGTCCTTTGGCCGCCGGAGGCTCTAGAGCCTTTCACTTTT
>DDLW01000349.1 GCA_002340345.1 Alphaproteobacteria bacterium UBA2562 | reverse complement strand
GTTGATCTTTGATCTTGTCTTATGCACAAAAACTCCATTGCTGATATAATAATCAACGGACTTATCCGAACAAATAAGATCAAGATCTTCTGCTCTAAGATGGTGTGTGAATTGGCTTATTGTCAGCATGCGCCATGTTTCTTTTGGTGGCGTCATATTATTCTTTGCGGAGAGTCGTTTTTTGAACAGCATCTTTCAAACATGTCTTGGTGGCTTCCTGCTGTTTGGATTTAAAGCAAGAAACCTATGGAGGATGATTTCTAATACTAGAATAATCATATCAAACTTATATTAAGTGTCAATATCTTTGGGATTTTTATATGGATAATAGAACTGTTATGTTTACACTTTTCCTAGTGTATCTTTTATTATTTTCTAATAAGATATTAGTTTAGAGCTCGACACTCCGGATTACTATGTATTCTCTCATTTGAGGCGTGAAACGGCGCTATTCTAGGAATTAGACTGGCAAATTGAGTGCTGTTTTGGGTTCTCTTTCGTTTTCGTCCTTGCTGATGGTCTCGAGACAAGCCTCGTTCGCTGACGCCTGTTTCGGGAGAAAATTTGATGATAGGGTCTGTGACGGTTTTGGTTACTTGATGCGTTGCCGTTTTAGCAAGATCTGCTACAATTTCGACATAATCCAAATCTATATTATAAGGTGCCTCCGGATAGCGTTCGAGATAGTCCATGTAAGCGTGAAATTTTTCTGGATCTTCACCAAGGAGATGGACCTTTTCGATATGGGTCAAATGATCAAGAGAGGCTCCCCGAAAAGCACTTCCCAGGTTATTCACGATGGACCATCCCGTCCCAACAGGCCGTAATTCTGTCATAGTATCCCCTTATTTTTTCGCTGCAATAAACAAAGAGCAAGCAAGTATAATATGATAATGTATGATATATGGAATAAATAAAGTTATTAATATTAAAATAGATAATATTAAAACCTCTAAATTAGACGAGTCCAGAGTTTTAGTAGTCAATAAGAAGCATATTATCTTAGCTATAGTGCAACCTAATACAATAGTAAAAATTTCACTCTTTATTTTAAGCTTGTTTTTTTTTATAAACATCTGGGGCTACAATCCAAATATATTGATCTTGAAGCATCAAGAAATCTATTCTTCTCAGTGTCTTTCCATAATTAAATAGCCAAAATAAGAAAAAACAGGAAATCAGAACGAGAATATTAAAAATAATAAATGTTAATATTCCATTTATTATAAAAAAAGAAATTCCTATATCAAATAAAATATAGAAAAAAAGAATGGCTGCGTTGATCTTTGATCTTGTCTTATGCACAAAAACTCCATTGCTGATATAATAATCAACGGACTTATCCGAACAAATAAGATCAAGATCTTCTGCTCTAAGATGGTGTGTGAATTGGCTTATTGTCAGCATGCGCCATGTTTCTTTTGGTGGCGTCGTATTATTCTTTGCAGAGAGTCGTTTTTTGAACAGCATCTTTCAAACATGTCTTGGTGGCTTCCAGCTGTTTGGGCGTTAAGCGGGAAAGCTATGGAAGAAATTTACGACAACAAAGCGCGTGAAAGGGGGCGCTCCTTTAGCGCTGTATTTTTTTGCAAAAACAAAGGCATAAGATATTCCACCTGGGTCCCAATACAAGCGAAAATCTCTCAGATTAGGATGATTATATCAGGCTTACAGTGCTGCATTTTGCTGATGCAAGATAAAAGCAAAATGCTATGCTGTAATTCTATTCTACTCTTGCTTTTGGAAGCAGAAAATGAAGAATTACTATATTGCTCCATAATTTCTCGAAAATATTATTGAATAGAGAAAGAAAAAAACAAACGATCAGTCCGCCATAAGATTATAAGAGTGCAGCTGCTAAAATTAGGCGGTCGAAAAGAATCATTTCGGTGGGAACTTTGTAACTTAGCTGGAATTGAATTTAATTGGAAGGTTATTTTCCTCTTTTTTTTAGTGTTTTATAGAGCCCTCTTTTTTCCCAGCGAAAAAGGGCGTTTCAACCTTGCGGCTTTCTCGAAACGCAAACAAGCCGCCTTGGTGAAAATCGTGAGATCTTTCATAAGGTTATCCCCTTTTCACAAGCGCTGGATCGCTAAAAAACACTTAAGGAATGAAGATGAAAACCGTTCAAGACGCCGAAGAAGTTTCCCGTATTGCTTTTGGATTCATGGCGTCAAAAGCTTTGTTCGCGGGTCTGGATCTGCGGATCTTTACCCTTTTGGCCAATGAGCCAAAGTCGGTGAGCGAACTTTGTGAAGAAACAGAAGTCGAGGAAAGCTTAATCGTCACCTTGCTGACGGCTTTGACCTCCATTGGTTTGTTGCAAAAACGCGGCGACATGTTCGACAATGCCCCAGGGGCCCAGGCCTATTTGGTCGAGCAAGCCCCAGCCTTTTTCGGGGATTATTTGCGCTATCAGATCGACCGCCAGATGTATCCTTTCATGGATCAATTAAACGACGTCTTGCGGGGCGATCTTGAGAAAATCGAGAAAAAAACCTATGAAGAATGGATGAGTGACCCAGAAGAAGCGGAATTGTTCAGCAATTCCCAGCATTCCGGTTCGCTTGGCCCAGGAAAAGTCTTGGCGCGCCGGGTCGATCTGTCCGATGGGGAGACCCTCCTCGATGTTGGCGGCGGCTCTGGGGCGTTCTCCATCATGATGTGCAAACATTATAAGCAGCTGAAATCAACCATTCTAGACTTTCCCAATGTGACCGAAGTGGGCAAACGCTTTGTCGCCGAAGCGGGCATGTCTGACCGTATTAGCTTTCAGCCCGGCAATGCGTTGACCAGCGAATGGCCTGACGCGCGCGATGGCATTTTGATGTCCTATCTCTTCTCCGGCATCCCAGGGGCCGAGATCCCCAATATGGTCCGCAAAGCCTATGACCACCTGAAGCCAGGCGGCTGGATCATGGTCCATGATTTCATGGTCGAAGACGACCGGACAGGGCCGTCCATGGCAGCGCTCTGGGCTTTGCAGCATATGGTCTTCACCCCCCATGCCATGTCCTTGACCCCCAGCTATACCGTCGGCCTTGTCCAAGGGGCTGGCTTTGAATCCGTCGAAGTGAGTGATTTGATCGGCGGCATGACCAAGGCCGTCGTCGGGCGCAAACCCGCTTAAACTTTCACAAGCGGATTGGGTCTTCCTTAAAGCAAAGGCCAATCGGTTGGTCCGTTTTGCGGCGAGAATATAAGAGCAAAGGCCTTCTTTCTGCGATATTTTGCAAGAAAGAGGGCCTTTCCTGACGACTTCCACTCAAAATAGGAGATCTCTTTGGCCAAGGCTGAGTTCAATTTCTCTTACCAATTTCGCGTACGGTTCGCGGAATGCGATATGCAAGCCATTGTCTATTACGCCAATTATTTGGTCTATTTCGACACGGCAATCTTAGAATATCTCCGCGCTTTGCCCTATGACTATCGCGGGCAAGTCGAACGCACGGGCACAGACTTTCACACCGTCAAGACCTTGATCGAATATCACGATTCCGCTGTCTATGACCAAGACATTGCGGTCTTCGTCCGGGTCAGCCGTTTGGGGCGCTCTAGCCTGACTTTTAGCCTCGAACTCCATGACGAGAAAGAAGACCGCGCCCTCACCAGCGGCGAAATCGTCTGGGTCAACACCGACCAAGCCGCCCACAAGTCAGCGCCCATCCCTGAAGAGTTGGTTCTGAAAATCCGGGCGCTAGAAGGGGACATTTAAGCCCATAGACGATCTGGTGCGGAGGGGGTTGTGTTCTGGTTTTGAGGGGAGGATCCCTCCAAGTCATGGTTTCCAAAGGACAAGTCGTTTGGCCGCCGGAGGCAAGCGATCCCATCCTTTCATACATCATACATCAAGATCTTCGACAAAACGCGCATTTTCCTGAATATAAGC
>DDLW01000373.1 GCA_002340345.1 Alphaproteobacteria bacterium UBA2562 | reverse complement strand
CGTTTTGCGGCAAAAACAAAAGCATAGAGCATTTCCACTGATTCAAGATAAAAATGAAATGCTCTAGCCGCCAGAGGCTTTTTTACAGCGTATGAAAAAAGCGACCAGATGACCCCATCTGGTCGCTTTTCAACATGTCTAGGCCTGATCACCAGCCTCTTCAGCGGCAGCGGCCGCATCGGCAGCGGCTTTCTCAGCAGCCTTTTCAGCGGCTTTTGCTTCCGCAGCGGCTTTTTTCTCAGCGGCTTTAAGGGCGGCTTTTTCAGCGGTTTCTTTCCGAACAGCCGCTTCCAATTTTGCAGAATAGCCCGTTGTTTGTTCGGCAATCCGCGCCCGTTTCCCAGTCCGGCCACGCATATAATATAATTTCGCCCGCCGCACATCACCACGACGTACCACTTGGACAGACTCAATCCGTGGCGAATAAAGCGGGAAAACCCGTTCCACACCTTCACCAAAGGAAATTTTCCGCACGGTAAAGGAGGAGTTCAGCGCCGATTTTTTCATGGCGATGCAAACGCCTTCATAGGCCTGGACCCGCTCGCGTTCCCCTTCGATGACGCGCACATTGACGCGAACAGTGTCTCCCGGTTTAAATTCCGGCACGGCCCGTTCTGCGGTGAGTTCCGCAATTTGCTCTTGTTCGAGCTGTTCAATGACGTTCATCGCCAATGCTCCTCAACGATCATCCAAGACACCATCCCATTGTCTTTTAAGACGGTGTCGTCTTCTGTTTCACCTAATCGCACATCAGAGGCGTCTCAATGCGCATGATGTGCGGCTTTTACCAAAGCTGGAGAGGCCAGCTTTTAAGAGTTTCTGTGCGCTTGCAGCCGCCCTGCCAACCTCATCCTGGCTTTCGACCCCAGGTTGGGCCCTGAATTTGGCCTGTGGCATTTCGGTTATTTTTTGTTCAAGCACCCTGTTTTTTCTCATAATGTTCCCAGAGATCCGGACGCCTTGTGCGTGTAATCTGTTCTGATTGCGCCTGACGCCATGCCCGTATTTTGGCATGATGACCGCTGGTCAGAATCTCTGGCACCTCTTCGCCTTCCCAATTTTGGGGGCGTGTATAATGGGGATATTCAAGCAATCCCCCTTCGAAGCTTTCTTCTTCTAGCGAGCCCTTATGTCCCATAATGCCTGGCAGAAGCCGAACACAGGCATCTAAAAGGGTCAAAGCCGCCGGTTCGCCGCCGGAGAGAATGAAATCGCCGAGGCTGATTTCTTCCACGGCCCGTTTCTCTAAAAACCGTTGATCCACCCCTTCATAGCGTCCGCAAAGGAGAAGAACCCCCGGCCCTGCGGCCAAAGCCGCCGCCCGCGCCTGGGTCAGCGTTTCCCCGCGTGGCGAGAGATAAAGCGCTGGCATAGAAGACGCTTCCGCATCTTGCGCGGCCAAATGATCTTGCGCTGCATCAAAGGCTGCTGCCAGAATATCCGGTCGCATAACCATGCCACGCCCGCCTCCAAAAGGCGTATCATCCACAGAACGATGTTTGTCTTGGGCAAAGTCACGAATATCCATCGTTTCCAAAGCCCAAAGGCCCGATTGCAATCCTTTCCCAGCAAGCGACAAGCCCAAAGGACCGGGGAACATGTCAGGAAATAATGTCAAAACCATCGCCCGCCAAGGCGGGGAGAGGTTTTGACCCTCTTCCTGGGTCATGGACGATCCTCCCCTCTTTCCGAGGATGAAGCGCCGCAGCGCTCCTCTGGAGAGGATCCCTGCTCTTTCAGGACATCCGCCCAAAGTGCTTTGTCGTCTGCCGTCTCGCCCCCGAACATGGCCTGTGGCGGATCGACCACAAGACGCTGGCGCTCAAGGTCAATGATCGGCACGACAGCTTTTGTGAAGGGCAAGATCACGCTTCCGCCTGCTTTTTGACCTTTTCCACCATAGTCTGGTAAGGCTGGAAGGTCAGAGAGCTCGATCAAATCCCCGGCCCCAAAATCATGCAACGCCCGCACCCGACCAAAGGCTCGGCCATCTGGAAGTTCAACGGCCAAGCCAATCAGATCGGCATGGTAGAATTCTTCTTCCTCCGGCTCTGGCAGGACAGCGCGCGAAACATAGAGCAGAGTTCCTTTGAGCGCGAAAGCAGCGTCTCGATCAGAAATCCCAGCAATCTTCGCTAAGACAACGCCCTTTGAAAATCCTGTCACCGTCACATCAAACTGGCGATCCCCCGCTTCATTGGCCACCGGTCCGTACTGCGCGCAATCTTGAGGAACAGCGGTCTCGCTTTTGATTTTCACCAAACCACGCACCCCATGCACCCCAACAATTTTGCCCACACAAATCCGGTGTGAAGGATCGAATTGTGACTCTGCCATGGCCTCTTGGAAACCTCTCATGACCTCTTTGACCGATGTTCAGCCGTAAATCGAGGTGGCCCATTGCAGATTTCAGCTCTGTCAGAGGAAGAGGCTTTGCGCATGAAAGCCCTCTTCCCTCTTTTCAGGAAGAGAAATCCTTGAAGAAAACAGCGGATACCAACCTTGCAACGTCAGTGACTTTTCAGCTGGTTTAGCTCTCGCCACCTTCTGCATTGGCAGCTTCAGCCGCGGCAGCGGCTTTTTCTTCGCGCTCTTTCAAGCGTTCTTGGGCTTTTTGTTTTGGCTTGGATTGCTTGGTTTGTTCCCGCACAACAGGCTTTTCACAGAAGCCAAGTTGGCTCAACATCCGCGCCACACGATCGGTGGGTTGGGCCCCAACAGACAACCAATATTTCACGCGCTCTTCTTTCAGCACGAGGCGCTGGTCATGTTCACGTGGGACCATAGGGTTATATGTTCCGATTTTTTCCTTGAAGCGGCCATCACGGGGCATCCGAGAATCCGCAACAACAATGCGGTAGAAAGGACGCTTTTTAGCACCACCACGGGCCAAACGGATCTTCAAAGACATATTTATTCTTCCTTACAGTTGGAAATCTTTCATGACCTTTTTTGCTGATTTTGAGCCTCCCCCTTTTCCATAGGGTCCGAGGCTTCGCAATGCAAAATACGCGGTCAATCACAGTACCAGTTAAAAAAACGAGCCTTCCCCCCTTCGCGGAACGAAGGAGACACACACGCCAAAAAAGGGGAGTGCTGAGGCGTTATTCGAAGATAGCGCGCGTTTTAGAGACACAGGACAATCACCTTAAGCTTCTAAAACACCATGACTTTCAAAGAGTGACCATCACAAGATCCCCTCTCTAGAGCCTTTCTCTTTTATATTGAATCAATGGAAAGGCTCTATGATCTTGTTTTTGCCGCAAAACGCATGGTTAAAGTGAAGCCACTTTAACCAGCTTTGCTCTCGTGGTTCGAACGAAACGGAAGAGTCCGGCATCAGCCGGGCCTTTCGGGTCGATAATTCGAACTATAACAAAAAGATAGCGCGTGAATTGGACCGACCTT
>DDLW01000067.1 GCA_002340345.1 Alphaproteobacteria bacterium UBA2562 | reverse complement strand
GTTATATAAGCTTTTTGAGAGACTTTTTCTCGAAAAAGTCGCCTTTAATTTCGCGCAAGCGAAAAGAGCGTTGCTCTCAGGACGTTACCGCAAAACGCATGGTTAAAGTGATGCTACTTTAACCAGCTTTGCTCTAGGCTTTTATTTTTGCCGCAAGACGCATGGTTAAAGTGAAGCCACTTTAACCAGCTTTGCTCTAAAGCAAATTCCTGAAGTAAAGCATATAGTTCTAGAAATTTGCGAGGTTTTATGCCTTCTGGAAAGAAAAAAAATCCCCATGGCCATTTGACCTCTGGTGGCGCCATCCGCCATCGTGTCAAACGCGAGGACTCTCGTAAAAAACCAGGCAAGACAGCGGTTGCAGACAGTTTCACCAATCGCAGCCTGCATCAAAAAGTTAAAACAGCAAAGGGCCGTAAACTTGCCTCGACCTTATGGTTACAAAGGCAAATCAATGACCCTTATGTCCAAGAGGCCCGCCGTTTAGGCTATCGCTCGCGGGCTGCGTTCAAACTCATCCAAATCGATGACAAATTTCGGCTTCTTAAGCCTGGGATGAATGTTGTTGATTTGGGAGCCGCCCCTGGCGGCTGGACCCAAGTGGCCCTGACGCGCTGTAAGCCAGAAGGCAAAGGCCAACGCGCCGCACAAGCCCAAATCGTTGGCATCGATCTTCTTGAAATCGATCCTTTCCCAGGGGCCAAGCTGATTGTCGGCGATATGGAAGACCCGCAAACAGCAAAAGCGTTACAAGATCTTTTGCAAGGCCCCGCCGATATCGTCTTATCTGACATGGCCCCGGCGACCACAGGACATCCAGCCACGGACCATTTAAGAATCGTGGCCCTTTGTGAAACGGCTCTGGATTTTGCGGAACAGGTTTTAAGGCCAGGCGGTCATTTTGTGGCAAAAGTCTTCCAAGGCGGGGCAGAAGGCGCGCTATTGACGCGGCTCCGCCAGAGCTTTGAGACTGTACGTCATATGAAACCACCAGCAAGCCGGACTGATTCTTCAGAACAATATGTCATCGCCACGGGCTTCCGCAGACAAAAACAAACCTGCCCTCCCAAAGAGGGCGCCGAAACAGGGTTCTTGCCCACGCTGAAATGAAGAAAATGATCCTTTTACACGGGATAGCCTTCTATTTTGCTGGCATCAGCATTTTTGCATAGCTGCTACAACGAAAAAAAACCATCAATCTCTTCACAGAAAGCCCGGCTTCTGTATAGTGTCTCCCGAAACAGATCCTCTTTGAGGATGCTCTGTTTACCTCTGAAGTGCTTATGATAAGAAATGTCATGGTTTTCTGTCGTCTATCCACGCAATAGACAAGATCAAATGAGAAGATTTGATCGCGCCCTGTCCTTAAAACAAAGGGCAAAATGCTGTAACGCCACGCAAAACAATGTGCAACTGCCTCACCCCCATTGAGGCAGCTTTTTTGTTTTTCACCTGGCGCAAAAGAAACGCTCTCTGTTTTACCGAAAGGCATTTGCCTGAGAGCAAAACTGGTGAAAGTGGGCGCAATTTGGGATCAAATTGCTTTGACCTTGCTATTATCAGAGTCTTTGAAAACACGCTTGTCTCGATGATCTTTAAGAAAGGAAGCATAATGCGAATTCGTGAAGGTTTGACATTTGACGATGTGCTTTTGCAACCTGCTGAATCTTCAGTGCTTCCTGGAGATGTGTCCATAGCAACACAACTCACACGCTCTATTCGACTGGGTATTCCTCTGATTTCTTCTGCCATGGACACAGTAACGGAAGGCCGGTTGGCCATTGCCCTCGCCCAAGCTGGCGGTATTGGCTGTGTCCATAAAAACCTCACCATCGCAGAGCAAGCTGGTGAAGTCAGACGCGTCAAAAAATTCGAATCCGGCATGGTTGTCAATCCCATGACAATTTTTCCAGATCAAAGCCTCAGCGAAGCCCTTGCTGTCATGCAAAGCTATGGCATTTCGGGGGTGCCTGTTGTGGATCGTGGTGGGTCTCCTGGAAAATTGGTTGGGATTTTGACCAATCGCGATGTGCGATTTGCAGAGAACCCTAATCAACCCGTTAGTGAATTAATGACCAAAAATAACCTGGTCACTGTGCGCGAAGGGGCGAACCGCGAGGAAGCCAAGCGACTTCTCCACCATCACCGCATTGAAAAGCTTTTAGTCGTCGATGATCAATATCGCTGTATCGGCTTGATGACTGTCAAAGATATTGAAAAAGCGCAACGTTTCCCGAATGCCTGTAAAGATGATCAAGGGCGCCTGCGGGTTGCCGCAGCCACCGGCGTCGGCCAAGATGGCCTAGAACGGGCAAAAGCCCTCCTCGAAGCCGAAGTCGATGTCATTATTGTGGATACGGCCCATGGTCACTCCCAAGGGGTGTTAGACCAAGTTGCAACTATCAAAGCTTTGTCAAACGTCACCCAAGTGATTGCTGGTAACATTGCCACCGCTGAAGGCGCAAAAGCGCTGATCGATGCTGGTGCTGATGCCATCAAGGTGGGGATTGGACCAGGATCCATTTGCACAACCCGCATTGTTGCTGGCGTTGGTGTCCCCCAGCTCACGGCCATTTCTGATGCTGTTTCTGTTGCAAAAGAGGCTGGCGTTCCTGTTATCGCAGATGGCGGCATTAAATATTCTGGCGATCTTGCAAAGGCCATTGCCGCCGGTGCCAATTGTGCCATGATTGGATCTCTTTTCGCGGGCACCGATGAAAGCCCTGGAGAGGTGTATCTCTATGAAGGGCGATCTTATAAATCTTATCGTGGCATGGGGTCTGTCGGCGCTATGGCACGGGGGTCGGCGGATCGCTATTTCCAGCAAGAGGTCTCCTCAACTTTGAAGTTAGTACCAGAAGGCATTGAAGGGCAAGTGCCTTATAAAGGCCCTGTCCATAATGTGATTCACCAATTGGTTGGTGGCTTACGGGCCGCGATGGGCTATACGGGCAATAGCACAATTCCAACCTTACAAGACAATGTGCAATTCATTCGTATCACTGGAGCAGGACTCCGCGAGAGCCACGTCCATGATGTTTCGATTGTGCGTGAGGCGCCAAACTACCGCCCAGGTCTCTAGAGCAAAGCTGGTT
>DDLW01000116.1 GCA_002340345.1 Alphaproteobacteria bacterium UBA2562 | reverse complement strand
GTCTTGCGGCAAAAACAATAAGATAGAGCATTTTGTATGAGTCTATCATCACGCAAAATGCTCTAGAGTCTTTATTTTTGTCGCAAAACGAAAGCGATCAGGGGGATCCACCTGATCGCGCTTTGCTCTAATGCACGTCAGACCAGACTTTACGTTTGATGGCATAGAACAGCAAGGTAAAGGCGACCAAGAACAAAATGACCTTGACCCCCATGCGCTTGCGCTCTTCCAGATTAGGTTCAGACGCCCAAGCAAGGAAGTTCACAACGTCTTTTGCCATCTGTTCTGTTGTTGCTGGTGTGCCATCCGCATATTCGACTTGATCCTCGAACAATTGCGGTGGCATAGCAATCGCATGTCCAGCAAAATAGCGATTGAAATATTTTCCGTCCGGCAACTCAAAATCTTCTGGCAAATGCATATCTGTCGGAATTTGCTCTTCGAAGCCGACTAAGAGCGCATAAACATAGTTTTCGTTATGCGCCCTTGCATCGACGATCAAGGACAAATCGGGTGGCAAAGACCCCCCATTGGCGACTTTGGCTTCTTCGTCATTTGCATAAGGGTTGGGGAAGCGATCTGCTGGAATGGCGGGGCGCATGAACATTTCGCCCTCATCATTTGGACCATCTTCAATTTCATATTCAGCCGCCAACGCTTTTACATCGTCTTCACTATACCCAAGATCTTGCAGGTTACGGAAGGCAATATAATCGAGACCATGACATGCTGAACAGACTTCCCGGTAGACTTGAAAGCCGCGTTGCAGAGATGCTTTATCAAAAGACCCAAAGATCCCTGCAAAACTCCAAGATTGGCTGGGAATGTCAATTTCCCCACCAGCGGCTTGTGCTTGCCCCCCTGCTAAGAGAGTGACGAACGCAGCCGCCATAGCGAAACGACGCTTGTTCTTCAAAAATTCCATGGATCAGGCCCCCTTCTTCACAACAGGCTCACTGATACTGTTTGGCAATGGCCGTGCGGTTTCTATTCGAGACAGCAAGGGCAGCAGAATCAGGAAGTGGAAGAAATAATAAGCCGTACCAATCTGCGCCATGATGACATATTTGCCCTCCGCTGGCATAGCACCAAGCCATCCGAGGAAGATACAGTCGATGACGAGAATCCAGAAGAACCAGAAATAAACTGGACGATACCAGGAAGAACGCACAGGATGACGATCAAGCCAAGGCAAAACGAACAGCAAAGCAATTGACCCAAACATTGTCAAAACACCACCAAGCTTGGCAGGGATGAACAAAATGTCGAAGTCAACGGCCCGCAACATCGCATAGAAAGGGAGGAAATACCATTCTGGCACGATATGGGGCGGTGTAACCAGGGGATCGGCTTTGATATAGTTATCAGGATGGCCAAGATAGTTTGGTGCGTAGAAAATGAAAATCGCAAAGATAATCAAGAAGACGCCTAAGCCAAACAAATCTTTGACGGTGTAGTAAGGGTGGAAAGGAATAGAATCCTGGGGCCCTTTGCGGTCAATCCCAAGAGGGTTATTGGACCCATGATGGTGCAATGCCCAAACATGGAGGCCGACAACCGCAAGAATAACAAAAGGCAAGAGGTAATGGAGGGAGAAGAAGCGATTCAAAGTCGGATTATCGACAGAGAAGCCCCCCCATAACAAAGTCACAATATAATCACCAACCACTGGAATAGCGGAAAACAAATTGGTGATCACAGTGGCGCCCCAAAGGCTCATTTGTCCCCAAGGCAAGACATAGCCCATGAAAGCGGTCCCCATCATGAGCAACATAATGACGACACCAAGCATCCAGAGCAATTCACGCGGTGCTTTATAAGAACCGTAATAAAGACCACGGAAAATATGAATATAGACGACGATGAAGAACATCGACGCACCATTCATATGAATATAGCGGATAAGCCAGCCATAGTTCACATCACGCATAATGCGTTCGACGCTATCAAAAGCAAGATCCACATGCGGTGTGTAATGCATGACCAAGAAAATGCCTGTCAGCATCATCACAATCAGCATAAACCCGGCTAAAGAACCAAAGTTCCACCAATAATTTAAGTTTTTCGGGGTTGGATATTCATCCGCAGAATGCCGAATCATAGAAAAAATCGGCATGCGGTGATCAACCCATTTGACCACAGAATTATCATAAAGGGGATGAGACACGTGTTAGACTCCTAGCCGATCTTAATGAGGCTGTCGGAAAGGAAGGTATATTCCGGGATCTCTAGATTTAGAGGTGCCGGACCTTTGCGAATGCGGCCTGCGCTATCATAGTGAGAGCCATGGCAAGGGCAGAACCAACCGCCAAATTCACCGCGACTTTCACCTTCTTTTTGCCCTTGGGGAACACAGCCAAGATGCGTACAAATCCCCACCATGACCAGCCATTCAGGTTTTTGGACGCGCTGATCGTCTGATTGTGGGTCTTTTAGCTCTTCGACATTGACAGAGCGGGCAAGTTCAATGTCTTTCTCAGAGCGATGGCGAATGAACACAGGCTTACCGCGCCATTTCACAGTAATCGCTTGGCCAACCTCAATGGGCTCTAGATTGACCTCGATAGAGGCAAGAGCCAACACATCGGCTGAAGGGTTTAAATAGTCGATAAACGACCAAGCCACGGCACCCCCACCCACAGCGGCGACACCAACGCCGGCAAAGGTGAGAAAATCGCGACGGGAGCTTCCTTCCTGGTGCATGTCCGAGGAAGAAGCCGGTTTAGATTGGGCCATTGTTATAGATCCTCAAAACTGTTTCGTCCGTAAGGCAATTAGATAGTCTAGACTCCGGAATTGGCCTAAAACTGACGACTGATACGATATAGTCCCTTTCCTTACCACCGTTGGGTAGAAAGAACGTTGAACGGGAATATAAGGGAAGACAGCCTATGCCGATTGCGACATACAGACGCAGCTTCTTGACGTCGTGCCGGAGTATAGGCGCAAGGAGATCCCAAGGTAAATCATCGAATTGATCATTTTGCGACAAAACTGTCGCTTCTTTGGAAGGATGTTGCCCTCATGCGACTTGTTTTATTCCAACCGGAAATCCCTCAAAACGCTGGAACTCTCATGCGTCTGACGGCTTGTTTAGGTATTCCTTTAGATATTATTGAACCTTGCGGCTTTATTCTCAATGATAAGAGATTAAAAAGAGGTGCGATGGATTACCGCAGGGGGTGTGATCTGACGACCCATCTTTCTTGGGATCATTTTTTACAATTTTCCAAACAAAAACCTAAAAGAATTGTGCTTTTAACCACACATGGGCAGACAGCTTATACAGATTTTACTTTCGAATCGGGTGATGCTTTGGTCTTAGGGCAAGAAGGTCATGGCGTACCTGACGCGGTCCATGAAAGTTGTGATCACCGCATTAAAATCCCTCTCAAAGAGTCTTTTCGCTCTCTCAATGTTGCCGTTGCAGGGGCAATGGTTCTCGGTGAAGCGTTACGCCAGCTTGATGGCTTTCCTGATGTCTAAAAGCGATAATGATTGAAACCAAGACTGAACTGCCCTATTGCGAAAGCCAACAAGATCATTACCGTCTTACGATCAGCAAAAAGCCATCACGCGGCCACACATATTCACCTTCACGCTTAAAGCCTTTTCAGGCATGCAGGCATTCTAAAATGGGATCCAAAAAATTATGGATAAAGATGCTCCCTATAAAATTGCAGGAAAAGCAACATATCATGATGGTCTCACAGCGGCGCGCCATGAGATAGGGATCTCCTTAACGCCTTGGAGCCTTGTTCTGATCGGAAAGGGCAGCGCTGTTATCAGTGAGTGGCCCTATAAAGATATCCGTCTTGCAGAAGAAGTCACACAAGGACGCCCGACACGTTTGAAGGTCATGGGCCAAGATGCCCGGCTTACAATTACCGACTGGTCTTTGGCACAAACTATTTTTAAACATGCAAAACATCTGGGGGGGGGGCGCACGGCTGAAAGAGGCTTAAAGCTTGCTTTTATTGCTTTATTCTTTTTAGCAATCGGGCTTGGGCTGTTTTGGCTTTTCAGTATGAATACACTGCCAAGCTTAGTGAAATCTTATTTTCCAAACAGCTGGGAGCAAGACATTGGGCAAGATTTTGTTGAAGATTTTGCAGGCTCTTTTGAAGTCTGTGAAGGGAAAACAGGGTCCCAGGCCCTTGCGCGGATGACACAAAGATTATCAGACGTACTGCCCCAAAACACCCTGCCCTTGACGGTGAAAGTTCTCAACGTCAAAGACGTCAATGCCTTTGCCCTCCCAGGAGGCGAAATCAGGCTGTTCCGCGGCCTCATTGATGAGGCCGCCTCTCCAGATGAGGTTGCAGGCGTCCTTGCCCACGAAATCGGCCATGTCATTGAACGCCATGGCCTGCAAGCGCTCGCACGTCACTATGGCCTTATGGCCCTCATGCAAGTGGCAACAGCGGGCACAGGAGATTTCATGGGCGCAATGGCCCAAGCAGGTGGCCTGTTGTCTCTTCTCTCCTATAGCCGAGAAGCAGAGCAAGAGGCTGACCAGCATGCACTTTCAATTTTACAAGCCGCCGATATTAATCCAGAAAAGTTTGGTCACTTTTTTGAAAGGCTGCATCAAAAAAATGCCGATGAAGACTCTTCGGAAGATCCAACCAAAGAGGATTTTACCATCTGGTTCAGCACCCACCCGCAAGAGGGCAAACGGGCTGAATTCTTCTTACAAAAAGCGTTTACAGGCCGCCCAGCCTTGTCCCCCGCAGAATGGCAAGCTTTAAAAGTGATTTGTGCCAGTGCAGGCGAACCAAAATCTTTCCGAGACTGGTGATGACAGGTCTCCGGCAGCCAAAGGGGGCCCAAGGCTATGAAATCCAGAGGATTTCATAAATAGGCCTCCGGCGGCCAAAGGGCTTGCCCTTTGGAAACCAGAAGGTAAAAAACCTCTATGATTGGCCACAAGGCCTTTTATGCTGTTGCCGCAGAGCGCTTTTGGGGCCTAAGGGGTATAATGTACGGATAGCGCCCCTTTTAGAGACGAAAATGACATCATACTCTTCTGACCCAGAACGACCCAAGACAGAACGGCATGCCCCATGGCGCTTTGCCTTTTGCTCTTTTCCCCAAAGGCGGGACCCCTCCACCAAAAGGTCAAAAGCATCTAAATCATAAGCATATCCTTTGGGACAGTCCCTGACCCAACGCCCAGCAGGAGAGCGATATTCAACACCCAGGGTATAAACAGGTGGGGCGATTTCTGAGGCGCGACAGGCTTTCAGATCCAGGGCACGCGCCCAGCCTTGTTTTTGGGCCTGCAAATAGCGAGGGGCAAAATGGAAACCGCCAAGATCTTTTTCCCCTGGCTCCCCACAGAGAATATGAGCGAAACCATCGGCTTTAAACCAAATGTCTGTCAGAGCCTTTGCACGATGACGGGAGGGCATTTTTTGGGCTTTCACCGTCCCAAAAGCAGCTTTCGCCATGGCCTCAGCCAAAAGAGGACGAGACTGTAATTCTTTTGTGAAATCAGCCGCGACAGGATGTTCCCCCCACTCACCACAGATGTTCAGCATCTCCACATCAAGATCGTCTAAAGGCGGAGGGGGAGGTGAAAAGTCGACCCCCCTTTGGGACCGATGGTCAAAAAAAGCACCGCGTATGGCTTTGACAGGTTTGAGAGGCTTTGAATTTTCAGAAGTCTCGGCCTTTTTCGGGGTTTCGTTCCCATCTTTCAAAAGCCCACAAGACAACAAAACCCAACGGCGAGACGGTTTCGCTGTGGGAACATCGATCTGCCCATAGTCTCCCCCAGCCTTATTTCGGCCAAAAAGTTTATAATGTTTTCCTGAGGCCAAAGAGACGGGGGCGCCATTTTTGATTTTTTTCGTCGCCTGACAGTCAGCCCCTGCCACGAACCATCCAGCTTCAGGAGAAAAGCCATAAGTGCTTGTTATCAAGCCATTGATAAAAAGCAAAGGCCCGAGAATTATAAAAATAAAAGAGCATCTTTGGAACCGCCTTCTCCTTTGCCAGAGAAACAGCCTCTTAAAAAAAACCATGAAAAAATCCTTTCTGCATTTCTCTTAGGACCATCAAGTTTTATAACAAGGGCAATGCTTTTCTTCCCTTCACGATCATGAGTTCTCGATGGCCTCCAAACCTATTCGTATTCCGAAACCGGCCCCTGTAAAACCTTTTGTTGGGTGGCCATCTCTTAAAGCCGCCAAACTCCAGTGGCGTGACGAGGTTCCGGAATCTGAGCGTTACGGCGATATTTACTTTTCACGTGACAATGGCCTCGAAGAAACCCGCCATGTCTTTTTGCAAGGGATTAAAGCCCCAGAAATCTGGCAGGACAAAGCACATTTTGCCATCGGAGAAACAGGTTTTGGTACAGGTTTAAATTTTTTGGCCTGTTGGGATTTATGGCGGCGCACGGCCCCTGCGGGAAGTCGCTTAACCTTTGCCTCAGTCGAAGCATGGCCCGTCCGTCTTACAGATCTTTGCCGCGCCCATGCTGCGTTTCCAGACCTCGCCCCCCTCGCCAAAGCCTTGCAAGAGGCTTACCCAACATTGATCCCTGGTTTTCACCGCCTGCGATTAGACAAGGGGCGGGTGACGCTTTTGCTGCTTCTCGGAGAAGCCAAAGATGTCCTGCAAACAGTTGAAGGCTCTTTTGATGCTTGGTTCTTAGATGGTTTTGCCCCGGCACAGAATGAAGATTTATGGTCTGATGCGGTCTTTGCAGAAATTGCCCGTTTGTCACATCCAGAAACGCATCTCGCCAGCTTTACCGTTGCCGCTAAAGTGAGAAAAGGCTTAGAAGATCATGGCTTCCTTGTCACCAAACGCCCAGGCTATGGCCGCAAACGTCACTGTTTACAGGCGCAATTCCAAGGCTGGAAGAGCCCCAGCTATCGTCGCCCGCCCAAAGCGTCCTTCATGTCTCCGGAAGACGCTCTTCCTCTGGGCAGTGCCATTGCCATCATCGGGGCGGGCATTGCTGGTGCCAGCGCGGCCTTTGCCCTCCGAGACGCTGGCTATCGCCCTGTTCTTTTTGACCGCCACCCCCATCCTGGCGCTGAAGGGTCTGGCAATCAATCTGCCCTGATGGATCCACGCACGGATGTGGAACCAAATCCTATCGGCTCCCTTCATATTGCGGCTTTTGAAGATGCATGTCGCTTTGTTAAACAACTTGAAGATGAAACTGGACAGCCCATTTGGCATCCGCCACGCGGGGTTCTGCGCCTCTCTTTGGATGCGGTCGAAAGCGAAAAGCTTCACAAGACAGGCCACGCTGGCCCTTGGTCAGGCCCAGAGACGGACCATCTTGTTCAAAGACTCACGCTTGCAGACATTGAGCAAAAAATCGGCACCGCCTTACCATCTTGTGCAGGCTATGAGGGGCTTTGGCTTGCCCATGGCGGTTGTCTCCACCCTGAAAGCTACCTTAAAGCTCTCCTACAGGACATTGAGCAGCATTATAACCACCCTGTGACCCAAATCATTCCTTTAGAGACAGGTTGGCGTCTTCAATTTTCAGACGCTCCGCAGAGGGATTTTGACGCCCTTGTGCTGGCCAATGGTTACGAGGTCCGCTCTCTTCTGCCAGATCTCAAGCTGCCCCTGCGGCCCCAAAGAGGCCAAGCCACACGCCTCGAAGAGACAGAGGATAGCTGCTTTCCAGCATGCACCCTGTCTTTCGGAAGCTATTTGACCGCTGCTTATAAACATCCACCGTCTGCGTTACAAACGCCATCTCGGCGAATTTTAGGCGCCACCCACAGCCCTTGGCCCCTTGACCCTGACACAGAGGCTCTTGAACCAGGCTGGGATCACGCCTCTTCGCAAGATGACGACCATAATTTTTCACAATTGGCCGCGCTTTCACCAGCCTTTATGGCGCATGCTCGCAAAGCTCATAGCGCCAGCCGCGCCAGTTTGA
>DDLW01000290.1 GCA_002340345.1 Alphaproteobacteria bacterium UBA2562 | reverse complement strand
TGTAAAAAAAAGAAATAAGGTTTGATTTACCAAAAAATGACGTTCTCCCATTACCATCCCTTATGGTTCGGTCCAAGGGAAAGCTTATACCAACCGAAGAGCCGGAGACTCTGTCGGTTGGTATAAGCTTTCCCTGAATCTCATGAAAAGCGAAATGTTTTCATGGAAAAAATGTGACCAGGACATTTGAAAAAGATGTGTTCTTGCTCTGTCATGGCGCATTTTTTGCTTGCAAATTAACCATGTTTTGAGGTGCGTGCCTGAAAGCAAAATGCTTTAAAGCAAAGGGCAAAGTGATCCATTTATCACTTTGGTCCGTCTTGCGGCAAAAATGAAAACTTACAGCATTTTTTGGCGCAAAGGAAAAGCAGGATGCTGTGAAATTTCGCTCTTTTGAACGATAAATTTTCAGTGAAAACAAAGCTTTGCTGAGATTCCGCCGTGAAAATCAACAAGGCATTAGCAACGATCTGTCTTTCGAAATGAACCTTGGTAAAATGCGGGGGCAATAGTGAGCAATACACAATCTGGCGTTCAAGAACAGGTGAAAATGGAGAATTTTGACCAAGTCCAAATGATGCCTGGACCTGCGATACCGGCACAGGCTCCTTCTCCGGATGGAAATACCAATTCAGACGATAACAGCATTACGATGACGTTAAGTGATGCGATGGAAATGGCTATCCGAGAATATGAAAAAGGCGCCAGCACACTCTCTGAAAATATGATCGATGCTATTTTAGAAGCAGCGACAGATTTTGCACCAGCGCGTAATTTAAAAGCAGCCCTTTTATGCCGTCGGGGTGAAACAAAAGAAGCTCTCGAGATCCTCAACACTCTGATCGAGGAAGAGCCCGACAATGAAGAATATCGCAATAATGTCGCTATGGTCTATTCCATGTCTGGAGACCGTGACAAGGCGGCTGATGCGATGAAGGAACTTCTTTCGAATGATGAAGAAGATTCCAAAAAAAATCTTAGCCTGGCCCGTTTGTATAACAATCAAGGTAAAATCGCCGAGGCCACTTATTATGCTGAAAAAGCAGATAAGCTAGACCCAGATAATGCTGATATTCTGAGCCTTCTCGCGTCCTTGAAGTTGGAAGCTGGCGATAATTCCGGGGCAGAAGTTGCCATTCGCCGGTCGAATGATTTAAAGCCAGATGATTCAGCGACTTTAAATATCCTGGCGAATGCGCTGTGGAAACAAGCGCGCAATACAGAAGCAAATGTATATTATCAACAAGCTCTTGAGCTCCAACCCAAAAATGCTGTGGCTTGGGGAAATCGTGGGAATTGCTTAACGGCCCTTGGGCTTGTTGATGAAGCGATGGAAGCTTTCCGGACAGCGCTGTCTTATCAGCCGAAAGCCTTTTTTCATTGGCGAAACTATCTTTTTTCAATGAATTACACGCCGAATGTGACACCGGAAGAAATTTTTCAAGAACATCAGAAATATGGTGGGTTGATCGAAGACAGCGTGCCCATCAAAAAGCGACCAGATACGAACAGAGACCCGAAAAAACGCCTAAAAATTGGATATTGCTCTTCGGATTTCAAAGGGCATTCTTGCGCTTATTTTATGCTCCCGCTGATCCAGAACCACAATCGTGATGAAGTTGAGATCTATTGCTTCAGCGATGTCCGCAAAGAAGACCGGGTCACAGAATGGTTTAAAGATGCTGCCGATCATTTTATCAATGTTGTTGGTCTTGCAGATAGCCATTTTGCCGAGAAAGTGCTTGAGCTTGGTATTGATATCCTGGTCGATTGCGTTGGCCATGTGGGGACGAGTCGGATGGGGGCTTTTGCCCAGCGCATTGCGCCTGTCCAGGTGACCTGGCTTGGCTATCCCAATACAACGGGCTTGACGCGCGTTGATTACAGAATGGTTGATGAGATTACAGACCCAGACTGGACGGAGAAATATGCCTCTGAAACCTTATACCGCATTCCCGGAGGGTTCATTTCTTGGTCGCCGCTGGATAAAGATCTTCCCCCAGTGGCGCCACCGCCTTGTTTGAAGAATGGCTATATTACCTTCGGGTCGTTCAATAATACTGCGAAAGTTCATGAAGGGGTCATCAAGGTCTGGTCTGAGATTATGAATCTTGTGCCAAACTCTCGTTTTCTGATGAAATCTCGGTCCCTTGCCGATGAAGGGAATTCAGACCTTATTAAGTCCTGGTTTAAGAAATATGGTGTTGAGGAAGATCGCCTCGATCTCTTTGCTTGGATGCCCTCGGCCATGACCCATTATGCGCTTTACAGCTATATGGACATTGCCTTGGATCCTTTCCCTTATAATGGAACAACGACAACATGTGAAGCGACGTATATGGGGGTTCCCACCGTGTGCTGGGCGGGAAAACGCCATGCGGCACGGGTTGGGGCAAGCCTGATGGCGCATTCAGGCTTCCCAGAGCTTGTGGTCGAGACTATGGAAGATTATGTTGCTCTTGCTGTTGAATTGACAAGAGATCTTGATCGCCTCAAAGCCTTGCGAGAAGAAACACGCGATGTTTTCAATCGGTCTCCCGTCCGTGATGCGGTCAGTTTTGCAAAGCGTGTGGAAGTCGGATATCGGGATATGTGGACACGCTGGATTGATAATCCCGATGAAGATAATATTCTGACAGATCAAGAACAAGGTGAAGAGACTGAAAAACAGGCTTCCGCGCCTGATCGCATCCAAGTGCGCACATATCAAGGCTATCGTGTTGAGCTTCCCGCAACATTGCGCAGCTTGACAACAAATGTTGTTCTTGAGCAAGAAACATGGTTTGAAAAAGAACTGCCCTTCGTCCAGAGGATCGTTGATGCAAAAGAACAGGTGATCGACATCGGGGCAAATTATGGCCTGTATACCCTGGCCATGGCCCGTTCTGTTGGGATGTGGGGGAAGGTCTTATGCTTTGAACCTTCAACGCGAACAGCGTCTTTTTTACAATCCTCGATTGATCTGAATAAATATGACCATCAAGTCACGCTGTTACAGATGGCTGTTGCCGATCAGACGGGGTCTGCTGTTTTAAGCAATGATGCGGCGGAGCTGAAATCTATTGAGATCAATAATGATCGCTCTATCGGTGAAGCGGTCACACTAACGACCCTTGACATCATCACGAAAGAGCAAGATATGAAGGATGTATCCTTCATTAAAATCGATGCAGAAGGCGCCGAACCTTCTATTATCGATGGTGGTAAGGCCTTTTTTACCCAGCAATCCCCTCTGGTCATGCTGGAAGTCAAACATGGGGCGCAGTTTGAAGTGACGGCAAGCTTTAAACTCATCGATATGGGGTATGAGCTCTATTGCCTTGTGCCTGGGATTTCTGTTTTACGGCCTTTGGCGATCGATCTTGCAAAACGTGCTATTGCAGAGCCATTAGATGGTTTTGCTCTGAATGTGTTTCTCTGCAAACCAGATCGGGCCGCTATTCTCGAAGAAAAAGGCTTTCTGGTCCGTGAGCGGTTAGAAAAAGCTGACCCTGTCGAAGGCGATCTGTTCAAAGAGAAAATACTTGAAACAAGTCTCGGTAAGTATCTTCCTGATATGATCGAAGAATTTACGGACACAAAGGCCTTGCCAGAAGCGGAAACCTATAAAAATGCTTTAAATCACTATTATGCCGCCCTGGATGAAGACAGGAGTGCAGCGCAAAGATTGGCGCATCTTGAACAAGCCTGCGCTGATAGCTACAAAGCGCTTGCCGTGCATGCAGGCCTACCAAGGGCTATGACAGCCGCGCGGCTGTTACATACGGCAGGGGAAACCGTTCGTGCGCTTGAAATTATCAAGCAGCTCAATGATCTTATTCACCAAAAAAATATGGCCTTGCAAGTCACCGAACCTTTTCTATCGCCGATCCAGCGTTATGATGCGGCGAGTATTGACTCGGATGCTGCGGCTTTGCGGTGGGTCATTTCTGCAATCATGGAATCTAAAGAAGTTTGGTCGGCTTATGCTTCTTATTTCTCTCGGAGTATTTCCCTGAAATTCCACGAGAACTTGATTGACTTGGGCTATGCGTCCCCAGAACTGGTGCGTCGCTATCAACTTTTAAAGGTGCGCTCTAATAAACTGACAAAAATTGAGCATCATCCTATGATTGTTGGCAATCAACCTGGCCATATTAATTCTGATCTTTGGCCTATTAATGAAAAGCCCAATTGGCTCCGCTTTGACTAAAGAGTAAAAGGCTTTATTCAAGGAAAAGTTTTAGGGGGTCCTAGGGGGCATTTTTCAAAATGCCTCCTAGAGCAAAGTGGAATCGCGTTCCGATCCCACTTTGCTCTAAAATCTGTCATCTGGATTTACCTTGGATTTTGCTGAAGACCTGGAAAGGAAAGGGTAACAAGGCCGCCCCCATGAAGACCCACAATACGATCAAGGTGAGACGACCATAACAACTCGCCAACATCTTCAGCATGATCGACATTAAACAGAGCGGCGGAAAGATCCACGATTTTCCCAGTATCGGGGGTAAAAATACAACCAGAACTCGTGCTGTCACTGCGGCTGGCCGTTAAAAGCAAAGTGCCATTCGGGCCAGAACGGAGCGATCGAAAACGCCCTGTGAGCGGGTTCTCTAAAGCGGCCTTCCCTTGACCTTTGTAAGGCAAGCAATAAAGACCATTGACGGCAAGATGGTAAAGACCCTGCTGGCTGAAAAGAAGACTATCCCCTTGAACACCAAAAGCATCTTGGTGGAGGGCCCCAATGAAATGAAATGCACGTCCTTCCCAGCGATAAACATGGCCATTCCAAACAAGCCCACAATTTGGTGAGGCGTCTGCGGTCTGTTGCTGGTCATGGAGAAGAAAAAAGCCAGGTTGAATATCGCTATCCTTACGGGCTGAGAGACCCCGCCCTCCAAGCCCCATTGTCTTGCCGCCCCAACTCATGGGCCAGTCAATATGGCGCATTTGCCAGCTGGCATAGTCAGAGATTGCCATGGGCCTTTCATCCACAAAGCCAACAGAAGACCAACTTAAGGCATGGGCGCCATTCCAGGCGCGTTTCTGATGGGCGCCCATGAAAAGGCGCTTTAAGCGGTTTCCTTGGCGCTGTGGGGGCGAAATGGGAAGACGGTAAGGCCGTGCACTTTTGGGTTCGACCAGAAACAGCCCCGTGCCACTTTCGCCATGTAAGTGAGCAGAAATCAACCAGCGTCCTTCAGGCCCTGGAATGGCGGCAAGGGCTGGCCCCATTTCCAAAAATTTAAGGCGCGGCGGCCACCCATTTAAGTCTAAAAGAACGGTCGCATGGTGGCCATCTGTTAGGATCAATTGATCTTGATAACAGGCAATAAGGGTTAAGCGTAAATTCTCTGGGAACCGCCAGGATTGTAAATAAATGCCATCATAGGCCTTATAATCTGTTTTTGGACTCTGTTTTTCTGGCTCTGGGGGCTCTGCAAGAGCGCTGTTTTCTGCTGAAGGCCCCCCAGACATGTCAACAAACCCACTGTCTGGCCTGTCTTGGAGGTTCGCCTCTTGGGGGCCAGCCTCTTGAGGCCCAGCCTCTTCGGGCCCAACCTCTGGGGCATCCTGGCGTGGGTCTGCGGTTTGCGGCGATTTCTGTGTGCTGGAGGGGGAAAGATAGGGCAGGGGATCTGGTAGCGTTAATTCGGATGCTTCCCAATAGGCTAAATCATGGTCTTTTGCATGGCGTAAAGCCGGAAGCAGCAAAGAAAAGCCATCGGAGAGCTCAAGGGGCGCATTTTGGAGCCAGACCTCAAACCACTCTAAGAGGGGGGCAATATGAGAGGCCGGGACATAAGGCCCAATGCCTTCTGCGGCATCCATGCTCATGCGCAAATGGTCACTGATCCCTGGCAATAAATAATCAATATCTTGAAATAAAGCGACAGGAGAGGCAATCCACCCAGCAAGTTGGGCGTGCTCTTCCACAGAAAGATAAGGTGCTAAGGCAGATAAGGACGCGCCATCGCCCCAGCTATAAGGATGGCGGCAGGCGGCATAGGTGATGGCCAGTTGGCACAGACAATGGGCCACCATGGCGGGGTCGCCTTCTTGCAGCGCCTCGGCCAAAAAATTTTCCATCTCGATCGCAAGATCGCCCATCCCTTTTATCAGATCAATGGGAAAATCCGCTTGTCCGAGAATCCAGGGCATGAGGTCTGAGGTGACATCTTGCGGATCAATGGCATGGAGGCTGCACTCAAAACTCATGGGGCAAAACTCATGGGGCACTCATTCAGAGCAGGCTTGCAAGGGGATAGAGCAAAAATAAGAACAAACAGCATGGCTTCTCAATCAAAATAAAAGCAAATGCTGTAAAAAATCGAAGCGCCGCATTTTGTCGGAAAAACGCGTTTAGGGCAAGATATATTCAGAAAAGCGCGACCGGAAAGCAAAAATAAAGTCAGCGCAGAGAGAATGATCTGCGCTGACTGGGTCTCTCGAGGATCTTTGGTTTAAGTCAAGCAAGGTAAAGTGATTGCTGTATCCTTTTGGCCTTTGCTCTGGTTTTTGTTTTTCCCGCAAGACGGACCAAAGGATTGGCCTTTGCTCTAGAGTTGAGCGGGAGCATCTTCTTCTTCAAATGCCGGTAATTCAATATCGCCAAGATTTTCATCATAAGCAGGGCTGCCAGAAGATTTGGCAGGACTGGTGGCGGCGCCTTTGTCTTTGCTGGCACTGCTAGAGGGAGAAGATGATCCAACTTTTTCACGTGACCCCTGTGGGGGCGCCAAAGACGCAAAACCATCATCATCATCATCGTCTAAATCATCATCAAGACCAAGAGGTTCTGCACCTTCTTCATCCATGCCTTCTGCGGACCCTCGGACTTCGCGGGCAACCTCGCGGCCCCATTCCTCAATAAGCTTTTGTTGTTTGCGTCTTAAGGTTTCAACTCTTTTTTGCGCTTTATGGGAAACATAGGTCGCAATCGCGCGGGGCACCATCGTAAAAAGTAACCATCCAATACCAGCAGACCCATAAGCCCAGAGCCAGTGGATGGGATTCAAAAGGACAGCCTGGGTCGCGTCCATGTTCTGACCGAGGATCCAAAGCTCGATCAGCGCTGGCATGCTGCCACAAACATTCACCGAACCGACACAACGGAATAAAAATTTCTTAGGGCTGTTATCAACGAAATAAGCAACCAATGTTGGCAGCATCGTGACCGCAAGCACCATATAAGTGCCAAAAAACAAAAACGCTGAAATGATTACGACACAGCCACCTAAAATTCTTTTTGGCGTTATCAGGGGCTCTGGCGCTGCGCGCCGATTTGTACGTCTCGCCACGATAAAGTCCTCTCAACGATTTCGCATTCAAGCAAAGGCCAGACAAGGAGACTAAACCGATCTGTACCATTTTGCGTTAGACCATAAAGGTCCCCTAGAGCAAAGCTGATTAAAGTGGCATCACTTTAATCATGCGTTTTGCGGC
>DDLW01000334.1 GCA_002340345.1 Alphaproteobacteria bacterium UBA2562 | reverse complement strand
AAACGCATGGTTAAAGTGAAAACACCTTAACCAGCTTTGCTCTTAAGGAAAGGCGAAGCCGATGAGTGACATGATCTCCCTGTCCCATATTGCAGGTGTAGACGAAAAACTATCCGCTGCCGCAAATGAAAATGCAGGAGAAGCGCCCGAAATCACTGGTGGCTGCTCTTCAAGTTCCTGCGGCTCTGATGCAGCGCCTGAAGACATGCCAGCGCATATCTGGGACAAAGTCAAAGACCACCCTTGCTATAGCGAACAAGCCCATCATTATTTCGCACGTATGCATGTGGCCGTCGCCCCAGCTTGCAATATCCAATGCCATTATTGTAATCGCAAATATGACTGTGCCAATGAAAGCCGCCCTGGCGTTGTCTCAGAGAAATTAACCCCAGAACAAGCGGTCAAAAAAGTCTTTGCCGTTGCCTCAAAAGTCCCACAAATGTCCGTTGTTGGGATCGCAGGGCCGGGGGATGCTTTGGCCAATCCCAAAAAGACCTTTGAAACCTTCGAGGCCATTGCCGCGAAAGCGCCCGATATCAAGCTTTGCCTCTCCACAAATGGCCTCGCCCTTCCAGACCATGTGGACCGGATTAAAACGCTGAATGTCGATCATGTCACCATCACCATGAACGCCGTCGATCCCGAAATTGGTGCCAAAATCTATCCTTGGATTTTTTACCAACACAAGCGTCGCCATGGTCTTGAGGCCGCCACGATCTTGTTAGAGCGCCAACTTAAAGGCTTGGAAATGCTGACAGAAGCGGGGATTCTCGTGAAAGTCAATTCCGTGCTCATTCCAGGGATCAATGATGAGCATCTGATCGAGGTCAATAAAGCCGTCAAAGCCCGCGGCGCCTTCCTCCATAATATCATGCCTCTCATTTCAGATCCGGCCCATGGCACCCATTTCGGTCTCACAGGCCAACGCGGTCCAACAGCAAAAGAACTCAAGGCTGTGCAAGATGCTTGCGAAGGCGGCGCCAAAATGATGCGCCATTGCCGCCAATGCCGCGCCGATGCTGTTGGCCTCCTAGGGGAAGATCGGTCTGACGAATTTACCCTCGATAAAATTGATGAAATGGAAGATGTCACCTATAATCCTGAATTACGGGAACAATATCGTGACGTCGTCGAAAAAGAACGGGCCAGTCGTGAAGAAAAACGCTTAGACGCTCTTGCCGAAGCGCAAAATGTCGCAGGCGATACGAAAATCCTTGTCGCCATCGCCACAAAAGGGGGAGAAAGGATCAATGAGCATTTTGGCCATGCCCGCGAATTCCAAGTCTATGAAGTCAGCGGTTCTGGTGTGAAATTCATCTCTCACCGCCGGGTCGACCTTTATTGCCAAGGTGGCTATGGCGAAGAGGATGCTTTAGACAGTATCGTCAAAGCCATCAGCGATTGCGAAGCCGTCCTTGTGGCAAAAATTGGCGATTGTCCCAAGCAAAAGCTTGAAAAGCATGGTATAGAAGCCATTGACGATTTTGCTTTTGAGTATATTGAAGAATCGGCCCTCGCCTATTTCAAAGATTGGTCCGCCCGCCAAGACGAGCAGGGCACCCATTCAGGCGCAGGCCCTCGCCGGGAGGATGCTGTTTTACGGAATGGTGCTGTGTTAGCCGCCCGCCAAGCTGGCTAACGCAAACTCTAGAAATACCTTTTTAGACATGAACAAGAGGCTTTCGATCTTTGTTTATGGCCTGGTATTGCGATGATCACATGACCCCATACGATCCTTCGCATGACTCTAAATTGGTAGCATCATGCCGCAGCAGTTTTTCCTTTCCTGCAGACCGTTATGATCGCTGCCAAATACGGCATTCACAGGGGCTATAACAAGAAATGGGGAGCCTCCCCCAAAGTTGAAATAAAAGACAATGGTGTATTTTTGGAAAATTGCCCCATTGTCCCATGGCAGCCTTTCGCTTTTATCCTCATTCAGGAGAAATGCTGTCTATCTGTGCTTTTGTAGCAAATGCATGGCTGAAGTGAACTCACTTCAACCAACTTTGCTCTAACCAGCATATAATTTGTAATAGGAGACTTTTAACGATGGCTTTGAAAATTGTTGGGATGGAATGCACCGCCTGTGCTGCTTGTGAACCAGAATGCCCAAATGACGCGATCTCTGAAAAAAACATGACTTTTATTATCGATGCTGACAAATGCACCGAATGTGAAGGCTCTTTCGACAAACCACAATGTGTGGAAGTTTGCCCTGCTGACTGCATTGTCAAAGCGGCTTAATATCGCCTTGCACCCAGGAGGAAATGGCTCTTTCCTCCTGGGTGAAGACGAAACCGCAAAAAAGCGATCACATCAGGCAAAAGAGAATCTTATACGAACCGACAGGATCTTCGACCGATCGGTTGTGAAATGTGCTTATTGTCAATTGGTATAAGACGTTTTTGTGAGGAAGGGACCTTTAATTTTATTCGATATTTCCAATAATGTCGTTTATCAATGGAGCGCAAGGTGACCGAAAAACCAGACCCCAATACAGAACAGTCAAAAGTTGGCGCTTGCCTCGACTGGCTTGGGAAACCCGTCTCTTGCGAAAATTGTTCTTTCCAAGATCGGCTTGCCGAAGAAGCTTGCCACCCTGGGGAAGCCTGCGTCAATGATCGCCATTCCAAGCGAATCCACCGCTTTTTCGCGGCCAACCCCGACACGGCTGTCCAATTTCTCGACCATCCTTATTTTGGGGTCAGAGCCATGGCTGTGCGCTATGTCCCTGTTTTTAATCTCCCACGCATGGTGCAAGACCCCGACGAAACCGTCCGAGCAGCCGTTGCCGCGCGCCTGCCCCGCCCACGGCTCATCGCCCTTTGCCAAGACCCAGACCGCCAGGTTCGTCTTTCTGTCGCCGATAGACTGCCGGAAGACTCTTTGATCCATCTCATTCATGATGAAGATTATGCTGTGCGTTTAAAGGTCTCAAGACGCGCCCCGACCGGTATTCTCCCCGCCATGCGTAATGATCCAGATCCAGAAGTCCGCAATGAAGTGGCCCGGCGGATTCACACAGATTGGCTGGATCCCATGATTGCCGATGATCGGGCTCGGGTGCGGCTCACGGTGGCCCGGCGTGTCTCTGCTGGCAAGCTCCACTTAATGCGAGAGG
>DDLW01000227.1 GCA_002340345.1 Alphaproteobacteria bacterium UBA2562 | reverse complement strand
GAACGCAAACTATGAAATCCAAAGGATTTCATATAAAGAGATAAACATGGAAATTTATCAGCTTAGGACGTTTGTCGCCGTTGCGCGGGAAGGCAGTATTACCCGGGCGGCGGAAGAGATTCCCCTGAGTCAACCCGCTGTCAGTGCGCATATTAAGGCGATGGAAGAAACGCTTGGCTTGATTCTTTTTGAGCGAACATCGCGGGGAATGCGTTTGACTCGCGCCGGCCAACAGCTTCTTGACAAGGCAGAACAAACTTTGGCGGCGCATAAAGCACTTTTACAAGAAGCGGTGCAAATTAAAGGACAGCTGAGCGGCAAAATTCGGCTCGGCGCTTGTGGGTCGGCGAGCGCAGACGCCTTAAGTCAGCTTATTCTGGAGCTTTCGACCCAATATCCGAATGTTGATGTTACCGTGCATCATAGTGCATCACAAGATATTTTGAACGGGATTCGCCAGAATACCCTTGACGCCGGCTTTTATAATGAAGCGCATGCACCAGCAGAGGATTTGACTGCTTTAGAGATTAGCCGTTTTTATATTTACCTTGTCGCACCGCCAGGACTTGTGGATAGGACGGCCCCTCTTGATTGGCAAGCCCTTGCGGAGCTTCCCTGGATTTGCCCGGATTCTCAAGCCTGTTGTGGTCAGGCGGCAGAGGATCTGTTCCTGCGTTACAATATTCGGCCCAAACATCGGATCAGCATTGACCGGGAACCCATCACACGCGCCTTGATTGCAAAAGGAACCGGCTTGGGTTTTCTCCATTCTGACACCGCCCAAGATGCGGCGCTGTGCGGCGATGTTGATGTGCTTTATGAAATGCAAAGACCGACCCGGGTCTTGTTTGCTTCTTTAACCAATAGAGCCCAAGAACCGCTCCTCAAAGCCATGACGGCGATTATTGAAGGGCTTTATGCGCCAGGATAAAAAAGGGAGCGAGGAGAGTGAAATCTCAAACCAACCTCCGCCCGCGCATTGGGTTGGCCGGCGGCAATGCGCAACATAAAAATGCGCTGGCCGGCGGCAATGCACGACATAAGAATACGCTGGCGGGACGGCTAAGCACGCATGAAAGATGGTGGGCCCGGCAGGACTTGAACCCGCAACCAAACCGTTATGAGCGGTTTGCTCTAACCAGTTGAGCTACAGGCCCACCTTGCACTGGTCTTATAGGGAAAGAACGCTTCCATGGCCATGGATGCTGAGAGGCATCTGGTCATGAAAGTCTCCTTCAGTGCCAGTGGAGGCTCGCAAGTATAGGGAACGCCCTCTAAAAGGCAAGTGTTATTTCTTGGTCGGTGAGAGAAAGCGGGGCTTTATGATTTTCACGATCACGGATTTTGATCTTGACGGCCTTGATTAAAGGTCGATGGAGGCTGTGCGCAAGCGCAAAACACCGACTTGTCCTGTTAGGATGTTTTTGCCAAAGCCCAGGATCGGGGCGAGGCGACTCACCAAAGGCTTTGGCCAGGGGCTTTAGATTGTCTGTCGCAAAGCATAAAATGGGTATCTGGTCTTTAATGGCAATGGCAGGCCATGGATTTGCTCTTTTGCCTGTAAGTTTTTGTGTGCTGATTATTTCATCTGCAACACCAAAAGCCTCATTATTTTTAAGGATTATAGCCGCGCATTGGCGCTATTCTTGGATGCTTTTTGCCCAATTTTCTGAAAGATATTTCTCGTTTCTCTCAAAATGAAAAATTTTTGTGCGTTTTATTGCAGAATGAAACATTTTTTAGCGTGCAACTGCCCAAAAATTTCCTATAATTTTATCTGTATAGGAAATGAAGGATGATTAAGCAGATCTTAAAGAAACGGTAGATCTTAAAGAAACGTAAACAGATCCCCAGGGATCGAAAGCGATCTTAAACGCTTTCATTTTTACTTAACTTTAAAAACCATGCTTTATGGTTCTGCTGTGGTTGCAAGGCGCGACGCTCTAAAGCTCTCTTTGAGAATATAACAAAGATTGAGTAGAATAATTTGGCGCCAGCTTAAAATGATTAGGGATTTGAAAGATGGCATCAGGACTCATTGTTTTAACAGGAAACGCAACCTATCGCTCTATCCATGCGCGCGAAATGAGTTCCCGAGGCTTCACCGTCGTCGAAGCCGATGATCACAATGAAGCCCTCAACCGCATTGGCTCCTCAACCCCTGTTTTATTTGTTTTTATGGTGGGTATCAAAGCGGGCAAGGCCGCAGCCCAGCAAACCCGCGAACGCCATACCGGAACTTATCCTATTCTTTTCGTTCTTGATGATTTGACCCTTTCTGATATGGAAACCTGCCTGCGCGCCGGTGGGGATGATTTCCTGATTAAGCCAACCACGCGCGATCTCCTGGACCGAATCAATGTTTGGCAGCGCCCTGCGAAAAGGGCCAGCCTGGATAAGCAACGCCGGGAAGCTTTGGACCGGGTGAAGGTCATGAATGAGACGGGGGCTGTTGAAACAGGGACCATCTCTGATCTTGATGATCTGCTTCTGTTTGACGAAGACGATATGCTTGATTTTGCCCAAGGGCGACGGGATCTTCCTGCGGATGATCGGGGTCTGGATGACTTGCTGGCCCCGGCGAAGAAGGTCGCACCGAAAGACCAGCGTGCCCTGCCAAAGCAAAAAGCCAAAGATCCTCTCGCTGGCAATGGCCGCGCAATGGACGCTTTGGATGATGATGGGGATGGCAATTTCTTGGATGATCTTTTGGGCGATCCTGCGGCCAACAAAGCAAAATCCAAATCTTCCGAGAAAAAAGTCTGGCCATCGGGCGATCATAACACAGCAGAAGATGGCCTAGAGCAGATCTGGAGTTAAGGGCTCACATGAGAACGCCAAGCGAGACTTTGGAATCTCTCTTAAGAGATCTTGTGGTGTAACATCTCCAAAAGCACTTTATAATTCTATTCTATTCTTTTCCATCACGAATTGTTACTCTTTAGAAAGGCCCTCTTTAAGAGGGCCTTTCTTTACATAAAGCAACTTTATAGAACAAAGGTAATAGTCTATGACCTTAGAACAGCCCGCTGAATATCCTCAGATTTTTGATCTCCCGCCAGGCATCACCCTGCCTCCGGTGCCTGCCCACAGTGTCTTAGGCCAGGACCCGGTTGTGCGCACGCCCTATCAAGTCGGGCGCGCTGCGGCAACAGCCTTACAATCCTTTGCCATGGCCTTAGAACAGCTTTGGCAAGACAGGGGCGGCAATCGCCAAGCCATCACCACAGATATTGTTGATGCCACAATTTCATGCTATAGTGTTAATCATCAGCGCCAAAATGGCTATGAGGTTGCTTTACCGGATCCCATTTATCCGACCGTTGATTTTTATCGCACCAAAGATGATCGCTCTATTTTTCTGCATGGCGGTTATCCGGCTTTACGCAATGGCTTGCTGGATCTTCTCGACAGCCCGAACAATGCCAAAGCCCTTGCCAAGCGTGTGGCCGCCTGGCCCGCCGAGGCTCTGGAAGATGCCATTGCCGAGGCCAATCTGTGCGGCACGATTTTACGCACCGCGCAAGACTGGCGCGCCCACCCCCAAGGCCAAGCCTTAGCCAACACCCTGCCTATTGAATGGCAACAGCTTGGGACATCCTCGCCAGAACCGCTCCCACCGGCTGTTCTGCCGAATTTTCCGAGCAAAAGGCCTTTAGAGGGGGTCCGTGTGCTTGATCTCACCCATGTCCTGGCCGGGCCAACCGCAACACGGTGCCTGGCTGAACATGGGGCCGATGTTTTGTCGGTCCGCGCGCCACAGCAGCCGCAAATTGAATCTTTTGTGATGGATACCGGCCATGGCAAGCGTGCCACTTATATTGACCTGACAACGGACCAAGGGCGGGCGGCTTTGGATGCCTTGGTGTGCGCAGCGGATATTTGGATTGAAAGCTATGCGCCTGGCGCTTTAGAGAAGCTTGGCTATGGTCCTGAGCGTTTGGCAGAATTACGGCCTGGGCTTATCACCGTACAAATCTCTTGCTATGGCTTTGTTGGTCCCTGGCAAAACCGCAAAGGTTGGGAGCAATTGGCGCAAACCTGTTCTGGACTTGCCGCCGGTACGAATGGCTTAGAAAATCCAGGCTTGGTGCCCAATGTCTATCCCAATGACTATATCACCGGTTATTTGGCCGCCAATGCCGCCCTTCTTGGCTTGCTGTTTCGGGCGCAACAGGGGGGAAGTTGGAATTTCCAGACCGCTTTGACACGAACGGCCATGTGGATCGAGGATTTTGGCACGCTCCCAGACACGCTCTGGCCCGCTGTGCCGCCGATCCCTGAGCCTCGGATCAATGCCTTGCGCCAGTCTTGCCAATCGGCTTGGGGGCTGCTGCGTTATATTGGCCCTGTGACGCGGTTTTCCGAAACCCCTGGTTATTTCGCACGTCCTTCTGTGCCCCTTGGTCATGACCAACCTGTCTGGTTGCCGAGGGTCTAAAAAAGTTTTAGGGGTGTATGAGGGGGCCTTTTCCAAAAGGCCCCCTCATGGCG
>DDLW01000338.1 GCA_002340345.1 Alphaproteobacteria bacterium UBA2562 | reverse complement strand
ATTATGCAGAGGTCTTTCGAAAATAATGCTGTATATCCTTGTTTTTGCCGCAAAATGGATCAGAATGATGGGTTCATTATTTCGCCCTTTGCTCTTAAGAGATCACACATGATTGCAAACCATAGCTCTGTCTTTCATAGAAAAACAGATATGACCCTTCCTTCGGCTGTTGCTGGAGATGGTCCTTATATTATTGATCAAAATGGCAAACGTTATTTTGATGCTTGTGGTGGCGCGGCTGTTTCTTGTTTAGGGCATAATCACCCTGCCGTCATTGCCGCGATAAAAGAGCAAATCGATAAAATTGCTTTTGCACATACAGCCTTTTTCACCAATGAGGCGATGGAGTCTTTGGCCGAACATCTTGTCGCCCAAGCACCGCGGCAAGACAATGCGCAACAAAAACTTGATCATGTCTATTTCGTCTCAGGTGGTTCAGAGGCTGTTGAAGCGGCGTTGAAAATGGCGCGGCAATATTTTCTCGAGATCAATCAACCACAACGAACCAAATTAATTGCACGGCGACAAAGCTATCACGGCAACACACTGGGCGCTCTTGCCACGGGCGGCAATCAATGGCGACGTCAACAATTCGAACCTCTCCTCATTGATGTAACGCATATTGCCCCTTGCTATGCATATCGTGGCCAGCAGGCCGGAGAATCCCTTGAAGCCTTTGGCCAAAGGGTCGCAAATGAGCTGGAAACGGCTCTTCTGGAAGCTGGGCCAGAGACGGTTGCTGCTTTTGTTGCAGAACCTGTCGTTGGTGCAACAGCGGGTGCTGTCCCTTCTGTTCCGGGTTATTTTAAGCGGATCAGAGACATTTGTGATCGCTATGGTATTCTTTTGATTCTCGATGAAGTGATGTGCGGCATGGGCCGGACTGGAACGCTTTTCGCTTATGAGCAAGAAAAAATTCAACCTGACCTTGTTGCTCTTGCAAAAGGTCTTGGTGCGGGCTATCAACCTATTGGCGCTTTAATGGTGAGCGATCAAATTTTTAGCGCGATTCGGTCTGGTTCGGGGTTTTTCCAACATGGCCATACCTATATGGGACACCCAACAGCCTGTGCTGCTTCTCTTGCTGTGCAAAAAGTCATCATGGAAGAAAATCTTTTAGAGGCTGTGTCAAACCAAGGCGCCTTATTAAAAAAGGCTTTAGAAGACCATTTCCAGGATCACCCTTTTATCGGTGATATTCGTGGGCGTGGACTTTTTCTTGGCTTAGAGTTGGTGGCCGATCGTTCTACCAAAGACCCTTTTCCTGCTGACCGCAAGATCCATGCGCATATTAAGCGAGAAGCCCTTGACCTCGGCCTTATGTGCTATCCCATGGGGGGGACAATTGATGGTAAAACAGGAGACCATATTCTCCTTGCCCCCCCTTTTACACTTAACAATAATCATGTAAGCTTTATTGTCGACCGTTTGGGGCAAGCCATTGGGACTGCCTTAAAAGATCTTCTGTAGACAGGACACAATATGATCCTTTCCAATGATAGCTCTGCTGTGGAGTCTCCCAAACTTTCTCCGACAATTTTGACGGTTGCTCCAAATGGCGCACGAAAAACCAAAGCGGACCATCCAACTCTGCCTCTTTCTCCTTTAGAGTTGGCAGAGTGCGCAGCCTCTTGCTTGGACGCTGGCGCCTCTATGCTCCATCTTCATGTGCGCGATGAGCAAAACCATCACAGCCTTGCGCCTGAACATTACCGCCCTGCTATAGAGGCGATAAAAGACCGTATTGGCGATCAGCTGATTTTACAAACAACGACAGAGGCTGTTGGCCGCTATAGCCCATCAGCGCAAATTGCAGCCATGCAAATGCTGAAGCCAGAAGCTTTGTCTTTAGGTTTGCGGGAATATGTCCCAGACCCACGCGATCGCCAGGCGGAAACGCGATTTCTAGATTTTCTCGAGGAATGTGCCAGTTGGGGCAGTTTTATCCAGTTTATTTTGTATTCAACGGGTGATCTCAATCATTTTCTCGACCTTTGGGAATGTGGAGAAATCCCCATCGCAAAACCGAGTCTTTTATTTGTTCTTGGTCGTTATAGCCTTGGCCAATATTCTCACCCTTGCGAACTTATCCCTTTCCTCGCAACCCTAGAGCAAAGACAAGGCAGTTCTGCTGTTGAAACTTGGCCTTGGTCTGTTTGCGCTTTTGGCCCTTTAGAAGCTGCCTGTGCTGCAACAGCCATCGGCTTAGGCGGGAATGCCCGACTAGGGTTTGAGAATAATCTTCACCTTCCAAATGGCCAAGTCGCCCCTGACAATGCCGCTTTAATTGCGCTTGCCGCACAAATCGCGCAAAGCCAAAGCCGGCAGGTTGCGACAGCAGAAACAGCACGTCAGCTTATGGCGATACACTAAATCTAAGGCTGTGCTGAAGAAATTTATTATTCATAGCAAGTATTTAGTCTATTAATTGGGCAAAGTAAAAAACTTTATCGAAACCCCTCTTAAAACGCATAAAAAGCTTGCAGGTCTCTATAGAGACTTTAAGATTAGAGAGAAGAGCTTGTAACAAGAAAAGCTATCTTAAGATGCTCTCTTGTGTGGTTCTTTAAAAAGCGTCTTTGCAGCTCAAAATACCAACTCTTAAAGTCGGGGATTAACCCCTGCAATGAACGTAAAAAACAGAGCTGATACTTTCGTGAGAAAATCCGCCAAAAGCGATAAATCAAATTCCAATTCTGGGAAACATTAGGGGGTTTCATCGATGAAGCGTTTATTGACAACCAGTCTCGCCGCAGCTGTCGTCGCTGGGGGATTTATAACCACAGCCCAAGCCGAT
>DDLW01000114.1 GCA_002340345.1 Alphaproteobacteria bacterium UBA2562 | reverse complement strand
TGCGCATTAAAGTGCTTAGAGCAAAGCTGGTTAAAGTGGCAGCCCCTATCACCATGCGTTTTGCGGCAAAAACAAGACCATAGAGCCTTTCCATTGATTCAATATAAAAGAGAAAGGCTCTAGAGCAAAGTGCGGCTGGAGCGTAGGACCTTCGGTCCTTTGGAAGCCTCCGGCGGCCAAAGGGCTTGCCCTTTGGAAACCAGGGGTCTTTTAGCGATGTTTGAAGTGGGGTTCGCGTTTTTCTGCGAAGGCGGCCATGCCTTCTTTTTGGTCTTCTGTCGCAAAGGTGGCGTGGAAAACCCGGCGTTCGAAAAGCAGACCTTCTTGGAGGCTGGTTTCAAAAGACCGATTGACGGATTCTTTCACCATCATTGTCGCTGGCAAAGACATATCGGCAATGCGATTGGCAACTTTTAAAGCCTCATCCAATAATTTTTCTGTCGGCACAACGCGGCTCACAAGGCCAGAGCGTTCGGCTTCATTGGCATCCATTTGACGCCCGGTCAGGCACATATCCATGGCTTTGGCTTTGCCAACAAACCGCGCCAAACGCTGTGTGCCCCCCGCACCAGGCATGGTTCCAATTGTGATCTCAGGCTGTCCAAATTTCGCATTTTCAGCTGCAATAATGAAATCGCACATCATGGCCAATTCACAGCCGCCACCAAGCGCATAGCCTGAAACAGCTGCGATGACAGGTTTGCGGATTTTTGCGGCTCGCTCCCAGCCTTGGGTGATGAAGTCCGCGATATAGACATCCATATAGTTTTTGGACTGCATTTCCTTGATGTCGGCCCCAGCGGCAAAGGCTTTTTCGCTGCCGGTCAGGACGATGGCCCGGATCTCTTCATCCTTGTCATAAGCGAGTAGAGCCTGTTCCAGCTCTTCAATGAGCGCAGCGCAGAGAGCGTTCAAAGCCTTGGGCCGGTTCAAGGTAATCAGACCAACATGGCCGCGTTTTTCTGCGACAATATTTTCGTAGGTCATTGCAGTGTCCTTTTTTTTATGACAAGCACTTGGCGTCTGGATCCTCGCCTGAAGATCCGCATCTTAGCGTTATTCTGCAAAAGGGAAAGAGTCTGATTTTTCAAAGAGTCCTTAACGCGGCGTCAAGGTAAATGTGATGACGGCGGGATGTCCGGCCTGGGCTGCGCCGAGCCATTTGATTTGTAACATTTCTCGGTCACGATGGAAGCGATCACGCTGGATGGCATGCCAACCCATATTTGGCAATGTGCTATGGTAAAATTTGTATAAAGCGTTCACACCAACATTTCCTTGTGCATAAGCGGTGACGATTCGGCCTTCTGGGCTGTCGAAAATAAGCCCTGCTTCGGGCTGTTCGACCAAGCCTGGCATGAGGGGGACATCTTCGAAAGCTTCTAAAAAATCTGCGGCCTGGAGAGGAGAAAAAGCGAGCCCCCCGATGGAGAGGGTTAAAATGAGCACAAGACCTTTCCAAAACTGTCTTTTCAAGAGGGCGAGAGATCGAAGAAGGCTATCGCTTTGGTCAGAGTGTGGCATGGTTGCTTTCCCGCTCTTGACAGTATTTTTCGCTTGCGCGAAACCAGGCGACTTTTTCGAGAAAAAGTCTCTCATACCAACCGGCAGAGTCATCGACTCTTCGGTTGTCTTTTGCTCAAACGCCGCACGGGCTTAACCAACCGGCTATAGGGTTCTATTTTTGTCGGTTGGTATCAAAAAGCCTTTGGTCTATATCTGTTTTTTGGGACAATAGAAACTCGATCGACCACTCTGGGTGATTTTTTGTATCCTCTTGTCACAATCACAGCCGGGGCAAGCTTGTCCTTCGCGGCCATAGACGGCAAAGCGATGCTGGAAATAGCCCAGTTCGCCACTGGCCTGCACATAATCTTTGAGACTTGAGCCCCCTGCAGCAATGGCTTCGGTGAGGACCTCCTGAATGGCAGGAACCAAGCGGTTGAGTTCCTGGTCTGTAAGGTCGCAGCATGCCCTTGTGGGGGCAATGCCAGCGCGATAAAGACTCTCACAAACATAGATATTGCCGAGACCCGCAACATGGCGCTGGTCCAGAAGACCAGCTTTGATGGGGCTACGCTTTTTCACAAAGCAGGTTTTGAGATGCTGCTGGGTAAAGTCCGGCCCTAAAGGTTCTGGCCCTAGATCTTTCAAACGGGGACTGCTGGAAAGAGCGGTCTGCTCCAGAATCTCCATGGAACCAAAACGCCGTGGGTCGTTATACACCAAGCGGTGGCCCGGCTCTAAATCCATGACAATATGGTCATGCTTAAGATGCCCCCCAAGGCCAGCCCCAGGCCCACTCCCAAGGGCAGTTTTGGGGGCAGAACGGGTTTGTGGGTCTAAAGCGCCTTCAGTTGCAGAATTTAAGACAAAGCGTCCTGACATGCCCAAATGCACCAACAGGACATCCGCACGATCGGTGGAAAATAAAAGATATTTTGATCGTCTCTCAAGGGCAGTGAAGGTCGCACCTGTGAGGCGTTGGCCAAGATCTGGTGACACAGGAAAGCGTAAATCTGCACGGCGCACCGTGACATGACGAATTTTTGCCCCGAGCACTGTGGGTTCTAAACCGCGGCGCACTGTTTCAACTTCTGGGAGTTCTGGCATAAGCTGCTTTCTTTTGCCGCAAAGGGACGTTAAGAGACAGGATTGTGTTGTGAGACAAGGAGGGGTATGGTCTTCAGCTTGATAGTAAAAGTCGAACACAAAGACAAAGCTTATCTTCCCCGCATGCTAAACCGCCATTAAGCGATAGTGACCGTAAACTCCATGGAAGGACATCCGATCGTGCCCTTGTCCGACACACAAGACCCTCAGGCAGAAGCTTGGTTTGGTGAAGAAAAAGTGCCTTGGCATGAAAAACAATATAGAGTGCGAGGCGTTTTTGACAGTGTTGCGAAAAATTATGACCTCATGAATGACCTCATGAGCGTTGGGGTGCATCGCTTATGGAAAGCGGCCTTTATTGATGTTCTTGCCCCACGTCCCAATATGCATTTGTTAGACGTTGCCGGCGGAACGGGGGATATTGCCTTTCGGTTTTTAGACCAACTCACAAAGGCACCCAGCGAAGACGATCCAGAGCCAAGCCCGCAAGGTCATGTGACAATCTGTGATATCAATGAAAATATGCTGCAGGTTGGGCGAGACCGCGCCTTGAATGAAGGACGACTCAAAGGCCTGCAATGGGTTTGCGGCAATGCCGAAGCTTTGCCGGTGGAAAGTGCCTCTTTGGATGCCTATAGCATTGCGTTTGGGTTGCGCAATGTGACAGACATTCCAGCCGCTTTACGGGAAGCGAAACGTGTCTTAAAACCAGGTGGTCGTTTCCTCTGCCTTGAATTCAGCCATGTTATTATTCCTGGCTTGGATCGTCTTTATGATCTGTATTCCGATGAAGTCTTGCCGCGTTTAGGGCAGTATGTCGCACGGGATCGGGAGGCTTATATCTATTTGGTGGAAAGCATAAGACGCTTTCCCACACAAGAAAAATTGGTGTCTATGCTCCATGAAGCGGGTCTTGAACGCGGCCAATATCGGAATCTCTCTGGCGGCATTGCGGCGATCCATACAGCGTGGCGCCTTTAGATAAAAATGCTTGAGAACATTTCAACAGTCTTGGAAACGGATTTTCCACCGAGGCGATGTGAAGCCCTCTCTCAAGATGTGCCATAGAAAAAGAATGGAGCCGCAATGATCCGTGCCCTGCGTAATCTTGGCCGCATGGCAGCTATCGGCGTTGTTTTAGCCCGACATGATGCCTTAACCGCTTTAACAAAGCCGCCTTTTACAGATCAGCCTGTTTTAACTTTTGCCGCCCGCACTTTAGGATGTTTATTCCGGCGCCGAGGCCGCGACCCAAATTTGCGGCCAGGTCAGCGTTTGGCGGGCGCCTTGGTAGATTTAGGACCAAGCTTTATTAAGCTGGGGCAAGCGCTTTCGACACGGGCCGATCTTGTCGGTGAAGAAATTGCGACGGATTTATCACGTCTCCAAGATCGTCTCCCGCCTTTTGAGACCAAAATTGCCAGGGCGATTATCGAACGCGAACTTGAACAGCCCATAGAGGCCCTGTTCGAGAGCTTAGAAGATCAGCCGGTCGCCGCTGCCTCCATCGCACAGGTGCATTTCGCCGTCACCACAGAAGGCCATCATGTCGCTGTTAAGATTTTGCGCCCTGGTGTCGAAGACCATTTTCGCCGTGATCTCGCATTATTACTGTGGATTGCAGAACGCCTCGATAGCCTGATTCCAAGTCTCCGCCGGCTTAAGCTCATCGATGTTGTCGAGACTTTTGGTGAAACCACGAGGCTTGAAATGGATCTGCGATTCGAAGCGGCCGCTGCGGCCGAATTGCGCGATAATTTCCTCGATGATCCGCATTTCCATGTGCCCGAGGTCGATTGGCAACGCACCGCACGCCATGTTTTGGTCCTCGAGCGGATTTCCGCTATTCCTGCCAATGACCGAGAGGCCTTGCTTGCCGCAGGCCTTGATCTCGAAGAGGTTCTCGCCCGCTCTGCAACCGCTTTTTTCAAACAAGTGCTCCACCATGGCTATTTCCATGCGGACATGCATCCAGGCAATCTGTTCATCGATCAAAAGGGCACTGTGATTCCCGTCGATTTCGGCATTATGGGGCGCTTAGACGTTCGAACAAGGCGATATCTGGCCGAAATGCTCCTCGGCTTTTTGACGGGAGATTATCGGAAAGTTGCCGATATTCATTTTCGCGCTGGCTATGTTCCCAGCCATAAGAATTTGGAATCTTTCACACAAGCCTGCCGTTCGATTGGAGAGCCCATCCTCGGCAAGCCTTTGAATGAAATTTCTTTTGGTCGCCTTCTTGGGCAGCTCTTTGAAATCACAGAGCTTTTCGAGATGGAAACCCAACCTCAACTCTTATTACTGCAAAAGACCTTAATGCAGGCAGAAGGGATGAGTCGCATGTTGCATTCTGATTCTAATATGTGGGCTTTAGCACAGCCTTTGGTAGAAGATTGGATGCTTTTGAATCTTGGTCCCCAGGCCCGAGCAAAAGAAATTGTCGAAGATGTTGCCCATGGCCTGGAGCGATTACCATCTCTGGTTGTTAAAATGGAAGATAGTGCCCGTCATTTCAGCCAAAATGGCATGCCCCTCGACCAAAGCAGTTTGGATCAACTCACAAAAGCGATGAGAAATCGCAATCTCCTGCTTTGGCCGCTAGTCGTGATTTTAGCCTTCCTTCTTGGCTTAGCGCTTTAAGGAACCTGACCTTCATACTTTAAACGGCGCTTTTCTGTGATGCGCATGACACCAAGAGCTATGACGCTGAGAAAACTAAAGCCGCCGGCCAGGGGAAGCATCGTTTCATCAAACATCTGGCCGATCGCGGTGCCAAGGGCCACGGACAATAAGGTGGCAATGGTACCAACAACAGCAGACCCTGTCCCCGCAATATGCCCCAAAGGTTCCATGGCCATAGCATTCGTATTGCCAAATAAAAAGCCAACAGCCATGAAAACAACCGCAAGATAGACCATTGTGAGCCAAAAAGGCGGAACGGGCGCCAGGATATAGGCAAAGCCCCAAAAGCTGATAGAGACACTCGCCATGACACATAAAGCTGCGACAGAAAGACGGCGAATCCCCAATGTCATCACAAGACGGCCATTGATTAAGGATGCGGCACCAATTGCCAAGGCTAAAATCGCAAAATACAGCGGGAAAAGATCGGTAATGCCATAGAGCAAACTGAAGATTTGTTGTGCTGTTGAAAGATAAGCAACGAAAGTCCCAAACACCAAACCTGCAATCAGGCTATAGCCAAAAGAAACAGGATGTTGACAGGTTTCTTTTGCCCCAGCCCAAATGGTGCGAAGCGAAAAGCGAAGACGCTTCTCTCGAGGCAAAGTTTCTGGCTGGCGCAGGGCAAACCAGATCCACCCGATACAGGTCATGATAATAAACATGACAAAAATATAACGCCAGTCTGCAAACATCATAACGGCTTGACCAAGTGCAGGCGCCACAGCGGGCACGAGGATAAAGACAGCCATGATAAAGGACATGATCCGCGCCATTTCGCGGCCTTCATATTGATCCCGCACAATCGTCACGCAAATGATCCGCGGTCCGGCCGCGCCAATGCCTTGCAAAACACGCCCAATAATCATGAGGGTGAAATTTGTGGCGAAAAGCGATAACAGGCTCCCGATCAGAAAAATAGCGCAGCCAATATAAACCGCATATTTTCGGCCAATACTCTCGGAAAGGGGCCCGAAAATGAGTTGGGCAAATCCAAGCCCTAAAAAAAGGGCGATCACGACCCATTGCCTGTCATTGTCGCTTTGGAACTGTAAATCTTTTGCCACCTCTGGGAGTGCTGGAAGAACAGCATCGATCGACATTGCGACCAAGGAAATCATAAAGGCTAAAAGCGGTACAAATTCGGCCAAAGGCAGCTTTGGCTTCATATTGACGGTCATGTCATTTGTCCAGAGTATGAGGAGAAAACGTCTGGGGAGACGGAAAAGCCGATCCTGAAGAGGACCGGCTTTCTATGATATTAAAAGCAAAGCAAGAGAGACACTGTCCCGTCCTTTTTTCGCTGACACGAAATTAGGCGACTTTTTCGCGAAAAAGTCTCTCAAAAAGCTTTTGTACACTTGGTTTTGCGTGAGCCGATGGCTATGCGCTTAACGATAGCCCGGTTTTTTATCGGCCTCATGGCGACGGCGCATAACATGTTCAAGCTTACGGAGCGCCAATCGCTTCAAATCGGCTTCGCTCGCTGATGCCGCACCAACCGCGACAACTTCGGTCAGCGTTTTGGGGTGCATCGCCGTGACTTTGACATAAGCCCCTTGTGAGACAAACTCAAAAATCACCTCATCGATGCCAAGTTGAGACGCCGGCCAATAGTCTTTTCTGTGACGCGTTGACCGTGATCCCATCGTCTTAGCAGCTTGATTTTCGCGGCCATAGGATCGGTTACGTGTCATGGTGGCACTCAATCTGTTGCAAGGGGAAGAAAGAAAAGCGAGAAAATGATCAGACCTCTTGTTGTGCTGCTGTTACGACGGCACGCAAATCATCCATGAGGCTTTTCCCGATCAGGCCTCCTTCTCCTTTGAGGTCATTGCTTAAAACAACGCCCATCCCATCGATATGGAGGCGAATAACCAACATGGCCGCACTGTCGACGTTTCGATCTGCAAGATACCAGCAAAGGGATTTGCCGATTTCCGTTAAAAGATCATAGCCAAACATGCCGCCATTATTCCGTAAGGAATCCGCGAATTTGAAAAGAACCTCCATTTCTGCTTCATTCAGACGTTCATGGTCATCGAGGGTTTCGATAAAATTTTTGAACCCATCGAGTTCATTCTCGCACCAATCACGATGTTGATCGAGGAAGCGCGCGACGGCATGTTCTGCTTTTTTTAAAGTGTTCTCATCAAAAGAAAGACTGGTTTTCGCTTTGCGTTTAAGGTCATCTGGAGGCGTTATAAAATGCACAGAGGCTGTGGATCCATTCTGACTCATCTTGTGAATGTCTCCTCTGCTTTTCGGCGTAAATCTTTCGCAAAATTGGAGGTTGGATCGAGCACACGCACGGCAGGCGCCGCTTGATTCGCACTGCGACGATCAATGCCAGCAAAAGGTTTGCTCACCCTGCGGCGGTCAGGACCAAAATAACGGTCTGTCATGACAAAAGGCCTGGGATGTTCAATGATTTGATAGATCCTTTGGAACAAAGCTTTTGCTGTAAGGGGTTTCGCCAGAAGCTCATTAATACCGGCATCTCGTGCGGCCAAGACATCCTCAACGGAAACATGGCCTGACATCATAATAATCGGCAAAAGAAGATTAGGGCTTTCCATAGGGTTACGTAATAAACGGGTCAGTTCAATCCCATTGATGGGATCCATCCGTAAGCCCGTGACAAGAATATCTGGTTTTTTGTCTTTCACATATTCGAAGGCTTCTGCACCATTGCTCGCCGTCCAAATATCTTTAAAGCCGATGACAGCGCAAATTGATTTCACCAATTCCACAACAAGGCGGTCATCGTCAGCCACCAATATGGCTGGGATATCCGATGCCTGTTCGCTCACTTGCGATACTCCTTGTCTTAAATCTTGACGTGAAAAGTTTCGAACACTCTATATATCAACCGAAAAGTCATCGACTTTGCTGGTGGGCATGAGAGCATTTCGCTTTTAATTTGAATGAGGTGAAATGCTTTATGTCTTTGTTGTTAGCGCTTACCGCAAAGCCCATGGTGAAGGGGACACCCACTTTAACCAGCTTTGTTCTAAATGTCAGGGCTATTGTGTTGGCCGCCATCGGATGCGTCGCCTGATGCGCTTAAGGAGCATAAGGGAGACTTTTATATCGCGTAGCGATTTAGACTGGTATTCACACGAAAGTCTGTCCTGGTAGAGACTAAATACAATAGAGAAAGCCTTTTGTCTGTATGCCTTAAAAGAAGCCCTGTCTCTTGCGCGCAAGTCAGACATTTTTAATATGGATCAGGGAAGCCAATTGACCAGCCATCATTTTACAGACCTTTTGACGGATAATTCAATATAAATCTCCGGGGATGAAAAAGGCTGCTGGCGGCATCAGACCAAAAGGCGAAAAAGAGATCGCCTCACAGATTAGGCATTATAATACAAAGAGATCTCATTCAACTTTTAATGGACAAACACCCAATGGTGTTTATCATCAAACCGGCTTTGTGCCCCATGGCAACCCAAAAGTCATCGACTGTGCAGCTTGGTATCAGCCCTTGGGATATGCTCTGAGGGCACAGGCTAAAACCAAAAACAAACAACATAAACGCACAATGATCGCTTAAATGTGCAACAGAAGGGTTCCAAAAATAGGACCCCCGCAATCGCAAGAGAAACCGGACATTGGCAAGCCTATAGATATTGCGATGATGGATTTGAGGAGGCGTGATGGCGTGTGAAATCACTTCGGTTCCTTCATTTGTGACATGCCTTGGCACTGCGCCGCATCAATTCGCAATTTGGTTAGGCGTTTCATTTCCGATTATTATCACGTTACTTTTCTATTCCGGCATTTTGGCCGCAGGGACCGTCTTCACCCTTGCAAAACGATCCTTGAAGACCAAGCCGGACGATTATGGACGCCGTTTCTTTCTGGATCTTCTGACCGAGGCTGGCGGGATAACAGACAAACTGAAACGGGCCATTCGCGCAACTCTTGCCCTGTTTGACCGGATCATGGGGGACGGATATTTCAAAAGGCATGGCGAACATATCCATTGGCAATCCCTGCACCCCTTCTCCGAACATAGCCCCTTGACCTTCAAAAGTTTCCAAACCTGCCTGTCTCTGGCGATCCTGTATCCATTGATTGCTGTGATCGTGGTCTATAGTTTCACCGATAAGGGGCATTTTGCAATCTGGAATTTTTCTGACTCCGGAGCTTCCTTATCCTGGCGTTTGGCAACATTAGGGGTATTCATATTATTTTACTGGCTTGGTTGTCTGACCAGGATACAACTTGAGCGTCTGCGGGGTTCGGAACGCAAAAGAGATGGGCTCATCGCTTTTGCTGGCGCTTTTGCTGTCGCTTTTGCTGGTGCTGGCACTGTTGCTTTCACTTTCATTTTCGCTGTCGCGATTGTATTTGGACGTATGATGGCGCGTCACTTGGATCAATTGTCTTGGAGGGGCCGAACTGTAGCAATTTTGACACTGATAGGCTTGCTGTTTGTGGTACCACTGTCCATGCGTTTCACCTTGGATGGAGGGTGGAAAACATTTGTGACGTCTTATTTCGAACTCTCGGTTCCCCTGTTATTTCTTCCTTTTATCAATGCCTGTTTTGACCGGTTTTCCCTTGGCGCAACCCGAATTTTGCTGGCCCTGCATCTGAAACTGGATGCAAGCGCTAAAAGAGTGGTGCTGATTATAGCGGATCTGATAGTGGCCGTTCTCTTGGTCCCTCTACTGCTTGCCGTGATGATTGCTGTTGTGCAATTGCTTGAAGGCTTGGGTATCAATACCGAAATCAATCTGCATGCAATCAAGGTGAGTCTTTTAACGCCCGGAACATCTTTAGAGGGCTATCTTGAAACAAATGCGGCCTATCTCTGGGTCTTTGCCATGTTGTTCACGACCCTTGTGCCAACCCTGATACATTTCGGGTTTGCTTTATGTGCTCTTGCAACACACAGCCTGTATTGGCTCCCGGCTTTGCGGCAGCGGATCGATCGATTTGTGCAGGAAAGACGCTTCCAATTGCGGACCCATCCGGATGGAACAGCGGTGGAAAAAGACAGCTGGATGTCAATCTGGGCACCACTTTTGGTTGCCGGGGCGGTCTGTTTGACATTCTGGGTATTGATTCCCCTCTATGTCCTGCTGAACCATCTCATAGCAACGGGTCTCGGCTCCTATGGGCAGCTTCTCATTTGGGTCGCTGATCTCATGATGCAAACGCCAACACCCTAGAGTAAAGCGCGATCAGGTGGATCCCCCTGATCGCTGCGTTTTGCGG
>DDLW01000158.1 GCA_002340345.1 Alphaproteobacteria bacterium UBA2562 | reverse complement strand
TCTTTTTTTGTCATATTATATGGGCCTATAAACTCTATGAGGTTCAGATCGTTTTTCGCTAACGCGAAAGAAAGCGACTTTTTCGAGAAAAAGTCTCTCAAAAAGCTTTTAGGACTTTAGTCACTGTTCCAAGTCCAGAGACCGGGGAAGAATGGCGGCAAGGGCGGCGAGGCTTTCCTCACAAAGTTGGAAGAATGTTTCTGCGGTTTCGGTCTCATGGTCCTGGCGGACTTGGCTTTCGAGAAGACGGGCCTGGGCCGCAAGGGCCATCAGGCCATAGGTGCCAGCCGTTCCAGCCAAACGGTGGGCCAGGCTTGCGAGTGCGGGCCAGTCTTGATCCGCTTGCGCTTTGGCAATGTCGCCCACCATGCTGGCAATGAGGCTATAGCTTTTTTCGCCCAAGGCAGAAAATTGTTCTTCGGAGAGCAGCGTTCGCATTTCGTCTAAATAGCGTTGGTCTAAGAGTGGGGCTGTGTCTTGTGGGGCGATGGTGCCAGGGTCCGAAGAGAGGCGCAAAGCTGTGCGGCCTTGCATGGCTTGTTTCAGACAATTGGTCAGGGCTGTCGGTAAAATTGGTTTTGGTAAAATTGCAATCATGCCAGCCTCTTCGCAGGCGCGCCGATCCTCTGGCATGAGATTCGCTGTTGCGGCAATGACAGGGGGGCCATTCTGGTCGCGTATGATTTTGGCGAGGTCTGAGCCAGCAATATCAGGCAGGCGCAAATCACAGAGAACGAGATCAAAGCTTTGGCGCGCTAAAATATCCAAAGCTTGGGCGCCATTTTCGGCCAGAATGACATCATGGCCGTCGCGTTGGAGAAAGCCTTGAATCACTTGGCGGTTGACCTCATCATCTTCGATGACCAATGTGGAGAGTGGTGGCAGCGCTGCGTTTTGCGACTCATCAATCGCATGCAGGTCGGATCCTGGAACCGTAAGAAGCGCTTCGGTTTGTGGCGCAGCCCAATCTTTCGCCGTTGCTGTCTCTAGGGGCAAATCTAAGGTGAAGGTGGATCCTTGGCCATATTCGCTTGATAGGGACAGCACGCCCCCCATGCCCTCTGCGAGGCGGCGGGAGATGGCAAGCCCCAAGCCAACGCCGCCATGATTGCTCTCACCACCGCTGCGCCGTGATTGTGTGAAGGGTTCAAACAAGGTTTCACAGTCTTCAGGCGTAATGCCAACGCCGCTATCTTCGACATTAAAGCGCAGCCACCCTGTTTTTAAGGGTTCGATCTGTAAGGAAACATGGCCAACCGCTGTAAATTTCACCGCATTGCCAAGAAGATTTAAAAGGATTTGTCGTAATCTTGCGGGATCGCCTTTCACATAAGCAGGAACCCCGTCTGCGGTTCCAAGGGTGAAAGAAAGACCTTTTTTTTCAGCGCTGGGCCGGATCAGGGCATCGAGGGATTCTTCCATGCTCGACAGGGAAAAAGAATCTTGGGCAAAGCTTAATTTGCCAATTTCAATCCGAGCAATATCAAGAATATCGCGAATCAGATCAGTCAAAGCCGTGCCAGAGGCTTGGATGACTTTGATTTGATGTTCGGCTTCGGGATCGCCGGCAAGTTTGGGGCGGAGAAGCTCGGCCATGCCCATCATGCCATTCAGGGGCGTGCGGAGTTCATGGCTCATCATGGCCAGGAATTCGGTTTTCGCTCTGGCTGCACTTTCGGCTTGATCTTTGGCTTTGCGCAAAGCGGCGGTGCGTTTCTCGACCAAGCCTTGAAGTTCGCTTTGATAGAGATGGATGCGTTCGGCCATATCATTAAACGCTTCGGCAAGGGCGGTCAGTTCGCGGGCGCCGGCTTCTGTGGGAACGCTGGGCAATTGCCCGGCGCTGAGACGGCGAGCGGCCTTTTCAAGGCCTTGGACGGGGGCGGTAATGGCCCGTGCCATCAGGCCAGAGACAACCAGGATTAAGATCAACATCACCAGCATGACCGTATAGCCCGTCAGCCTTAAGCGTTCTAAAGGGGCCAGGCGTTCTTTAAGATCGACTTTGACCATTAAGCCCCATCGGAAAGAGGGCAAATAGCGCCAGGCCGCAATGACTTTTTCGCCGCGATAATCGACGCTTTCACCGCCCCCGCGCATGCCAGAGAGGGCTTGTAGAAAAGGGGTTGCCGCCGCGCCAGTCAGAAAGACGGGCTGTACCTCAGAGGTGGGATCGGCATAGCGTAGAGGGCTATAGAGGAAAATAGGCTTAGAAACGCTGATCGGTTCGGGGGGCGATAGGCCTTCTTTAGGGGCAAATCCGCCCACAAGGCTTTCACCGCTAATCCCCAAAGCAGAGGCCTCTGTCACAAGTTGGAAAAGACTGTCTAAATCCATTTCTAAAGCAATAACCCCAAGGACCTGCCCATTTCTGAGAATGGGAGCGGCTGTAAAGCCTGCAAAACGCTGTTGGGGGGCATACCAAGCGATATCAGAAATGTGGGGTTCTAATAAAGTGCGTGAGAGCTCAAAAAGATGGGCCAGAATATCGCGGTTTTTGTCTTGGGGGTGGAGCAGGCGGCCTCTGCGGCTGGGTTGACCAAGGGCTTCTTGGCCCGCATAGAGGATTTGTCCTTCTGCGGAAATCAAGACAAGATCCCGCGCGCCCATGGCATCACGTAAGGCGTCCAATTGTTCTGGCATCGCAGAGGGGGCTGTAATGCCCTCTTTTTGGTATTTTTTGAAAATCTGTAAGGCTTCGGCCACTGTTTCTAAACTGGCGAGGGTGAGACTATCCCGGAGGCGATCTCTGGCAAAGCTTTCAATTTGGCGGGATTTTCCATCAACAGCGGTAGAAAGCGAGTCTGTAATCTCTGATCGCAATTGATGCTCTGCGGTGTTGAAATAGCTCCAACCGATGGAGAGTAAGGGCACCAGTGCACTGAGCACCAGCATGATGCCAATTTCACTGGCCAAGGAAAATCCGCGCCGTGAATCGGGGCGGGGTTTGGGGAAGTCTTCTTTTTCTGTGTGTAAATCAACGGTCATGGTTGCAGCCCCTCTGTGCGGGGCGAGGGGGCTGCCCACTGTCCATCCCACCCTTCTTGTAAGCTTTTTAGAAAGGCTGTCCATTCTGGTTTTGTGCGTAAAGACGGATAAGGAATCGGGCGGACGGGGCGACCGCTGGACCAAATAATGTCAAAATGGCCATCTGTCTTGGCTTGGCCAATTAAGACTTGGCGCCAGACATGGCGATTTTCGGGGTCGAGATAGACAAGGCCGCCTGGGGCCTGTAAAGACTGGCCCAGCAATTTATGGCGATAGCGGCGATAAAGAGAAGACCCGGCTTCTTGGACTGCTTGCGCCCAAAAATAGACACTGAAATAGCCGGCTTCCATGGGGGCTGTGGCCAGGATGTCTGGGCCATAATTCTCGCGTAAGGCCTCTAAAAAGGCTTTATTTCCTGGATTATCAATGGTTTGAAAATAATTCCGCGCCGCATAATCGCCTGCGACCAAGGCAGGACCAATGGCTTGAACTTCCGTTTCCGCAAGGCTGAAAGACATCACCGGCATGGCGTCTGCTGTAATGCCAGCCCGGCGTAAGGCTTGATAAAAACCGATATTGCTATCCCCATTGATGGTGTTGAAAATGACATCTGGTTTGGCCTCTTGAATGGCCGCAATGGCTTGGTCAAAATTTTGCTCGCCAAGGGGCAGGTAAATCTCCCCTAGAATATCGCCATTCAAAGCCGTGACCTGGGCGCGAATAATTTCGCCTGCGGTGCGGGGGAAAACATAATCAGAGCCAATGATAAAAATCTTTTTGCCAAGATAATCTAAGGCCCATTTGGTGGCGGGAATAATTTGCTGATTCGGGGCGGCGCCCGCATAAACAATATTGGGGGATTGTTCTAAGCCTTCATATTGCACCGGGTAGAAGAGGACATGGTCATGGGCTTCAAAGACGGGACGGACGGTTTTGCGGCAGGCAGATGTCCAACAGCCAAAAATAGCGGAAACCCTTTCTTTGACAATTAATCTCTCGGCTTCTTTGGCAAAAAGCGCCCAATCACTGGCACCATCAATCAAAACAGGCTCAATTTTGCGCCCAAGGACACCGCCTTTTTGATTGAGAGCGTCAATGGCAAATAAAATTGCATCAGCCACCGGCCTTTCGCTGACAGCCATTGTGCCGGTTAAAGAGTGCAGAACACCAACGCGGATATGATCTGCGCTGCTATCCCCCCTTTTTGCTTTTTGGGCGACATCATCGGCGTAGAAAATGACATTGGGGATGGTGATGGAAATCATAACGCCGATAAAAGCGGCAAAAAAAGCTGCGATATAATAGCGATAACGCAATGCAATTGCGTATCGTGTTGGTGTAAAAAGGATCGACAGCTTCAAAGGGATCTCCTTCACGATTGGGGGTGCGGCTCTGGTTCCAAACCTTCAAGGGATCGGCCTTCCGGTCGGTGGCATCTCAAGATTTCACATGTCAATATACTCCAGAGTGATTATCCGTTGTGTTTTACATGAGCACAGAGTTGTAATTTGGTTTAACTTGCTTTTGGCTTGCAGTAGGAGCCTTGATAAAAGGTGGGTGACGCGGCCTTCCGGCGGCAGCGCTTATTTCAGCCCGGACCATGGAGACCGACAATTTCAAGTCTATCTCATTTTTCGTAGCCGATAGCATGGGCAGCCTGCAAGGCGTTTAGGGTACAAAAGATCGTCTTCCGTCCCTCTCTGTGGTTCCTGCCTGCTCAAGAAGCACGTTGGGTTTATCCCAACAAAGGTACGTAAAGTCCCACAGGATTGGCTACCTCGATTTACCTCAGATTTTGCGTTGCGAAGCCTCATAAGTTATTGAAAAGCTTGAGACTGAAAATCAAGAAAAGAGGTAATTAGAGGTTTCCAGATGGTGGTGGTATCAAGCGTCCGATCCTATGGAGAAAGCCCCAAAAAACGCAGAAAACTCAGCCGATCTCGGATCTGGAATTCAGCCTGCGCGCCGGACAGACCATATAAAGCCTGCAAGATCAGGATCTTGAACATCAGAACCACATCATAGGCAGGCCGCTCACCTTTGGCCCCATCAGAGCGTTTCAGCGCTTTCTCAAAGCGGTAGCGGAAAGGCTCGAAATTCACCGCAGAAGCCAGGGTTTCCAAGGGATCGCCCGTCTCGCTGAGCTTCGCATAATGATCCTCAAGATCCCAAAAGCCGCGCTGTTGGCCTATCTTCCCTCTCCCAAGATCATATCCTCACAAAAGTGAATCACATCTCAAAGCAAAAAGCATCGGGTTTTTCGAAGTGTTCAGGAGATTATAATTCCATATTATCTAAATTCTGTCTTGTATCCCAAACACGTATAATCTCAATAACTTGATCATCTTCATAATATATGTAGAAAATATAGTAATTATTTTTATTAAGACTGCGTATCTTAGAATTTATTTCCGGACGCTGCCTTCCAAGCTTTGGTAGCTGAATAAGAAGCTTTGTTGATTTGTGAATATCCTTAATTGTATTGTTTGCTGCTTGCGGATTCCGGTTAGCCAAATATAAAACGATATTTTCAAGATCAATTTTTGCTTTCTCGGAAAATATAAGCTTAATCATCTTTTAATTTTATACCATATTTCTCTTGAAAAAAATTTTCGACATCTTCTAAACTCAATTTTGGGCGAGGGTCATCAATACCAGCCTGAACAAATTTGCGTAAAGTTTGCAAATCAACATGATTTAAAATATCTTCCTCATATTGAGGTTTTATCTGTACACTTTCGCTCATTTCTTCTACTCCTTATTGTTTCTATATTATCATAAATTTTGTATAAAATCAAATATCTTCAGTTATTATGACACTTTGATTATCTTAAATTTTGCGTTGCAAAATCTTCAAAACTGGACACTTCGAATTACTGTGAGACTCTCTCATTTTAGGCGTAAAATGGCGTTATTCCAGGAATTAGACTGGCAAACTGGGTTCTGTTTTGGTTTTTTTTCGTTTTTGGGCGACTTCTGCCCCCAATTTGGCGTTAATTTCCGGTAAACGTGCCAACACAGGTGACAAATCAAGGCGCCGTTGCGACCAGTCCGGCCAAGCAACATGCTCAATCAAACCGGCCTTAATCGCAGCGGATAAATGCCGCGAGAACGCTGCAATCAATCTGAAGAATTACGCCGTGAGTTCCACGGTGTCAGCCTGTGGAGCGGAAGGCTCTGGCTCCCGTCATAAAACGGGAACGAAACCAGCCGCAACGAAGCAGGAATTCAACCCCGAACCTGAACATGAACAGCTTTAGCTATGTATGATCAGATTTGGATAAGTTTGAAGGAACGGGCATGATGGGGAGGCACGACAAGAGGTGATGTGCCGATTGGCTTTAGAAGTCTCTCTCTGCCATCGCTTAGAGGATAATGGCAGAGTGAGGGCCTTATCCTTTTGCTTTTTCGCCTTTAAGAGATGATAAAATGAAAGTGTTCCCAGCAAAAAGAATTTGTTTTTTTCAAAAGACAACGATCCTATGCCACATCTCCTTTTTGATATTTCGGGCCATGGCTATGGTCATCTGGCGCAGATTTTACCGGTTTTGAGTCAAATACATCAAGACCACCCGTCTTGGCGTTTGACCGTAAGATGCCGCCATCCGCGCGCTCTTCTTGACGCTTGGCTTCCTGCAAAGACGATATTCGCGACAGACGCGCCGCCCCCAGAGGCGGAAATGGCGATGCAGGGCCCTGCTGCTGTTGATGTCCCCGCCAGCTTAGCAGCCTATCAAAAGCTTCACCAGCATTGGGACGACAGGCTGAAAGAAGAACAACAGCGTTTGGCTGCTTTGGCACCTGATCTTGTGATTTCGAATATTGCCTATAGTAGTCTTGCTGCGGCGTCTCGGTTGGATATGCCCGCTTTGGCGTTATGTTCTCTGGATTGGGCGAGTATTTTTCAGGCCTATTGCCTGCCACAGCCGCAGTCTTTGGGCGGAACAGACAAGCCCCATGCCCAAGAGATTTTGGCGCAAATTCAAGAGGCTTACCAGCAAGCGGCGATGTTCCTTCAACTCACACCGCATCTCCCGATGACATATTTAGGGGCAAAACGCCGCCCCATTGGCCCCATTGGCCGGGTGGGGGAAAATCGGAAACATCAAATTCTCGAAACCTTAGGCCTGCCCCCGGACCAACGCCTGATTCTCATGTGCTTTGGTGGTATTCGCGCCGAACGACCGCTGTTGGAGAGGCTGCCCACGATCCCAAAAGCCTCTTGGCTTTTGACCCGCTCTCTTTGGAAAAGCTATCAGGAAGATGCGCCAGATCGCCAAGATTTATATGCCTATGATCACTTAGATCTGCCCTTTATTGACCTGGTGGCCAGCAGTGATCTGGCGATTTCAAAGACAGGCTATGGCTTTTATGTGGAAGCGGCCCTGAATCGCTGTCCTCTGATTGGGATTGAACGGCCAGACTGGCCAGAAGAGCCTTTTTTACGGCAGTGGGCCCAGCAAAATAACCATTTTACCCCTTGGTCTCTTAGAGGACATGGCGGCGACCCCAAAGGCCAACAAGATTTTGTGACCCTTGTAACGGACATGCTGGAAAAGACGTCTTATGATTCTCAATTATTGTCAGCACCACAATCCAGCGGGATTCAAGAAGCCTTGACAGAAATCAAAAAATGGGTGGTGTGAAGATCTTCCTCAAGCAGAGGGAGCTTTATGTCCAGGAGGGACAGATCATGAAACTCTTTGCATCAGCAGCTTTGCTGCCTGAGGGGTGGCAGCGCAATGTCCTGATCACCCTTGCGCGCAATGGGGATATTCTGACTGTGCAAAGCCGGGTCAATGAACGGCTTGTGGCGCAATCTGGGGCGCAGATCCTTGAAGGACCGGTTTTACCGGCTATGCCCAATGTCCATAGCAGTAGCTATCAGCGCTTGGTTGCGGGTCTTTTAGAAACAGCCCAAGCCGGAAAACGCCAGAGCCGCCGCCGGTCCGAGCAGCAAGAGCCGGACAGTTTTTGGCATTGGCGTGAGCGTTTATATGACTTTTCCCAAAGGCTGACCCCAGACTTGCTCCATCCTTTGTTATGCTATGTTTTCAGCGAGATGGTTCGGCAAGGCTATAGTTCGGTTGGCGAGTTTCACTATTTGCATCACCGCCCCAATGGCAAGCCCTATGACGATAGTATCGCGATGGCGCAAGCGGTTTTACAAGCGGCACAAGATGTTGGCATTGGTCTCACGCTGTTTATGACACTTTACCAAAGCAGCCATTTTGGCGGCGAGCCCCCGTTAAAAGCGCAAAAGCGGTTTGTAAACAGCCATGAGCAATTTCTGTATTTCCTCGGGGATATCAATAGCCGCATGAGTGGCCTTAGGGATGTAAGTTTAGGGCTTGGTCTCCATTCTCTTCGGGCGGTGCCGCCGAAAGCTTTGAATGATGCGGCGCTGGCTATGACGCAACATAACACCCACAGCCCCATTCAAATCCTGGCGGCGGCAACGCAAAAAGAAGTCGAAGACTGCCAAGAATGGTCCAACAAACGTCCTTTAACCTGGCTTCTTGATCATGCACCTTTAGGGCCACGATGGAGTATTATCCATGCCAATCAAGCGCTTATCCCAGAAATTAAAGGCCTGTTAGACAAGCAGGTGACGGTTGGATTTTGTCCAACCACAGAAGCCAATATGGGTTTTGCCCTTTTCCCTGCAGGCCAATATCTCCGCCGGGGGGGCGCTGGCGCTATTGGATCAGGAGCTTGCCTTTCCCTTTCCCCCTTTGAAGAACTCCGCAGCCTGGAATATGGGCAAAGGCTCAGCACGGGCCATCATGGGGTTATCCAGGGCCTCCCAGAGGTCACAGCGGGCAGTTCCTTAGGGGAAAATCTTTGGCAAATGGGTCTGGCGGGCGGGGCAAAAGCGCTCCACCGTAAAATCAAGGGCATAGAAGCAGGGCATCGGGCCAATCTTCTTGTCTTAGATGGGGATCATCCCGAACTTTTTGATAAGACCAATGATTTGCTTTTGGACAGTCTGATTTTCACATCGCCGCAAAATGCGCTTTGTGACGTTATGATTGGCGGGCGTTGGGTTGTGAAAAAGGGACGCCATATTAAGGCAGAAGAGATAGAGCAAGCTTACCGCAAAGCCATTTGGTCCTTGCTCGCTTAAAAACGAGAAAGAGTTTTAACTCTTTCTCGTTTTTTATATAAAATCCTTTGGATTTTATAGTTTGCGTTCCAGTACCACGCAGGCTGCGCTCCAAGTCCAGGGATTCCAAAGGGCCCCCCGATCCCCTTGGGGCCCTTTGGCTGCCGGAGGCATGTAAAAATTCGAAGGATTTTTAGGGTTTCGCTGACGCGAAATTGGGCGACTTTTTCGAGAAAAAGTCTTTCAAAAAGCTTTTTCAACCATCTTTTGTGATTTGTGTGACGAGCTCTTCCATAACTTTCTCAGCTTCTGGCGTCGGAATCTGGCAGGTTCCTGCAGCGACATGGCCGCCGCCGCCATATTTCAGGCAGAGCTCACCAACATTGGTTTGGGATGTCCGGTTGATGATGGATTTCCCAATGGCAAAAACAACATTTTGTTTTTTCAAGCCCCATAAGACCGTTGCAGAAATATTGATCCAGGGATATAGGCCATAAACAACAAAACGATTTCCAGCATAAATCGTTTCTTCTTCTCTCATATCGACGACGACAAGATTAGAATGCACTTTTGAGCAGCGTTTGATTTGTTCTTTATGCTTTTCTTGATGGTCTTTATAGACTTCGACGCGCTCTTTGACATCTGGGTGATCCAAAATGTCTTCGATACTTGTTTCTAAAAGCATGTCGATCAGCTCCATCATGAGCTGATAATTGGAAATACGGAAGGTGCGGAAGCGGCCAAGACCCGTACGCGAATCCATCAAGAAAGAGAGTAATTCCCAGCCTTCGGGATTCAAAATATCTTTTTCACTAAATTGTGCGGAATCGGCCTTATTCACAGCGGCCATCATGTCAGCATTGACTTTTTGGAATCGGCTATCGGATCCGAAATGCTGATAAATCACCTGTGCTGCTGATGGTGCATCTGCGATATTGATATAGGTTGTGGACTCTCCAACCGCGTCAACACGCCCTGTTTCGCTGGCATGGTGATCGAAAACCATAGCCGCGCCGGGAACGAAGGGAAGATTGGCTGTGATATCGCGGGCGCCGATGTCGATTTTGCCATCCTGCATATCTTTTGGATGGACGAAAAGAATATCATCGACCATATCCATTTCTTTCAGCAGGGCCGCGCAGACCAAGCCATCGAAATCACTACGGGTGACCAGGCGGTATTTTTCGCTCATTCTTTGGCTTCTCCAAAGCATTTGGAGCTTTGTTCTTAGAAAGGTCGCATAAAGTTTTGGGCAACGCTTTCTAAGCTGCTCCTTCGTGATAAAACAGGGAGACCGAACCTTCCAAGGGTTGTAATGTTCAACCTAACAAAGGAGATCTTTTTAACGTGATCTCGGTTTCATAGCAAACCCGAAACAAAAAGAATCAGTTCACAATGACGTTTGATTTTAAGATTAAAGCAAAGTGTCGAGGGATGGAAACAGGAAACTTACACGCTGAACAGGCAAAGAAGGAATCCTCTTTTCCGATAAAAGCAAAGAAAACAACTTGTAAGTGTCTGTAACTCTTTCATACAGTGGCTGACATCGATTTCAAACATTCAGACAAAGATCATCGGACTTGACATTTTACACCGCTTTTCTGTTTGGATCGAACCATTAGGTAAAGCATAAGGTCTCTTTGTCATTGGTCTGAAGCATCTTGTCTGGCATAAGATCATCTGTAAACCAAAAATCGCCTGCCCTTATTTGGCAGTCTATGGGAAGAGGAGAGCTGCGTTTTGAAACGGGTCCTGATTGTTTTGGGGGGATTATTTTTGCTCCTCCTCGCCGCCATCATCATCGTGCCAATGATGGTGCCGAAAGAAACTTATATTGCTGAATTGACCAAACAAGTCGAAGCCCAGACCGGGCGTCGTTTTGAAATTAACGGTGATGTATCCCTTTCCCTCTTTCCGGAAGCAAGTTTAGCGGTCGAGGACGTTGTTCTGGGCAATGCGCCCGGGAGCCGCCAAAAAGACATGGCAAAGTTGGAGCGGTTGGTGCTCGATTTGCAACTTATGCCGCTTTTTTCGGGCAATATCATTGTCGATCGTTTTAATTTGATTCGCCCGGAAATCCTTCTTGAGATTGATAAGAAGGGCAAACCGAATTGGGAATTTACAGCCCCTGACTCTTCTGAAGCCGCACCACCATCAGAGAGCACAGAAACAGCGCCCAGCGCACCTTCTGCGGCAGAGGCGACGGCTGAAAATCAAGATGCAAAAAGTGACGCGCAAGAATTTACGATCAGCCTCGGGGAAATCACGCTCAGCGATGCTAAAATCGTTTACCATGACATGCGCAGTGGCCAGAAAGAAATGGTCAGTGACCTTGACCTGGATCTTTCTCTGCCCGATTTGGACAGTCCCGTTGCTCTGAAAGGCGGTTTGACCTGGAAAGGGGAAAGGCTGTCTTTGTCTCTTCAAAGTGATGCGGTCAGCAAAGCCATGGGCGGAGGAACCATTAAAGCGAAATTGGCTTTATCCTCAAACCCTGTCACACTCTCCTATGATGGTGTTGTTGGGCCTGCCAATGCGGCGGGGACTCTTGATGTCACTGTCCCCAATCTCCGCGCCCTGGCGAAATGGGTTGGAAACCCTCTGCCGAAGGAGGCTGGCGGGCAGGGTTTGAATAATTTCGCCCTCAAAGGCAATTTTGACTATAAAGGCACGACCCTCTCTCTCCAAAAAGCACAAATCACCCTTGATGATATTCAAGCGCAAGGGGGCGTGGCGGTGAGCCTTGGATCGAAGATTTCGATCAAGGGAAATCTTGATGTTGACACACTCAATGTCAATCCTTATCTCAGCGCGTCTTCAACCTCGGCACAGCCTGCAAGCACGCCTCAAAACGCTCCGTCTTCTTCTGGAACGTCGCCATCAACAGCGACCGCACCACAACAGCCAGCGCAAGCCACCCCTTGGTCGTCTGATCCCATCGATGTCAGCGCCTTACGGACTTTGAATGCGGATTTGTCCCTGTCGGCCCAGAAAATTTTGCTGCAGGATCTTGAAATTGGCCGCTCGTCTCTTGGAATTTTGCTCAAAAATGGAGTCCTGACAGCCAATCTTAAAGAGCTGAATCTCTATGAGGGGATTGCCAAAGGGGCTGTGACCCTAAATGGCGCGAAAAAACCGCTGCGTTTGAAAGCCAATTTCGACCTAGATGGTCTGGTCGCACGTCCTTTCTTAAAGGCCGTGGCTAATTTTGACCGTCTTGAAGGCAATGCAAAAGCCAATTTTGCTCTGTCTTCTGTTGGGCAATCAGAAAAACAGCTGGTGTCGAATCTTTCTGGACAAGGCAAAATTGGCTTTTTTGATGGCGCCGTTTTAGGCATTGATTTAGCCAATATGGCGAAAAACATTCGCTCCGCCTTTGAGGGTCGCGCCGTCGAGCAAGCAAAAACGGATTTTGCAGAATTAACTGGCAGTTTTATCATCCAGAAAGGCATTTTGAAGAATGATGATTTGCGCATGCTTGCACCTCTCATGCGCCTCACGGGGGCTGGCACGGCTGATTTGCCTCAGAAACAAGCCAATTACCGCTTGGAACCAAAAGCCGTTGCGTCTCTAGAAGGACAAGGGGCGCAAGGCGATGAAGTGGGTCTTCTTGTGCCTATCATTGTCTCAGGCCCTTGGCATAATTTGTCTTATCGACCAGATCTTGCGGCCTTAATGAAACAAGAAGTCATTGGCAAAGGGCTTAAAGCCCTTGGAGATGGTAAGCTTGGAGAGCAAATTCAAAAAACGCTTGGTAAAGAGGGACTCGGCAAGGAATTGTTCAAAGAGGGGCAAAAACCAGAGGATGTGTTAAAGGGATTCCTGGGAGGCTTAGGGCAAAAACCAAAAGCTGAGCCAGCCCAGCCACAGTCGGAAACAAAACCAGAGGTAGAAAATACACCGCCCCCAGCAGAAACACCAACAGCCCCACCGCAACCGCAATTGCAACAAATCCAACCAGACCAGCTTTTAAAAGGGGTCTTTGGCAATTAACCCATAAGATACCGTCATCGCTGGCAATATCTTCTAAGACTTAAAAAGCCTGCTTGGCCACCAAGCAGGCTTTTTTTGTAATAAATCTATTATTTTCATATCAAGTCACAGTATAGTTTATCATTATAGGTAATTTGCTTTTGTGACTTCCAAATCTTATTTTCCGAGTATTTTTGGAAAAGATAGATTGAGCTTTGAAAGAAAATATTTAAAAACAAATAGTTATTAAATTTGAAGCAATTTTTGTGAAATCAAACTATAAAAATCAACTCAATCGTTTGAAAGTTTATCTTCTTAACCTATATTATATTTATTTATAACCAAATCTATATTTAAAATAGAAATGATCGACTCTTTTTAAAAAATAATTTTTTCGAAATCATATATATTTTTGCATTGCAATATTTCTGAGTTGAAAAACTAAATACTCTTAGTTGTGTTTTTTGATCTATCTATACCTCAAAAGGACGATTTTCTCTTTAAAATGGGAAATTAATTAGAGGCATTTATTTAAATGATATTGTGTTTTTTGGAAAAAAAGTGAAGAATAATTACGATGGTCAAATATCAAGGATCTGAGATGAGGGTAGAGGCGGCGCCTTTATCCCGCATGCAGACTGTAAAATTTGGCGGCGCTTTATGCCTTCCAGACAAATTTCCTTATCCATAGGCACAGTTCCATAAATATAAACACTATAAAAAAGATTATTTTATCACATTGTTAAAATAATACATGAAAGTAAAAATATGAGCATTATTCTATAACGAAATAAAATTATGAGCTTATTTAATAGTTCTGTAGGAAAAATAAAGCCTTAATTCTTACAAGAGGTGAAAATGCGTTTTACAATTGGAGCAAAAATTGTTGGAGCAATGGCATTTCCTGCAATTGCAATTGGCTGTGCTCTGGCTTTTCATTCTTCTGCTTCAATGAGTGATCTTGTTGATCAAGCGATTGACCAAGAACTACGGGCCCATGCGCGTACGCTTTCCTTGGCCATTGCCGAGGAAACGACGCGTGCCCTCAGTCTTGCAGAACAGATCGCAGAACTCCCGATTGCCGGGCAGGCTATGGCCAACAATAATCGCCAAGCTTTACATGATCTTTTCTTGCCGAGTTTCGCAAAAATGCGTGATCGCCATGGTGTTCGCCAGTTTCAATTTCATCTCCCCCCGGCGACATCTTATTTTCGGGTCCATAAACCTGAAAAATATGGGGATGATCTCTCCGCCTTTCGGAAAACCGTTCTGGAAGTCAATCAAACCCAAAAGCCTCGTTTTGGCATTGAAAAAGGGGGTGCAGGTCTTGGGATTCGCGGTGTTGTGCCTGTCTTTCATGAAGAAAGACATGTTGGGTCCGTTGAATTTGGCATGTCCTTTGGACAGGCCTTTCTTGAGGGCTTTGCGAAAGAAGATGACTCTGACTTAAGATTTTATGTCAAAGAAAATGGAAATATCAAAAACTATGCGAGCACCATCGAAACAGGCATTTTAACAAAAGATATCTTGGAAAAAGCTTTCTTAGGGGAAACAGGAAGCCTGACGCTGGATCAAGGTACGACTCATCTTGCCGCTTATGCACAACCGGTGAAAGATTTCAGTGGTGAAATTATTGGTGTCCTAGAAATTATTATTGACGGTAAAAATTTTTATGACGCACGTGATAAAGCCATCCTTAATGAAATTATCTTTGCAATAAGTGTTGTTCTGCTGGCCGTTGTTATTGGTTTTTTCATCGCCCGCACATTAGCGCACCCCATTACAATGATCACCAAAGCCTTGCGCCGTTATGCGGATCGGGATTTTTCTGCTGCTATTTTGTGGCAAGACAGAACGGACGAAATTGGCGACATAGCACGGGCCAGCCAGAGTTTGAAAGAACGTGGTATTGAAATTCAAAAGGCAGAAGAAAAACAGTCAGAAACTTTGATGCGCATTGCCGCCCAGCGAGAACAACTCAGCTCTGTTGCGAAAGAAAATCTTGAAAATATTGTGCAAGCGGCCGTTGAAACCAATGAAGCCATGGGGGTGATTGCCCGGATGGTGCGGGATGTGCGATGTGCGAGCGAGCAATCCCAGACCATGGCCTCGGCCATTGAAGAAATGGTTGCCTCTGTGAATGAAATCGCCGCAAGTTCAAATACTGCTGCCGAAGATGCGCGCTCTGCTGAAAATGCCGCCAATGAAGGCGTTCAGGCATCTGGTATGGCCTCGGATTCGATGAAAACAATTTTTTCAGCGGTGCAGCAAGCGGCTGAAAAAGTCAATCGTCTTGCCGAAGCTTCTGCCCAGATTGGAGAAATTGTCGAGCAAATTGAATCTATTGCAGGTCAGACCAATCTTTTGGCTTTGAATGCGACCATCGAAGCCGCGCGGGCTGGGGAAGCAGGGAAAGGCTTTGCGGTTGTTGCCGCAGAAGTCAAAAATCTCGCCAGCCAAACAGGAAAAGCGACGGAAGATATCCGCAGCCGTATTGAAAATCTACGTCATGAGATGGCTGAAATTGTCTCTTCAATGACCAATGGCGCCCAAGCCGTTGATGATGGGCGTGAGGTCATTTCTTCCATGGGGACACATCTAGACAGTATTTCAGGCAGAGTGCATGCTGTGACAGATCGCATGGAAGACATTGCCTCTATTCTCTCGCAACAAAGCGCGGCGGCCCATGAGGTCTCGAGTGGAACGTCAAGAATTGCAGATTTATCCGCCCGAAATGTTGATGAAATTAATAGCGTCCTGGAAGCGATTGAACGCGCAACAGAGGCTTTGAATGGTCGGGTGGCAAGTGCTGCAAAAGAGGGAGATGCATGGGTTACCATTGAAGTGGCTAAAAATGACCATATTGCTTTTAAGACCCATATCATTGCGACAATTATTGGTCGGGATAATGAGAAGGCGAGCACTTTACCAGACCATCATACATGCCGATTGGGGCGTTGGTATGATGCCATAAACGATGATTTCATCAAAAATAGCCCAGATTTTAAAGCTCTAGAACAACCCCACCGCCATGTGCATGATTGTGGTAAAAAAGCGCTAGAAGAGTATGAAAAAGGGAATATAGAAGCAGCTTTAAATGCTATTGACGATTTGCAAGACGCTTCCCATGATGTTTTAACGCTTTTAGATCGCCTGGCAAAACATGTTGCAGCCAAAATAGAGTCCCAATGAGCGATTGCCTTGGGTTTTACATTAGGATTGAAAGAAATTTTATGGTGTAAGCCTTGCAGAGAGTTTAAATCTGCCTATATCACAGGACAAGGGACCTTAAAAGCACTGAAAGGTTGTTGGAACCCTATCGTAAACGACTTCCAGAACTGCGCTCTTAAAGCCTCTTGCTTTTCATGACAAACCGGCGATAAACTTTATATGTTGTTTTTGTGGCAGAGCCTGTGATGAAAGGCAACATGCTCTAAAATCCGACAATGGAGGAATGTTATGATCAACAGCCATCCAGAAGATCCCCAATCCCAGCGTGAGTTGCCATCGCAAAATCTGCGGCAGCGTTCTCGCGCCCGTGCTGTACGCCAAGATGAGCTTGCGCAAGAACAACTTTTCCGTATGACCACCTATGGCTTGATTGGCCTCTCCGCCATCATATTTTTAATGCTGATTGTTTAGAGCAGCGATCGCTCTTAAAAAGACTAGGGCAAAGTGACAGGTCTCTCACTTTGATCCAATTTGCCTAAACCGAATGATGCCAAGAAAAATGGCAAGGTTTCCAAAGGGCAAGCCCTTTGGCCGCCGGAGGCAAAAAGAGGTCCCCACCGTTTTATCAAATCGCATTTTCTGTCTAAGATCCTATCCCTATGGGTGCAAACATTCCTGTGTCTCACGCCAAGGCAGGTTAAAAGCTTCGGCAACAGCTTCGCATGTCACATCACCACGATAAATGTTCAATCCCTTCTGGAATCCTTTATCTTGCTTTAAAGCGTCCAGCCCATGATCGGCAAGGGCGAGAACATAGGGCAAAGTCGCATTATTCAACGCTTGTGTAGATGTGCGGGCGACAGCGCCTGGCATGTTGGCAACGCAGTAATGTACAATGTCATCAATCACATAAGTCGGATCTGCATGGGTTGTTGGTCGGGAGGTTTCAAAACATCCCCCCTGGTCGATGGCCACATCCACCAAAACCGCGCCTCGTTTCATGGCTCTCACCATATCGCGTGTGACCAGTTTAGGGGCCGCAGCACCAGGAATAAGCACGGCGCCAACGACGAGATCAGAGAGAATAACAGCGGTTTCAAGGGCATGTTGGGTGCCATAAAGACAGACAGCGCGGCCTTTGAACCAGTGATCCAGTTCTCTTAATCGGTCTGGATTCTTGTCAATGATGGTCACTTGGGCCCCAAGCCCAACGGCCATGCGGGCGGCATTGCCACCAACCACACCGCCGCCGAGAATGGTGACCTGGGCCGGAGCGACCCCTGGCACACCGCCAAGGAGAAGGCCCATGCCAGCTTGCTCTTTTTCAAGGCAATAGGCCCCACATTGGATGGACATGCGCCCGGCCACTTCACTCATGGGGGCCAATAAGGGCAAACGGCCCTGGGAATCGGTAATGGTTTCATAGGCAATGGCGATACAGCCACTTTTCAGTAGGCCTTCTGTCTGCGGCCGGTCTGCGGCAAGATGGAGATAGGTGAACAGGATTTGATCTGGACGGAGAAGCGCGATTTCAGCGCTTTGGGGTTCTTTCACCTTAACAATCAGATCCCCGGCAGCATAAATTGCTGCAGCATCAGGAAGAAGTGTCGCGCCCAGGGTTTCATATTGGCAATCTTCTAGACCCGCGCCGTGCCCAGCGCCTTTTTGGATAAAAACCTCATGACCATGGGCAATCAATTCGCGCACAGCCGCAGGGACAAGTCCAACGCGATATTCATGGGTTTTGATTTCTGACGGCACTGCAATTTTCATCGCTGATGTCTCCCCATGGCGTGAAAACCTCTGATGACCTTTTTTCCCGATTTTCAGCCTCATTGTGACAAAGAATAGGATGAAAAACGGAAGAAGGTAGAGCTGTGATTTTCCCATGCATTTTTAGAGGGCAAGAGACCCTGGTTCTGCGGAGGGTGTCTTTTGCACAGGCGTCCCATGTTTTCGAAGTCTTAAACTCGCGGATTTTAACTGACCACAGGCGGCCAAAATATCTTCGCCCCTTGGTTTCCGCACCGGGGCAGAAATGCCAGATTGGAAAACAATGTCTGAAAAGCGTGTAATGCGCTCTGGTGAAGAGCAGTCATAGGGTGCGCCAGGCCATGCATTAAAGGGAATCAAATTCACCTTCGCAGGGATATCTTTGAGCAACCGCACCAATTCCCGGGCATCCGCATCGGAATCATTGATATCTTTTAACATGACATATTCAAAGGTAATGCGGCGCGCATTATGCACACCAGGATAGTCCCGGCAGGCTTGCAGCACTTGTGCGATGGGGTATTTCCGATTCAAAGGGACGATCTCATCGCGAATATCGTCACGGACAGCATGGAGAGAAACGGCAAGATTTACACCAATTTCGGCACCGCAGCGCTCCATTAAGGGGACGACGCCTGCGGTTGAAAGGGTAATACGCCGTTTTGAGATCGAAATCCCTTCATTATCGGTCATAATTTTGAGAGCTTTTTTGACATTCTCAAAATTATAGAGGGGCTCGCCCATGCCCATCATCACAATATTCGAAATCAAGCGCTCTTCCCCAGGCCGCCGCCAATCCTCAAGGGCATCGCGGGCATGCATCAATTGGCCTAAAATTTCTGCGGCTTCGAGATTGCGCACAAGCATTTGTGTGCCTGTATGGCAAAAACGGCAATTGAGGGTGCAGCCGACTTGCGAAGAAATACATAAGGTTCCCCGATCGTCTTCGGGGATATGGACGGTTTCGGCTTCTTGGCCATCGGGGAAGCGCATGAGCCATTTTGCGGTGCCATCGCTGGACCGTAGATCTTGGACAATGCCGGGACGGCCAATCACAAAATGCGCGGCGAGCTTCTCGCGTAATCCTTTGCCAATATTGGACATTTGCGCAAAGTCAGTGACGCCGTGATGATAGATCCATTGCCAAACTTGTTTTGCCCGGAAGGCTTTTTCGCCGAGATCTGCAAACGCCGTGATCATCTCGTCCCGGCTTAATCCGACCAGAACGGTGCGATGGTCTTGGTTTTCTGTGGGCGCAACAGAAAGGGGGTTAGGTTGGGCAGACATAGGGTTGGTCTTTCTTATCAATCTTCATCGTCAGTGACCATCGAAGATAAAGGAAAAACTTCCGAAAAGACAGGCCCTTTCAAATTTCGAATCAAGACCCAAAAGCTTTTTGAGAGACTTTTTCTCGAAAAAGTCGTCTTAATTTCGCGCAAGCGAAAAAAGACTGGGATTTGTACAGATTTTGAGAGATCACGCTGGAAACCTTCTGAGGATTCAGTCTTGTTCTTATTTCTTGGTACGTTCTTATTCTTAGCGCTTTCTTAGCGTTTTTTTTCAAGGCGTTCAGCCAGATGATTTCTGTAAGCGTCCATCATTTTTTGCTGGCGGGCGGCAAAGGCTTTATGTTGGGCTTTGCGCTGTTCGAAAACAGCACGGGCCCATTCGCGGCGGTCTTTAACAGAGACTTTTGCGGTTTGTAACCGCGCGCGCCGTCTTTTTGCCAGCTGGTCTGGTTGTAAAGGTTGTTTTGCTTGTGGGGAGGGGGCCATTTCTAAAGTCGAAACCGCTTCCGCGACAGCATGGCGTTTATTTTTCTTCCAGATTTTCATGACTTTACGGCGATAAGGGTAATTCTTTGAGGGTGTGCCAGAATGATAATAGCCGACGGCCTTTGACCATGATTGGTGTGAATCACGCAAATTTCTCAGAAATTTAGCTGCATAGCCCGCATTAATGGCGGGTTCAAAAGCCTCTTCGATCGAGGCAAAATGGCGGCCATGGTAATGCAGATTGACCTGCATACAGCCAATATCAATATTACGGACCCCTTTTTTGCGCAGCTGTTCAACGTCGCGCAGAGCTTCTTCTTTTGTTTGAAAATAGCGGCCTTTGCCTTCGGCCATGACTGTCCAAGGCCAAGGCACAACACGTTTTAATTTAGGATGCCACCGTCCTGATTCGGCGACGGCAATGGAGGTCAGTAATTCTGGTGGGATTGTATAGCTGCGCTCTTGATTTCGAATGGCTTGATGGCAAAGTTTCCATTGTTCGCCACCTTGTGCTGGAATCGCTGATCCATAAGCGCTGTGAAAAGGTAATAAAATATTGAAAAAACAAAAAAAAGAAAGGAGAGCCGTTTTTTTTTCAAAAATATCTAAAAAGCGTATTTTCAAGAAAGAAAATCTTTGCTGGGGTATTTGTGACTCTAATGGCGCATGGCGGCATTTTAAAATATGCATAGCGGTCTCCTTTTGCCTTAGAGTAAACTGCACCGCTCTACAAACGGCAAAATAAGCGCGCTAGAGCAAAGCTGGTTAAAGTGGCAGCCTCTTTCATCATGCGTTTTGCGATGAGAACAAAGACAGAGAGCATTTCATCTGCTTCAAATTGAAAGCGAAATATTCTAAACGCAGCCTTATTATGTCTTCTTTGTTTCTTAAAATGAACCTCTTGCCCTTGACCCTCTCAGCGTCAGCTATAGTTTAAGATATGAAAGTTTTCGATATTTTTCAAGGGACAAGACTCTTGTCTAAAACTTCAGTTCTAAGTCATGTGAACTAAAGCTCTGTAGAATTACGAGATCTAAGATAGAAAAAGAGAGTTAATATTAATTTAAGCTGCGACAGGCACTTGGGCTGGGAAAGCGACAGGTGATTGTTGCGCTGCAATAAAAAAATCAACAGATATAAAAAAACCCGAGAAGATACTCAAAAAAATTATTTAAAATCATAGCTATAAAAAAATAGTTGACTTTTCTATCTCGGTCAGGCATATATTGCAGTGCGTCATCAAGAGATCCACGGGATAATTTGTTGACGTACGCACTTCTTGGGCGTTTCCTCCCTAAACTTGGGCCGTGCCATTAGGCGCGGCCTTTTTTTTAGAGTCAAGGACAAGAGGATCGGTAGAGAGCAGGGGCACAGCAATTTGATCCCAAAGGGCATTCCGTGAGTCCTTGGGAGACCCTTTTGGGGGGAATTTTTGGGCATCCTTGCACAAATTCAATACATATAGCGGATGTCTTAATTATGAGACATGTGCTTTGATCGACTTTTTTATAAAACAAAGACTTATAATATTGCCCTTGATTCAGTGAAAGTGCACCAGCTTGTCTTTTATGCGTCGCGAAAATGTCATAAGGCTTCCCTTGCAAAGCTCTCAAATTCATGAAATCAATACAAAGAAAAAGGATTTGAAAGTGAAGTCTGAAATTATGTGCCTGAATGATTGTAACAGTTTTATGTCAGAACTATAAAAGCACAAGACAAAGACAAACGAAAAGTAAATGGGGCAGCATATGCAGGCGAGCTTAATGCGCTTTGGCAAATTGATGTTAGAGTCCTTTCGGGATTTATTGCCAATTATACTTGTTATCGCCTTTTTTCAGCTTGTTGTCTTGCAACAACCTTTTCCAAATTTAGACAAAATCCTGATTGGTTTGGTTTTTGTGGTTCTCGGCCTGACTTTTTTTATTCAAGGGCTGGAAACAGGGCTTTTTCCGATCGGCGAAGCCATGGCGTATGCCTTTGCCCGAAAGGGGAGCTTGAGCGCCTTGCTGGCCTTTGCTTTTTTTCTCGGCTTTGGCACAACAGCAGCAGAACCAGCGCTCATTGCGGTTGCCGATGAAGCGGCCACTGTTGCCGCAGAAGGCCTTTTTATTCCAAATACAAAAGAAGCAAAAGCCGACTATGCGATGGAGTTACGGCTTGTCGTGGCGCTTTCTGTTGGCGCAGCCTTGGTCCTTGGCGTTTTCCGGATTCTGAAAGGATGGCCCATCCATTATTTTATTATCAGCGGTTATTTGGTTGTTGTTGGTTTGACCTCTTTTGCAAATCCAGCCTTTGTTGGCATTGCTTATGACAGCGGTGGTGTGACGACATCGACAATTACAGTGCCGCTGGTGACGGCCTTAGGGGTGGGCTTAGCGCATTCTATTAAAGGGCGAAACCCTATGATTGATGGGTTTGGCCTGATTGCCTTTGCCAGCTTAACCCCCATGATCTTTGTGCTTTGTTTTAGCATGATTCGATAAAGGAGAGACCCAGCGCATGACCGAGCTGCCGATCCGTCTCTTAGAAACATTCCTTATGACCATGCGGGATGTGGCACCGATTGTCGCCATCCTTTTTGGGTTTCAATATTTGGTCATTCGCAAACATCTTCCTAATCTCAAAAAAGTTCTTATTGGCTTTTTCTATGTTCTTGTTGGATTGACATTATTCCTTGTTGGGTTGGAGGAAGCGCTTTTTCCCGTTGGGAAAACCATGGCACAGCAATTAACGGCGCCTGATTTCATTGGTGTTGATCTCAGCCTTGGAAAGTTTGATTGGACCCATTTTATGTGGGTGTATATTTTCGCAGCGGCCATCGGGTTTGCAACGACAGTTGCCGAACCCTCCTTGATTGCTGTGTCTTTAAAAGCCGAAGAAATTTCAGGAGGCGCGTTAAAAGCACGCGGCCTTAGAATTGCTGTTGCGGTGGGTGTTGCGGTGGGTGTGGGGCTCGGTGCCTATCGCATTGTCAGCGGAACACCTTTGCCATTTTATATCATGGTTGGCTATGGCATTGTTATTGTGCAAACTTTTTTCTCAAGCAAAATGATTATTCCCCTCGCTTATGATAGCGGTGGCGTGACAACATCAACGGTCACGGTGCCTGTCGTTGCGGCTTTAGGGTTGGGACTTGCGTCCACGATTCCAGGGCGTAATCCGCTTCTCGATGGCTTTGGGTTAATCGCTTTTGCCAGCTTATTCCCGGTGATGTCGGTTTTGGGCTATGCCATGATCGGAGAGCATATCGCACGATATCGCGCGAAAAAGGTGACCAAGAAAAAAAGCAAAGATCTTCATGAAACGGCTTCTTCATGGAAGCGAAAAAGGCGGCAAGGGGGCCAGACATGAGGCTGAAATTAGTCATCGCTCTTGTCAGTGATGAACTTACCGATAGTGTGATCGATGCGGCCCGGAAAAAAGGGGCGACCGGCGCAACAGTGATCAGTTCAGGGCGGGGTGAGGGGTTGAAAAAGAAAAAAACTTTTTTCGGCCTCGACCTCGCCGCACAGCGCGACATTATCTTGTTTATTGTTGCTGATTCGCTGTCCAGATATATTTTGGAAGCGATTGCAGACGTCGGCAATTTCGATGAAGAACCAGGCTCTGGTGTCGCTTTTCAACTTCCCATCGAAGATGTGGTTGGGTTGGGCACCCAAATCCCAACGCTTCTCCATGAGATTGAGGAGGAATTATGAGCGCTCAAAGTCATATCACCATTGCAGAAATCATGACAAAAGATGTGATTATGATTTCTGGTCTGGCAACAGTGCGTGAGGCCATTCACACAATGCATGCACGTCATGTCAGTTCTCTGGTGGTGGAACGCCGTGATGACAAAGACGAATTTGGCATGTTGGTTGTCTCCGATATTGCAAAAGAAGTCATTGCAAAAGGCCGGTCTTTAGATCGGGTGAATGTTTATGAAATCATGAGCAAACCGGTTTTATCATTGCCGCCGGATATGAACATTAAATATGCTGTGCGGCTTTTGGTGAATTTTGGTTTATCTCGCGCTTTGGTTGTTGATGCGGGCCGCATGCCGCTTGGAATCTGTACGGTGCATGACATTGTTTTGCGTGCCGAACATGAAAATTTATAAAATCTTTCAGACCATAAAGGGATAGCTTGGTGGCATTGAACGGCTTTGTTTTGGCCGCAAGACGAAAGCGATCAGGGGGATCTCTCCCTGATCGCGCGCCAATCCTATTTTGCTCTAATATTCTGTTCTTCTCGAAAGCAGGTTGAAATAGCACGCAACCTGCTTTTGTATGTTACAATGTATATTTAAGAGTCGAATATCCTGTATAGATGCAAGAATTCTTTCACTCTATTGGGAAAAATGATATTTTATCATGATTACAGAGTGGCGAAAGGGGCTTTTTCAGTCTTGGGCTCGGCTCTTAAGAGGCGCATAGGTAAGATTTATTTGCCTCCAGCAGCCAAAGGACTTGTCCTTTGGAAACCTTTTCTTTTGCATCAAAAGGTGAAAAGATATGGCCTTTATCGACCAAAAACATATTCCTGCCACAGGAAATGTTGCCATTGATGCGGCCCATATGCGCATTGCAGGCGAGGTCAATCAACTTTATGTGGATTGGCAAATTGGTGGCGATTTAGAGCAGTTTCGGAGCCGCCTTGTGTCCATGGTCGAAGAAGTCGAACGGCATTTCCGTCTTGAAACTTTGATTGCAAAAGGCGCCGGTATCCCAAATTGGGAAAGCCATGCAAAAGAGCATGACCGCATTATTTCGGTTTTTCGCACCATTCTGATGCATTTTAAAAAAGCGCCAGCGGAATCCATGATGTCATTTTTTGACGCCATGTCGAACCTGATTTATGAACATGAAATTTTAGAAGATTATTATCTACGGGCCTTTTTATCAGACACGAGCCCGATTGCGCGCGGGGAGGATTTTATCGCCTGGCAAGATGAGCTCTTGACGGGAAACACGCAAATTGACCATGAGCATCAATCTATGGTCGATTTATTGAATGCGCTTTATGACTCTGTTGCGAAAGATGAGAGCAATGAATATCTACAAAATCGATTGAAAGTCATCAAAAGACTGACCCATGATCATTTTGCCCATGAAGAAGAGGTCATGCGGCAGCGGCAGGATCCAGATTACAGCTTGCATAAAGATGCCCATCAAGCTTTGATCGATGCCCTTGATGAAATGATTGCGCTCTCGGCGACGGGGGGCCCCTTAGGATCGCGTTTGATTCTGATGAAGAATCTCCGCCATTGGTTCATTGATCATGTTGTCCATCTTGACCGACCTGCTGAGCGGCGTCTGCAAGCACAAAAACAGTCTTCTTAAGAGCAAAATGCTGTAAAACCTATCCTTTTTCAGCAAGACATTCCTCTAAACAGCTTTGCTCTAATCATCCAAGAATTTCGCATAGAGAACAGAAACACCTTTTGCCGCAGCCTCGAGAAGTTTTTTGCCCTTTTCTGGATTTGCGAGACTTGGGTCTGATCCAATCCGACCATCGGGAAAGCGGTTCCGGTAATCTTGGGCCGTGTAAAAAGGGCCTATGGGCGCTTGGCGCGGGGTGAGCCCTCCTTCTGGAATCGGCTTAATATGGTCTGGAAACAGAAAGTGGGTCACAGCAATCTCAGAGGCCGTGGCATGTTGACCATCTGCGGCACCAAAATCACTGTGCAAGATTTCTTTGACCCCAGGCGCATCCCACCAATTCACCAAACGGCAGCGCAGGTCGGGATCTTGTGATTGGGCAAAAAACTCTGAAAAAGCCGCATGAACGCTGGGAACATTGCCGCCATGGCCATTGACAAAGAAAAAACGACGAAACCCATGGCGATAGAGCGACTCCATCAATTCGCAATAGAGAAGAATAAGGGTCGATGGCTTCAAGGTCATGGTGCCAGGAAACGCCATATGATGCTGTGCCATGCCAAACATCATCGGTGGTGCCACCAAAGCGTCCGCGATCTCTCCCGCTTTTTCAGCAATCGCTTGGGCCGTGAGCGCGTCCGTGCCGATAAGCCCTGTCGGACCATGCTGTTCTGTTGAACCGATTGGGAGAATAAGCGCCTTTTGGGTCTTGAGATAAGTTTCAATTTCCATCCATGTTGAAAGTTGTAACAGCATGACATCTTTTCCTTTTAAGAAAGATCGCCCAGAGCCTTTTCCAAAGGAATCAAATCACATTTGTGATTTTTGAACAGGGCTCTTGGGATCAAAAAAGCGCTTTACTCTATAAGGTTATCGCAAAACAGGTTTGATTGGACAGGGATATTTCAAGCCGTCTTTGCCCGAAAAACCATTTTTGCAGTGAGATTTTAAAATTTTCAAACAGCTATCCCTTGTTCAAATTCACTTAACCTGAAATAATCCAGCCACCATGCTTCGAAAGAATTACAGCAGGCCTATGACAAAGATCATGTGGCCTATAAACATTGTCGAGGGATTCATAGATATCGTAGGGGAAAAGCAGGATGATCTGCGCCCCCATGATATCTGAGCTATGCCAAAAAAAGGAAGAGACTAATCCTAAAAGAGGTATAGCTTGCATCTTGTGGTCCTCCATGACAAGAGGACCCAACAAGGGTTGTAGCCTCAGACGGAAAGGTTGCGATCCAGCGACGCGAAGAGAGAACATAAGGGAGCTTCCAAGGTGTCGAATGATCTTTATCCAGTTCCAGCCGAATTTGCGCAAAATGCTCTGATTGACAAAGCAAAATATGACGAGTGGTATCAACGCTCCATTGACGACCCGGACACATTCTGGGAAGAGCATGGTAAGCGGATTGACTGGATCAAGCCTTACACCAAAGTCAAAAACGTCTCCTATGATCCCCATAATCTGTTTATCAAATGGTTCGAAGACGGCACGCTGAATGCCAGCGCCAATTGCCTCGATCGCCATTTGGAGACCAAAGGCGACCAAGTTGCCATTCTCTGGGAAGGGGATGACCCCAGCGAAGATAAAAAAATCACCTATAAAGAACTCCATGAAGAAGTCTGCCGCTTGGCCAATGTTCTGAAAGAAAACAATGTCCATAAAGGCGATCGAGTCACCCTTTATTTACCAATGATTCCCGAAGCCGCCGTTGCCATGCTCGCTTGTGCGCGGGTTGGGGCCATTCACTCCATCGTCTTTGGCGGCTTTTCCCCAGAAGCCTTAGCCGGTCGCATTGAAGATTGCGGCGCCAAAGTCGTGATCACCGCAGATGAAGGCTTGCGCGGCGGTCGCAAAGTGCCTTTGAAAGCCAATGTTGACGAAGCGCTGACCCATCCTGGGGCGGCAAAGCCCGTTGAAAAGGTCATTGTTGTCAAACGCACGGGCGGCGATATTGCTTGGCATAATCACCGCGATATTTGGTATGAAGAAGCCTGTGCGGCGGCGGACCCTGTTTGCGCGCCAGAAGAAATGCACGCAGAAGATCCGCTTTTCATCCTGTATACCTCTGGATCGACAGGAAAACCGAAAGGGGTTCTCCACACGACCGGAGGCTATATGGTCTATGCCTCGATGACCCATCAATATGTCTTTGACTATAAAGATGGCGAAGTCTATTGGTGTACAGCCGATGTTGGCTGGGTCACAGGCCATAGCTATATCGTCTATGGCCCCCTCGCCAATGGCGCGACAACCCTCATGTTCGAAGGGGTGCCAAGCTACCCAGATGCGAGTCGTTTCTGGCAAGTGGTCGATAAGCATAATGTCTCCATCTTCTACACCGCCCCAACCGCTATTCGGGCTTTGATGCGCGAAGGGGAAGAGCTGGTGAAAAAGACCAGCCGTAAAAGCTTGCGCGTTCTGGGATCTGTCGGCGAACCGATCAATCCAGAAGCCTGGAATTGGTATTATAATGTCGTTGGCGAACAGCGTTGCCCAATCGTTGATACATGGTGGCAAACCGAAACAGGCGGTATTCTCATCACGCCTTTGCCGGGCGCGACCGCTCTGAAACCAGGCTCGGCGAGCACGCCTTTCTTTGGGGTGCGGCCTGTGCTTCTGGATCATGAAGGCCAAGAAATCGCTGGCGCCGCCGAAGGCAATCTGTGTATCGGTGAAAGCTGGCCTGGGCAAATGCGCACGGTCTATGGCGACCATGAACGCTTTGTGCAAACCTATTTCTCCACCTTCCAAGGCTATTATTTCACCGGCGATGGCTGCCGTCGCGACGAAGATGGCTATCATTGGATCACCGGTCGTGTTGACGATGTGATCAATGTTTCGGGTCACCGGATGGGGACCGCTGAAGTCGAAAGCGCTTTGGTGGCCCATAGCAAAGTCGCAGAAGCCGCCGTGGTCGGCTATCCCCATGACTTGAAAGGTCAAGGGATCTATGCTTATGTCACTTTGGTGGCGGGCGAAGAACCCAGCGAAGCCTTGCAAAAAGAGTTGGTGAAATGGGTACGGCAAGAAATTGGCCCGATTGCCAGCCCGGATCTGATCCAATTCTCTCCAGGCTTGCCCAAAACACGGTCTGGCAAAATTATGCGCCGTATTTTGCGTAAAATCGCTGCCAATGAACATGATGCTCTTGGGGATACCTCCACTTTGGCAGATCCTGGGGTTGTCAATGATTTGATCGACAATCGCATGAATCGCGAGCCTTGAAGGCGTTTTTGAGCCTCTCATACGCACCGATATGGGTCTTCCGACCGATCGGTTGATGGGACTGCTCAGGCACCGGGCGGGCTTGACTGATCGGTGATGAGTTGGTCTTAATGTCGATCGGTAAACGCTCATCCTTTTAAGCCGCTCAATCTGCGAAGATTGGGCGGCTTTCCTGTCCAAGAAAGATTGAGGCGATATGGCGACACAAAAAGCGCATCTTGATGGCTTTGCAATGATTCTTTTGGTCGGTCTTTGTGCAAGTTGGGGATTGCAGCAGGTGGCAATCAAAGTGGCGGCCACAGAGATCTCGCCGATTTTGCAAAGCTGTTTTCGCTCTTTTGGCGCAACAGTTTTTGTCTTTTTATGGGTGTGTTGGCGCAAAAAACCGATTTTTCAACGCGATGGCACATTGTGGTGGGGGCTGCTGGCAGGAACCCTGTTTTCTGTTGAATTTCTGCTGCTCTATTGGGGACTTGAATTCACTGATGCGTCGCGTGCGATTATTTTCTTATATTTGTCGCCTTTTGTTGTCGCAATTGGGACCCAGATCTTTGTTCCCTCGGAGAAATTAACCCTGCTGCAAGTGGTTGGTTTGGGATGCTCTTTTTTCGGCATTTGCATTGCGTTCGGCGAGTCCATAACCTTGCCCTCGGAAGAGAAGGTTTTGGGAGATGCAATGCTGATTTTAGCCGCCATTTTTTGGGGTGCGACCACCGTGGTGATTAAAGCCAGCCCTTTGGCGGTGATTGCACCGAGCAAGACGCTTCTTTATCAATTGGCGGTCTCTACTGTGCTTTTACCTTTTGGGCTTCTTGTGGTGGACACACCTCAGCTACAGACGCCGTCTCCCTTGACGTTCGTCTCTTTGCTCTATCAAACGATCTGGATTGCAACGGTCACCTATTTGGCCTGGTTTTGGCTGATCCGCCACTATCCCGCACCGAGATTGGCGTCTTTTAGCTTTTTAGCGCCCTTTTTTGGCGTTTTTGCAGGCATTATTTTATTGGATGAGCCCATGACGGCCGCCCTTTTCGTGGCCATGATTTTTGTCGCTCTGGGCATTTATCTTGTGAATCGCACGCCATCCTCCTCTCCAAAAAAGGAGGAGGTAACCTCTAAGACATCTTAAACATAGGCATAGGAAATGGCTTTTAAGCTGTCATGGTGGGCCTTGATGGCCCAATAGAGTTTTTTACGATTCCCATGGGCTTCACACCAAGTGAGCAGGGTTTCTGCGGCTTCTATCCAAGACAATGTCAGGGACTCCAAGCCAATCAACGCTTCGGAGAGGGTTGTGAAAATCTCTCGATCCCCTGTGTTCAAAGCAATTTTCAAGCATTCAGGATCTTCATGGGGGCGCATTTCAAGCAAATAGGGGCCATCCATAAAGTCAAAAATAAGACTTTGCCCCTTGCCACTGCGATAATGCTGTAATGCATCCCCCCACCATTTCATGAGATTTAAGGGATTATCCTCCCAATTTTCGCGGGGAAAAGCCTGGCCTGCAATCCGCACATAAAGGCATCCTTGGACCCGGCCAAGGTGGGATTGGCTTAAATTCGCACGGGGCAGAACAATTTCAAAGCTATCCATGGGCGCCTCTTTTATTTTAGAATGAGAATAATAATCGCAACAAAACAAAAAATCCATATATTTATTAGGGTCATTTGCGTTTTAAGACCCCTGAAGGCAACAGATTCTTCCGCGCGATCCCAGCCAAAAAATTTAGCTTTTGTTCATTATATCTGGGAACCTGATCTTAAAGAGAATCCGTCATAGCTAAGATCAGCCTGGAAAGCTGTGAATTTCTCTTGACCCGTCGAAGATGTGGGGAACACTTAATTTTGCGGGGTGAAGCCTCGGATGGTCTTGAAAGAATTGAGGCCGAAAAGCAGAAAAAAGAGGTCATAAGAGATTTGCACAGGCAAGACCATGCAAAAGGCAAAGAGGCCATCTTTTGACCTGTTTTACATAAGAACACAGGATATGCAGCGTTAAAGGCAATGGCAAAGGGTGAGACAATGCGTTTTGAAGGCAGTGACAGCTATGTGGCGCCAAGGGATTTGGTTGTGGCCGTGAATGCCGCAATCACCTTGCAAAGACCGCTTTTGATCAAAGGAGAGCCGGGAACAGGCAAAACGGTTCTCGCACAGGAAGTGGCGGCGGCGCTGAAAAAACCGCTCCTGCAATGGCATGTCAAATCAACCACAAAAGCACAACAAGGCCTTTATGAATATGACGCGGTTTCGCGCTTGCGAGATAGCCAGCTTGGGGATGACCGGGTGCATGATATCGCAAATTATATTCGCCGTGGCAAAATGTGGGAGGCCTTTGAAGAACAGGACGGAGCGGTCCTTCTCATCGATGAAATTGACAAAGCGGATATCGAGTTCCCAAATGACCTCTTACAAGAACTCGATCGCATGGAATTCTTTGTCTATGAAACGGGCAAGACCATTGCGGCCCAAACCCGGCCCATTGTCATCATTACATCTAATAATGAAAAAGAATTGCCGGACGCTTTTCTAAGGCGCTGTTTTTTCCACTATATCCGCTTTCCAGACGCAGAGACCATGGGATCCATTGTCGATGTTCATTTTCCAGACATCAAAAAGCAATTGGTCCGCGATGCCTTAGCAATTTTTTATGATATCCGCGATGTTCCGGGTCTGAAGAAAAAACCTTCGACCTCTGAGCTTCTCGATTGGATTAAATTGTTGATGGTTGAAGATATTCCAGCGGATGTTTTGCGCAGCACAGATCCCCGTAAGGTGATTCCACCGCTGCATGGCGCTTTGCTTAAGAACGAGCAAGATGTGCATCTTTTCGAACGGCTCGCCTTTATGAACAGGCGAAAAGGGGGCTAACATGGAGAGACAAAAAGGGGATATGGCGCGCGGTGTCGAGCGGCGAGCAAAACGCATGGGCGCAATAACAGGGCGTGTCACAGTCTGTGTGGCGTCTTTTGCGATGATTATACCTTATGCTTGGGCCCCTTCTCTCCTGCAGGCCGATGATAAGGCGAGTCCTTTTTATGTTGTCGGTCGTTTTGGCCTGTCCCAACCGCCCATGGCGGATATCGAGCGCAGCAATGGCGATGGTTATGAGGTCAGTTTTGACCCTGGCTTTGCAACTGATTTTGGCGTTGGTTATGGGTTTCGGCAATTTCGCTTTGAGGTCTCTCTGGATTATAGCCGCGCGAAAATTGCCGATATCGCCGATAAGAATCAAAATAGCAATTTCAACACAGATGCCTCCCTGGAAACCTTATCAGTTTTTCACAATGTCTATTGGGATGTGCCGGTTGGGGACACATCGCCTGTGCAACCCTATGCGGGTTTAGGGCTGGGGTTCACGCATCTTTTTACCGATAGTAATGATGGCAAGGCCTTTGGCCTGACGGAAGAGTCTGTGAATGGTTTGTCCGTACAGCTTATGGTGGGTGCGGATTATAAGTTGAATGATCACTGGCGCATCGGCGGGCAATATCGCTATCGTCGTATGCCAAGCATCGATCTGAGCAGTTTCTATGGATCCATGGATGCGGCTTATGAAAATCATGCTTTTTTGGTCGGAGCGACCATGAATTTTAACGCGTTGAAGCCCCGCCAAAGTGCGGCCTTACCCGTGCTGCCAGCGGTGACAACCTCATCCCGACGGGAAGCTCTGGAAGAGCCCTTGGCGCCGTTGCCGCCTTTGGACCGTGAATTGGACACAGCCTTACAAAAAGTGCCAGAATTGGCCGAACAAACCATCGAAGATCAAATCCAAAAGGATGTCCGGCGGTTTGCCCATCAGACCCAAGCCACACGGGCTGGTATTCCTGATCCTTGGTCGACTCCTGGATCCTCTCGCTCTGTTGCGAAAACCCCTGAGGCTTATACGGAACTTGCCCGTCTCATTGGGCCGGATTCTGGGCAAGGCTATGGCCGCGAAGAATTGGTCGGTGAGGCCATGATGGGGGAAAATGTGCGCCGACTCCGACATGCCCCCGGCGCCGTCCCCTCTTTGCAACAGCGCATGGCCCCGCCGCCCCCGCCGCCGGACCCTTATGTGACAGGCTATGGCCGTCTGACCGCCGAAGCTGGCGATCGGATGCGGCCTCTGCGCACGGCCTCGCCTGTCCAGCCGACGCAGGCCTTCCCCCCTGCTGGCCAAGTTCCAGTCGGTCAAGCGCCTGTCACGCCGCCGTCTGTGATGGTATCCCCGCAACCGCCTATGGCCCCGCAACCTTCTATGGCAATGGCGCGAGAGTCGGTCGCACCACAAGCTGCACCAGCAGCCCCTCTCAGGGTGGCCCCTGTTGGCCAAGCGCCGGCAATGGTGTCTGGGGTGTCTGGGGTG
>DDLW01000159.1 GCA_002340345.1 Alphaproteobacteria bacterium UBA2562 | reverse complement strand
CTGCCACTTTAACCAGCTTTGCCCTAGACTTTTCGACGATCCTGCTGAAAAGCCCGAACCGCCTGCCCAAAAGCAGCAAAAAGTTTTTGAGAAAAAACATGATTTTCAGCATGATATTCGGGATGCCATTGGGTCGCGACAGCAAAGCTTTTTGCCTCCTTGACCCTGACGGCTTCAATCACGCCATCAGGTGCCACAGCTTCGATACTCAGCCCCGCAGCCAACCGATCGATCCCTTGGAAATGCAAGGAATTGACTTTCAAGCTGTCAGCGTCTGCCAAGGTTGCAAAAAAACCACCCGGCGTGAAATACACATCATGTTGCACACTATATTGGATATCCACATCGGGGCTGTCACACCGCCGATGGTCCAAATGATCCGGTAAGTCATGCAAGGCGGGATGCAGGCTGCCCCCTAAGCACACATTCAATTCCTGAAACCCACGGCAAATTCCTAAAAGCGGCAGGCCCCTTTCTAAAGCAAGAGCAATCAAGGGCAAGCTCGTCTGATCTCTTTTAGGGTCAAAGGGCGCATGGGCAGGGGTTTCTAGGCCGCCATAAAGAGAAGGGTGAATATTCGACACGGCGCCGGTGAGAAGCAGACCATCTAAACAGGCCATCACGCTTTCTAACTGCTGCGGATCCCCAGAGGACGGAATGATCACAGGGGCCAAATCTGCACAGGCCATAAGAGCGGTGAGATATTGTGCTCTCGCGGCATGGATCGGACCGCCTTCAATGCATCGAATGTCAGCCGTCACACCAACAAGAGGAAGAAGCGATGTCATAAAAACCTTCTTTAAAGTCATAATGGCAAGGGCTATGGCAAAAATGCCTTTTTTTGCGCTTTAGCTATCATGGTTGAGCTGATAAAGTTTTACGGTGACTTTATAAGACATAAAGACGCCTGATGGGGCCTCTTAAAAGCATATCCTTGTTGTCTCAAAAAGGGTCTTCGCCCCACCCTAGAGCAAAGCTGGTTAAAGTGGCAGCCCCTTTAACCCTTCGTTTTGCGGAAAAAACAAAAACAGAGAGCCTTTCACTTGATTCAAATGAAAAGCGAAAGGCTCTCATGCACCGACTGAGACAAAAGATATATCTTTTGTCTGCCCGTTGCCCTCGCTATCTTGTTGTTTATGCAACGATAGTCACAGACGAAAGCCGCGCTTCGCCCGCATCTTTCGTCGGCATCGCTGCACGAGACAGTTTAGGGCTCTTGGGGTTGATGTTTTTACGCAAGGCTAGATGGCTGGGTGTTTTACTTTAAAGTGAAAAAGGCCTTGATTTTAAGTTTTTGCTCCCCATATGCAGTATTGTTAAAATGATGGAGCAAATACGTTAAATCTAAAAAGGAATTTATGCTAAGAGAAAAAAGAAATACCCAAAACTATGTCTTTAAATTGTCATCATTCGTCAAGGCTTGACGGTTTCTATTGTTTTGTAATCGTTTTTGTCTCATCAAAGATTTCATTTCGGGAGGAGTTCTAAAATACCATGGCAGATTCACATTTTGAGACTGTGAGCAATTATCTGAACGAACTTGGTGTTGAAATCTCGAAAACCGACGAACAAGAAGAGCTGTTCGTTATTTCGGACGAAGATCGCGGCGTCACAAATATGATCGTCGATTGCGAAGGGGCCATTTTGTTAATTGAACAAATGATCTTCGAAGTCAAATCCGATGATCTCGCAATGTATAAACGCCTCTTGCAAATCAACCGCGATATGGTCCATGGGGCTTTCGTTCTCGATGAAGACGGCAAGCGCGTCATTTATCGTGACACTTTACAATTAGCGAATTTAGACCTGAATGAGCTTGAAGCTTCCATCAATGCCTTGGGCTTAGCCTTGGCGATCCACGCTGATGAGCTGATTGATTTCTCAAAAGCCGCTTAAATCAGGTCGAAAGATCAAGGACATCAGAGTAAACAAACTTTGATCCAGATCTTATGGTGAACAGTATGGACAGGAGAAAACTTTCAATGCTTCTCCTGTCTTGGCATCCTTTCAGGGGGATATAATGAGTTTTTTTGGACGCTTATTCACAGTGGGTAAAGCTGAAGCCCATGCGATTGTTGATAAGTTAGAAGACCCAGTCAAAATGGCAGAGCAAGGCATTCGAGACCTAAAAGAACAATTGCGGGATGCCATGGAAGGCCTCGCAAAAGTCAAAGGCCAGGCCATTCGCTCTAAACGCGAATGGAATCGTAATCGCGATATTGCAACGGATTACGAAAAGAAAGCCATGCTCCTCCTCCAACGCGCACAAGAAGGCGCCATCGATGTCGCCGAAGCTGACCGCTTAGCAACCGAAGCCCTTGCAAAACGGGACAGCGCCATCGAACGGGTGAAGCAATTAGACGGCGAAGTGAAGCAGTTTGATGCCATGACAGGCAAACTTGAAAACAATGTCAACCAGCTGAAAAGCCAAATCAGCAAATGGGAAAACGAGCTGGCTTCTCTCAAAGCACGCTCGCAAGTCAGCAAGGCAACGCGCAAGCTGAATGAGCAATTGGCAGAAGTCGATAGCAGCAGCACGATTTCCATGCTTGAACGCATGCGCACAAAAGTACAAGAAGAAGAAAGCCTCGCCGAAGCCTATGGCGAAATGGCACAAGTCGACAAAAGCGTCGATGCCGAAATCAATGCAGCCTTAGGCGGCGGCAGTGCATCTTCTGGCAGTGCGTCTCTTGCTGCGTTGAAAGCGAAAATGGCCGATAAGCAATTGACGAGCGTGTAACACGCTCTTCTGAGGTTGCCCGCGGTTTGGGAACGCTTCGCTAAAGAAGGGCCCAAACAAGCGACGGCCACAAATTCTAGAATGTCACAAAAGCTGTGCACTCAAGGCCATGATCGGCGGCGAGAGCACAGCTTTTTTATAATTCTAAACTTTCCTCAAGCAGAATGGACGCAAAGATGCTTTCAGGAGATTTTTGATCGGTGGAAGGTCGCGACCTTGTATGACACCAGCACAACAGGGCCTCAAGACGTCACATTACGGAAGATCTCTTTGGTGCAACTTAATGTGTCGCGCAGAAAACTTTCAAAATGAATTATCGCGAAGAGGGTGACATTCCGTTTGAAGGCAAACAATATTTTTATGAAGATAGCGGCGATTGCCTCTTTTTTCGCTATAGCCACCATGGATAGAGTGAAAGATTCTATATAGCGGGATTTCCAAACGACAGATGGACAAAATTCGATCACTGTCAAGCGTTGGGGCGGTGCGTGGTTTGTCGATCTTTTGATGACAAAATATTTACAGCCCTTAAAAGACGCAGAAAAAGTAGAGGCCATAGAAATTCCGCGCCGGCCTTAAAAAAAATCGCGACAATTGCGTATAAACATTACGTCTTTGCACAAAATCGCTTATAGTCATTTCAGCTTTTTATACTCCTCTTGACCGTCATAAGGAAGAATGGGCATGGAATTTTTGTTGGTCATTATCGTGATTGTTGCAGCCCTGGTGACAATCAATATTATGCGCAGCAAAAAGACAAATGATCAGGGGGCTGCTGATACGCCAAAACATACGCGGTATAAGCCCGATGATTTACGCATCGAAAATATGCAGCCTGGTGGATTTTATGCTTTACGTGCCTATGGTCCGAACATGACCGATTTGGACGTCCAAGTCACAGGCCGCCATCGCTATGACGAACATGGCTATGAATGGTTTGAAATTGAAGGCGAAACCGAAATTGGCCGCGTTTGGTTGACGGTCATCGAAGATGATGACACCGAAATGACGGTCACATTGCGGAAAATCTCGCTCGCCCAATTGGATATTTCTCGTAAAAAACTTGCGAAAATTGACGATAAAGAAGAAGGTGAAATCACCTTCGAAGGCAAACGCTATGTCTATGAAGATAGCGGCGACTGCCTTTTCTTTCGGGATGGGGATCGGAATCGTGCCGAAGAATTCTATTATTGGGATTTTGAAGCCACCGATGGCAGCGGTTCTGTGACGGTCGAACGCTGGGGCGGTGATGGTGGCGATTATGAAGTCCACATCTCGCAGCCTATTTCAGAATCACAAATTACTGTTTATGCATTAAGGGGTGAGGCATGACCGAGACATGGTATGAAACGCTGGCCATTGATGCTGGCATCGTGCTCGCATTTATCCTGACCTATGCGTTGCTCTTTTTATTGGCGAAATGGTTCAAGGATATGGTGACCCCTTACAAACTCACCATTGAGTTGATTACGAAGGATAATTTTGCCATTGGGATTACCCTTGGTGGCTATTTCCTCGCAACTGCCATTATTTTTATTGGTGTGCTCAGAGGACCCGAGACCAATCTTTTTGACGATCTTTTGGCTGTCGGGGGCTATTCTCTTCTTGGGATTGTGTTTTTGAATCTCTCAAGATTGTTCCTTGATAAAGTCACTTTCCGCAAATTTTGCAACATCACTTCAATTGTTGAAGATCAAAATTGCGGCATGGCCGCGGTTCGTTTCGGTGTTTATATTGCAACCGGCTTAGTGGCCGCAGGATCTCTTTCCGGCCAAGGCGGCGGCATCGTCACCGCAATTGTGTTCTTCGTGCTTGGCCAAGCCTGTTTGGTGCTTTTCGCCTGGATCTATGATTTTATCACCCCTTATGATTTGCAAAAAGAAATCGAAACAGGGAATGTTGCCGCAGGCATTGCCTTTGGCGGGACGTTGATTGCTTTGGGCATTATTGTGATGAATGCGGCTTCTGGCGATTTTATCAGCTGGCAGGATAATTTGCTCATCTTTGTTGAGATGGCGGCTTTAGGGCTGATTTTCTTGCCTTTACTCAGGGTGGCCATGGACAAGCTGGTGATCACAGGGGATGATTTGAACCGTGAAATTGCTGAAGATCGGAATATGGCTGCTGGCTTTATCGAAATGGCTGTTGCCATCAGCTTTTCTGCGGTTTTAGCCGCTTTGATTTGATCTGTAAGCAGGGGCAAAATCATGGCGGAGGATGTTCAAAAAAAACGCGTTCAGAAACAAAAGCCAAGGTCGCCGGCAGGTCCCTTGTCGATGATTTTCTTTGTTTTTTCGCTCTTCAGCTTTATGACAGGCTGCTATTATGCAATGCCTTATGAGGATCAAACAATTTCTGGCACATACCCGTCAAAGAAGATTTTTGGTCCCATCACGGTCACAGAACCGAATAGCAGCTATTTAATCACGATTACAGGCCAGCCTAAAGAAATGTCTTGGGTCGCCGTTGAAGGGCAAGTGCTAGACCAAAACAAAAAATATCTGTTTGCCTTTGGCAATGAGCTTTATTGGGAAACAGGTTATGATGATGAGGGGCGTTGGTCCGAATCGCAAGAACAATTCGACTTTGATCTGACCCTACCAGAAAAAGGCGTATTCTATATTGCTTTGAGTCAAGAAAGTGGCTGGGTGAGGAAACGGAATACACGGACTGCGCGATCGCCTCATATTGGACTTGGGGTCACAATCGAAGCAATGCCAGGCAGCTCTTTAGTCCATAATCTTCTTGGTGTGCTTTTATTCGTTCTTGCGATTGTGCTCCGCCACTATCATATGAAAAAAGTGCGCGATTTCGAGGATAAAACGCTGACATGGAAAGCCAATTAAGCGTTTCCTAAAGAACAGCCCATTGAAATCTTTGACCAAAGAGAGCGAAATATGCGCTTACAGGCGATCTGATCACATGATCTTATGGCCGCAACAAAAACAGGGGGAGGCATGCAAAGAGGCATTGTTATTATTGTGACTTTATGTGTTGTACTTCTCTATCTTGGCGCGTGTCATTTGGCGAATCAAGGCTATGGCTATACGGGCCATAATGGCTACAGCAATAATGCATCCTTTTTTTATTTCAACAGTTCGACAGCTTATACCGAGAAACCGAATATTCGTTCAGGATCTTTGGGCGGACGTCGCGGGGGCACAGGAATGAGTGGTGGGAAGTAAAACCGTTTTGGTGGGATCCCGAATGACATCCTCTATGGGGTCTTTGGCTCTATGGGGTCTTTGGCAGAAATCTCCCTGCTTGCAAAACGAAAATTCCATCTTGGCATCTATAAAGCCCACACGGCATCAGCCTGGCCTGAAGGTTCATAAGAGAGAAGGCGTGTATTGATGATCGATAGATCTCTATTAACCAGCAAATTGAGCGACATGTCTTCAGCCATGCCCTTATTATTGCTGGCTTTTGCCATTTTATCTGTTTTAACGGCCTATATCGTTGATGGCAATGGCAGCAGCAAAGACTATGGGGGCAAGATCCCAGAAACCCTTGTTTTTGGTCCTATTAAAGTAGACGGAAACAGCAAACCTTTCCTCGTGAATGTCAAGCTGCAAGATTTTAACTCAAATCTTCATGACCGTTTAGCGATTGAGATTCTTGATAAAGATAAAAAATCATTGAATTTTTATAAATTTTCTCTTTGGAGCGAAAGCGATATCTTTGCAGAGGGTGTGCAAGAGGAAATTGTTCTCACCGGCCCCAATAAAAGCTATTATCTAAGACTGCGGGCTGTGCCCGAGCGTTGGATGGCACCAAGAGCCCCAGAGGGAGCCACCCTCTCCCATTTAAAAGGCACAGTACGCATTAGCCCCATGATGGCAAGTTCTCTTCCCCATACTCTGTTGGGAATCCTTGCCCTCATTGCAGCAGTTATTCTGGCTTTGCGCCATAGTCGGCAGCAAAATAAAGCCGCTTTACATCAAACCCATCGTTAAAAACAGTCTGTTCCCGCTGTTTGGGGTTTCAGAAAAAGACGATCACTTTTAGGGCGTGGATTATGAATTGGATCAAACCAGCAGTTTTTGGCGGTGTTCTCGCCCTAGCCTATCTTTATGCCTGGGCTCCTGCGACAAGCGGTTGGGGCATCACAGGTGCCGATGGGTGGCCTGTCTCTCGAGGGTCACTCTATAGCTCTGGAGAAACGGATTGGTCTGTGGGCGCTTTTGACAATGCCTATAACCAGCAAGGCAAACAACCAGGCACCATAGCCCTGTTCATGCAACCCCTTGCAGAGGCTGAGAAGGGGTTCAAAAGACCCGCCCCAATCACCAAAGCAGACCAGCAGAAACTCGTCGCGGCTTATGAAAAAGAAACCCAAGCAATACGCGGCACCCCCCAAACATCCGCCCCCCATCCCCCAACAACAACATCGGGGGGAAGCAGTGCTGTGGTGATCCTTGGCGGTTTGGGCGGTGGCTATCGCGATGATCGCCGGTCAACAGGTTCTGGCTATAGCAGTAAGGGCAAATACACCTCTTCAACAGGCTATAGCAGCTCGGTCAGACGGAATTCTCTCAGCGGTTCGTCTTATCGCAGCAGCGGCTTTAGCGGTGGAAAATAAGGAGATGTGTGTTTCGCTAAACCTGCACATATGGCCTGCCCATTATGGATGAAGCGACAACCGCAGCCTCGACGCACCCGAACACACAAGAAAGCCAAGACAAGGTTTATCTTGCTGGGCGGTCAGGCCGAGAAAAATCTGTTGAGATCGTAACCCTCATCTATGCTGTCTTTGTCGCTGGTCTTTGCTCGATCATTTATGAGCTTTTGATTGCGACCACGGCGGCTTATTTCCAAGGAGACAGTATTAAATGGTTTTCGATCACCATTGGCCTTTATATGGCGGCCATGGGGATTGGAGCCTATCTTTCAAAATTTGTGACCGGTAATCTCTTAACCTATTTTATTGCAATGGAAATCGCTCTTGGCGCGCTGGGAGGATTTTCCATTCCCCTGCTCTATTTCAGCTTCAGCCATACCGATTTCTTTATCGTTTATTATGTGGTTCTAACCCTGGCCATTGGGTTTCTGATTGGCCTTGAAATCCCATTTTTGACCAGACTTCTGCAAGGTTATGATTCTTTACGGGTGAATATCGCCCATATTTTGTCTTTGGATTATTTTGGCGCTTTGATTGCCACTGTTGCCTTTCCCTTGTTTCTTTTGCCTTTTTTTGGGATTTTCCAAAGCGGTCTCTTCTTTGGTTTGATTAATCTGACCATTGGACTGTTTGTGCTTTGGTGTTTTCGCCGCGCCCTGTCGGCCCGGGCGGCCCGGATTTTCTTTGTGGCTTCCGTCACGATTGGGCTTCTTGCGGTGGCCGCCGTTGTTTTTGCCGATGACCTGATTGGCGCCTGGAATGCGCGGGTTTATAAAAGCCGGATCATTTATGCCGAAAGAAGCCGTTATCAACAAATCGTCTTAACGCGCTATAAAGACGATGTGCGTCTTTATCTTGATGGGAATTTACAATTTTCGTCTTTGGATGAATATCGCTATCACGAAGCCCTCGTCCACATTCCGATGACCCAAAGGCGAGATATCCCCAAACATGTCCTGGTTCTTGGCGGTGGCGATGGCCTGGCGGTCAGAGAGCTTTTGAAATATAAAGAGATTGCAAAGATCACCTTAGTGGACCTTGATCCTGCGATTTTACGATTGGCCCGTGAAAATCCCCATGTGCGTTCCCTCAATGAAAAAAGCCTCACAAAAGATCCTCGGGTCCGTGTGATTGCCGGGGATGCTTTCGGATATCTGCAAAAACAAGAATTCCTCTATGACTTGATTTTGATTGACTTGCCAGATCCAAATAATACGGGCCTTGCACGGCTTTATTCGGCGGAATTTTACCGCTTGGTCAAAATGAATTTGGCCCCAGACGGCCTTGTCACCACGCAATCGACAAGCCCCTATTATGCGGGGAAGGCTTTTTGGACCATAGAGAAGACCCTTGGGGCAGAATTTTCCTATCGCCGCCCTTATCATGTGTCTGTCCCCAGCTTTGGCGATTGGGGCTTTATTATGGCTTCGCGTCAAGCCTTTCCAGATCTCCAAAAGCGCTTTGATCCTTTGGTTGAAACGCGTTATTTGGATGGCGATCTGATTGCCTCTGTGTTCCATTTTCCAGCGGATATCGCCAAGCCAGACGGGGTGACGGTGTCCACCTTGGACCGCCCTGTGATTTTGGACCATTATTTGCAGGGCTGGCAATATTGGGGACATTAATACCAACCTGCAAAGTCAATGACTTGTCGGTTGGTATAAAAAGTTTTTGAGAGACTTTTTTCTAAAAAGTCGTAAAATTTCGCGCAAGCGAAAAATACTAGAGTTTATCAATCGCCTAAAAAGACAAAAACCCTTTGGTCACCGGCGGCAAAACGACTTAAGCTGTGTAAATTACGTCTCCAGCCATTTTGGAACTGGAAGAGATTTGGAACGGAGAAACTCTGGATTAAAAAGCTTGCTTTGATAGCGTGTACCCGAATCACATAAAATCGTTACGATAGTGTGACCTGGACCAAGATCTTTGGCAAGGCGAATGGCGCCAGCAACATTCACGCCAGAAGAAGAACCAAGGCACAGCCCTTCTTTTGCAAGCAGATTAAAAACGATTGGCACCGAATCTTTATCTTCAATCCGATAAGCTTTATCGACAGTCAGACCTTCTAAATTGGCTGTAATTCGCCCTTGGCCAATCCCTTCTGTGATCGACGACCCTTCCGCCTTCAAGCTTCCATGGGCATAGTAATGGTAGAGTGCAGCACCCGCTGGATCGGCGAGTCCGATTGTCACATTTTTGTTTTGTTCTTTAAGATACTGTCCGATCCCCGCAAGCGTGCCGCCTGATCCGACAGCACAAATAAAGCCATCAATTTTACCGTCCGTTTGACTCCAAATTTCTGGCCCTGTGCTCTCATAATGGCCTTTGCGATTGGCAATATTGTCAAATTGATTGGCCCAGATTGCACCTGCTGGGTGGGTGGAGGCGAGTTCTTGGGCGAGTCGGCCAGAATATTTCACGTAATTATTCGGATCCTTATAAGGAACAGCGGGAACTTCTTTCAAACGTGCCCCACAAAGACGAATCATGTCCTTTTTTTCTTGTGTTTGGGTCTCTGGAATCACAATGACCGTTTTATAGCCGCGCGCATTGCCAACTAAGGCGAGGCCGATTCCCGTATTGCCCGCAGTGCCTTCAACGATGAGGCCTCCTGGTTTCAAAAGACCTTTTTCTTCAGCATCAAGAATGATGGCGCGGGCCGCCCGATCTTTGACAGATCCTCCTGGATTTAGAAACTCGGCTTTCCCAAGAATTGTACATCCGGTCGCTTCAGAGGCCGCTTGGAGTTTAATGAGGGGCGTATTGCCAATTGCCGCGACAAAATCCTTGTGAAATTTCATGGGTAAAAATGTCCTTTGTCGAAATGTGTTTGTTTTCTGTTTGTGCCTTTGGCAGTTCTTAAGTTTAGAAAGCTTCGAGGACAGATGTTACATAAGATTAGACGCCTGGCAAAGAAAAAATATATTTTTTTTGTTTAATTATTTATACAACATAAAAAATATGTAATTTCTAATTCTCAAAAAAATACCACATCAAGAAAAACCATAATCCTGTTATGGCAATTGCAGGCTTGTGCGCAGAGCCTCTCGATGGAGGGCAAGCCAGGATAGGGCCAGCAAACTCGCCGCATCACAAATCATGCCAGAGGCAATCAAATCTTGTGCCGTATCATAAGAAACCGCTGCGGCTAAAATATCTTCATTCTCATGCGCAACGCCATAAACCCCATCAACCGAACTGGCATCGCAAAGACCAACATAAAGGGAAAGATGCTCACTACAGCCCCCAGGGCTCGGATAGAGCTTATGGATGCATTTTATATCGGTGAGTTCAAGATTGGCTTCTTCCCGGGCTTCACGCCGCACGGTTATGTCTGCGCTCTTATCCTCAGGATCAATGATGCCAGCAATGATCTCTACAGGAAAAAGAGGGCCTGTATGCAAAAAGGGTCCGATACGAAATTGTTGTATCAGAACAATTTGATCACGCTTGGGATCATAGGGCAGCACAGCCACAACAGGCCGCCGGGTCATGGCTTCTCTTACAAGAGGTGCTGTTTGGTCCCCTGAATGGGTTTTATGGGTGAGTGTGAGCTTTTCGATGGCCAGGAAGCCGTCATACCCTTTTTCTTGATGAAGAACCGAAACATCCTCGCGCGTAAAGCTATTAAAGGGATGTCTTTCGGCATTATCAATCGGTTGGATATCCTTCTGGCCATGCGACATGATTTCTAGGCTTTCGGTTGTTGCGATTATTGTGATGTGTTTTGGGAGCCCTCGGAGGCTTTCAGAGCGGACTCAGGTACCAATTGAACATCTTCAGGGAGTGTATAGCCGATGAGATCATCTTCCTCTTCTTCACTGCCAGGAAGGCCGCCGAAATAAGCGACGGGGCTTAAAGAGGGAGGAGGATTGTTAAGAATATCTTGTTCCGCTGCTTTTAAAGCCGCTTCTGCTTCTTTTGCTTCCGGGGAATCAATGGCGACTGTGGCGCCAGTTTCTGGGAACACAGGTTTCTGGGGCGGAGACCAGGATTTTGCCGTCCGATAGATGGCGCCAATTTCTTGTGCTGAGAGGGTTTCACGCAAATCTGCCATCATGGCGATTGCAATGGGAACCCGTGATTTCATGGCTTGGATAAGCCAGAAGAAGGCTTTTCCCTTTTCAGGTTGATAGGGGCCATGGCCCATATATTCAGCAGCAAGGGAGGTTTGTGCCAATGGGTTCCCCATACGCGCACTTTCCTGCAAAAGGGCAAAATAGCGGTTCATGTTTTTCTCTACGCCATGGCCTCTTAAATTGAGCAAAGCCAGAAGGTAATTTGCTTCAGGTTCGCTTTGGGCGGCCGCTTGACGCAGGTAATGGACCGATTTTTTAAGATCTGGATCCATTTGATCTTTGATGCCGGAGAGATAGAGACGACCGAGTGCTGATCTGGCACGGGGATGTCCTGTTTCAGCCGCTTGTGTGAGCCATTGAAGGCCTTCTTCCACATTGCGCTCTTTGATTTTGCCAGCAAGATTAAAGCCGCCAAGCATCCATTGACTGTTTGGATTCCCAGCTTCCGCAGCTGTTTGGATAAGAGCGACGGCAGGCTCCAAATTGAGACCACCCGCCCGGCCTTTTGCTAAGAAAATACTGCCAAGAGCTTCTTGTGCGGGGCTATAGCTTTTTTGGGAAAGGCTTTCTAAGAGGGGAATCGCCTCATCCATTTTACCAGCTTTTGCCTGGGCCCGCGCAAGCTGATATTTGAATCTGTTCTCATCAGGATATGTTTTAACCGCCTCTTGACAGGCGGGGATCGCCTTTGCGGTTTCGATGGATTGATAGTCGATTCCAGCCACTGTTTTATGAGAATCTAAGGGATCCGCGGCGAGTTTATCACAGTCATGGACGATCCCATCAGAAAGACCGACAATTTCTGCGACTGTCATATTCACCTGTTCTCGCCAGAGCTTATCGACACTGTCAGATAATTTAAAAGGCTGGCGGCTAATTTGGGCCATGAGGGGTTCGTGATTTCCCCCAGCACAAGCCGATAGGATCAGTGCGGTGATACAGATCAGCCCTAAGCGGATCGGTGAAAGGCGGTTTCTTAAAAACAGCATGGTCGGCTCAATCCTGAATAATCCTGGCAATCCAGCGTATTTTTCTAATATAGCTTCATTCTTCGCAGGCTCTTTATAAAATAGGTATTACCGCATTCTCCTTATAAAGGGCAAACTGAAAAAGGGGGATCAGAGAGATCCCCCTTATAACTTTTCAGCAAAGCTATTCTTTTGCGCCCAAAATGCTTTTATGGAACGCTTGCAACGCAGGACATCTCAGGGGATGCCGCTTTGGTTTTAGGCTTTTGCAAGATTCTCAGCGACAAAATCCCAATTCACTAATTTCTCCAAGAATGTGGAAATATAGTCTGGGCGACGATTTTGGAAATCGAGATAGTAAGCATGTTCCCAAACATCAATGGTCAAAAGAGCAGTTTGGCCATGGGCCATGGGCGTGTCAGCATTGCCTGTTTTTGTCACTTTGAGAGTGCCATTTTCGACGACAAGCCAGGCCCAACCGCTGCCAAATTGTGTTGTCGCGGCCTGTTTGAAAGCCTCAGTGAATTTATCAAAGCCGCCAAAATCGGCTTCGATCTTAGCAGCCAGATCACCAGATGGCGCACCGCCACCATTTGGTTTCATGCTGTGCCAATAGAAAGTATGGTTCCAGACTTGGGCTGCATTGTTGAAAATGCCTTGTTTCTCTGCATTTCCTGCAACTTCAAGAATAATGTCTTCCAAAGACTTGTCTGCCAGAGGCGTATCTTTTGTCAAGTTATTGAGATTGGTGACATAGGTATTGTGGTGCTTTCCATGGTGAAAGCCCAAGGTGTTTGCAGAAATATGAGGTTCGAGAGCGTCTTGAGCATAAGGTAGCGGCGGCAGTTCGAAAGCCATTCTCATCTCCTAATCGTATCCTCGAGGACACTGAAATATTGATGAAAGGGTAAAGATAGGTCTCTGTTGTCGCATATTTTGCTGTACGAACAGAATGTGGATTTGCTATTAAAAACCTAGCAGAGACTAGATAGCGCGCGTAGCGCCCAGCAACAAGAGGAGGATGCACTTTATCGAATAGTTTTTAGAATTATTATTATAACAAAGTATCAGGGGAAGGTCATAAAACCCAAAAAAGGACAGGACCATGAAAGGCCAGAAACAGACGGAAACCTTGAAAAACCCAGCGCCACAGCAGGATAAAAATGCTTTGACGATATTGGCAAAAACCGCCCAAAAGCAAGATCCCGACCGTTTCTTATGTGCTATGATGGCGTCCTCAGAAAAGCGCGAAGGTCTCTTTGCCCTGATTAATTTCTATCATGATATTGCCAAAATCAAAGATACGGTCTCAGAATCGATGTTGGGTTACATTCGATTCCAATGGTGGCGCGATGCCCTTGACGCCCTTGCGGCTGGTGAAGATCGTGCCTATGACACTCTCAGTGGATTGGCGATTTTACGAAATGATGGACATTTGCCCCTCAAACTTTTGTCCTCGATGATTGATGCCCGTGAGAAACAGTTGGAAGACAAACAGTTCCAAACGGTTCTGGAGTGGCGATCGCATGTCAATGATACGGCTGGCCATTTAACCGAGGCCATGGCTTTCTGGCTGGCACCAGATCTGCAAAACCAAGACATCGCCTCTGAAAGTCTCCGACAGACAGCTTATGCCTATGGCATGACAGGTCTTCTCAGAACCATTCCCTATCAAGTGCAGAACCGTGACATACAGCTGCCCCTCGCGCTGATGTCTGACTTTGACCTGTCGCCTGAAGCGTTCTATCGGGAGGGGGATGAAAATAAAAAAAATGCGCTTTACAAGGCTGTGGCGGATATGGCGTGGACGGATCTTAAGGCGGCGCGAAAAAGCTATGCCTCCCATCGCCCAGAGATCGCGAAGTCCGTTTTACCAGCTTTACTACAAGGAAGATTGGCACAAGGCTATCTCAAGAAATTAAAGCGTGTAGACTATGACCCTTTCAAATTGCTCATCCCCGCAAAAGCACCTTGGCGTATTTTGACCGTGAGTTGGGGCAGCCTTGTCGGGCGCTTTTAGAGTCTTTTGCAACATTTGGCGCGTGCCGAATAGAAGAGACAGGAAAGAAAATGGGTCATCATATCTCAGCGATTATTTGCCCCCTTCCCATTGATGAAGAAAAAGCCCATGCGCTTGATCTTCCATTTTTTATTGAGGGTGCGTTCGCCGTCATCGCTTTGGATGCATCTCATTCCGATTATTGGACCGAAAAGCTGGGTTTAGAGTTCCAATCACGATCTGATATGATTCATGATAATCTCACGACCCTTGCGTTTGCCGAAGCGCTCAAAATTGAGAAATTTGCCCTCATCCAAACTGATTATTTTGGTGGTGTCGGTGAACAGTGGGCCATGGTTTACGAGAATGGCATGCGGACATTCAAGACCACCGAAGGTGGGATTAACAGCGCATTGTCCAAAATTGGTGTGGTTAAAGCGGCAAGCAAGGATGAGTTCGACACGGTTGGACTTGGGAAATATCGAGATTTTGATGACTATTTCGAGAAATATTGGGACTGTGACTGAGGTCATTCAGGTCAATTGAAGTGTTTCATGGCATCAACGAAGCCACTGATCTATATCACGTAAAGCGCGTTTGGCTTGTGCGGTGCGGCGTGCTTTTTTCTTTTCAACACCCCGGAGGCGGCGCCCTTCAGGCTTTTCGATGTCTTCAGGGGCCGCTGGGGGAAATAAGCCAAAATTAATGTTCATCGGTTGAAAGCTTTTGGCATCAGCCCCGCCTGTAATATGACGCAAAAGCGCGCCAAGGGCTGTCGTTTCAGGAGGAAGGGTCACAGAACCTGTTATGCGCTCTTCGGCGATAAAACGCCCTGCAAGCAAACCAATCGCGGTGCTTTCAACATAGCCTTCAACGCCCGTAATTTGGCCTGCAAAGCGGAGCCAAGGATGGGATTTGAGCCGCAAATGTGAATCAAGCAACAAGGGGCTGTTTAAAAAGCTGTTACGATGAATGCCCCCTAAGCGGGCAAAACTCGCCTCGGACAAGCCAGGGATTGTACGGAAAACATCTTTTTGGGCGCCATAGGTCAATTTTGTTTGGAAACCCACAATATTATACAGCGTGCCCAATTTATTATCCTGGCGCAACTGCACAACAGCATAAGGTTTTTCAGGGCGGTGCGGGTTTGTTAAGCCAATCGGTTTCATCGGACCATGGCGCAGGGTTTCAGGTCCGCGTTCTGCCATCACTTCAATGGGCAGACAGCCATCGAAATAGGGAGTGTCTTTCTCCCATTCTTTAAATTGTGTTTTCTCGCCCTCTAACAAAGCTTGGATAAAACAATTATACTGGGCTTCCTCTAAGGGGCAGTTGATATAATCAGCCCCATCACCACCAGGCCCCACTTTGTCATAGCGTGATTGGAACCAAGCAATATCAAAATCGATGCTCTCTTTATAAACAATGGGGGCAATGGCGTCGAAAAAAGACAGGGCTTCAACATCTGTCAAAGACAGAATGGACTGGCTTAATGCAGGAGAGGTCAAAGGGCCTGTCGCAATGATCACATCGCCCCAGTCTTGGGAGGGAAGAGAGGTGATTTCTTCTCTTTGGAGCTGGATACGCGGATGCTGTAACAGTTTTTCCTCAACATGCTGCGAGAAGGCGAGACGGTCAACAGCAAGTGCAGATCCCGCTGGCACTTGATGGGCGTGGGCCGCGTCCATAATCAAAGACCCAGACCGTCTGAGTTCTTCATGTAAGACCCCCACAGCATTGCCCAACATGTCATCAGAACGGAAAGAATTTGAGCATACCAATTCCGCTAAACCAGCTGTTTCATGGGCGTCTGTTTTGGTATGGGGACGCATTTCATGGAGAATGACAGACAAACCGGATTGAGCGAGCTGCCAGGCGGCTTCGCTTCCAGCCAACCCACCCCCAAGAACATGAACCGGTTGTGTGTCTTCCATTTTCTAAGGTTTCCTTTGACAGTAGACGGGACATCAAATCAGCGAATGCAGTGCGTTTGCTGATGATCGGATCCCAAATTTGAGCTTATTGCGCTTCAATCTCACGATAAAGTGAAATGTTTGAGAGGGCAGATGATGTAAGTTAAGAGTCTGATCTATCAGACTCTAAGAGAGTTTGCCAAATGAACATGTTGTACTGCGGTGAGTTTTAGGCAATATTTTACAGCAATTTTCTTTTATTGAGAGTCAGAAGAATGCTGTAAGTTTTTGTTTTAACCGCAAAAAAGATCAAAGTGAAGATTTTATCACTTTGTCCTCATGGCCATAAAGACTTTATCCGAAGACTCCTGATATATCGCCAATAACGATTATTTGAGTAAAGTTATTTAAGTATTCTTCTATTCGTGGCAACAGAAAGAAAGATAAAGAATCGTGACGTATCTGCCAAAGAGATAAAAAACATTTTTGAAGTGTTTCTAGTCCATTGACGGCAACATTTTTTCAGTTCAACTTTGAGCGTAAATGTTTTTTAACCTTATTCGAGCTGCATTGCAAAAATTGCTTTTTAGGTAGGAAAAACAGTGATTTACAATGAAAACCAACTTTTAAAAGTGGTTTTCTCCTAAAACACAAAAGGATGGCTATGGGATTCTAAATGTTTGTTCTTTCTTTTGAAAGATGTGCTTTACGGCATTTTGTTTTTATCATGAATCAGAAAAAATGCTGTAAACTTTCTGTTTTTGCCGCAAAACGGATCTTAAAGTGATGACCTTATCACTTTGCCTTTTGCTCTAAA
>DDLW01000113.1 GCA_002340345.1 Alphaproteobacteria bacterium UBA2562 | reverse complement strand
ATATTATGCAGAGGTCTTTGATCTTGTGTTTCCTGATTGGCGGCATCGAAATAAATTTTACCAATGGAGCGAACGGAGGCATTCGCATACCACCCCTCTTCAAATCGGTAGAGAGCATTGAGATTGGCCGTATATTCAGGGGCTTTCGCAACAGTATTTCCGTCATAGCGGGCATCTCCTGCATCATAGTCCAAATATTTGGCTTGGGCATAACCGATGCCACCAGAAATTTCCAAGCCACTCAAAGGACGTGCCGCAAACTCAACTTCCACGCCGTTACTTTCGGCTTTGCCTGCATTGACAATATAAAAGGTCGCACCGCCAGAGGTCAGAACTTCAACTTGACGGTTTGTCCAGTCAATATGAAAGGCTGCAAGGTTTAATTCCAACTTGTCATCAAAAAGGCGATTTTTAAGGCCAATCTCATAGTTCATGGTGAATTCTGATTGATAAGAATCACCTATATTTTCATTATCATTGAAGCCGCCACTTCTGAAGCCCCTTGAAACAGTCGCATAGGGCATGCTGTTTTCAAATCCTGTATATCCAACAGAAACTTTTGGCAGCCATGCTTTGTATATTCTTTCGCTTTTATCATCTAAGTCAGCATAACCGAGTAGGGCTCCACCAGCTTGTTGATACTCAAAAGTCTTTGTTTCATAGTCGTAGCGCAGGCCTGTTGTCACCTCCAAACCATTATCAAAATGATAGGTTCCTTCACCGAACAACGCTCCGCCTGTATTATCCAACTGGCTGTTTTGGTTAAGTGTGACAATGCCTGGGCCGAACCCGAGATTGGCCAAATTCATGCGTGTTGAATATTCATGGTCATCATTCTCTTGGAAGCCATAGGCACCGATGAACCAATCGGTCTTACGATTATCGCCGCTTGAAGACAGGCGTAATTCCTGACTATAGAGTGTCACCTCCTTTCCGAGATCAAGACGCACTTGATCGACATTGGAAAAATCGGAGTCAATATTGGCTATGAAATCTTCATCACGCGCAGATGTTACGGACACCAGTTTCATATCTTCCCAGCGTTTTTCTGCGCGAACGGATATGCCTATGGCATTTTTATCAGCTTTACCTTTGTAATCGACGTCGACTTTTTTCCGTTTATCTTTTTCTTCCATGGCAACAAACCCCGCATAACTATCATTAGGGTATTGATGCACATCGAAACTGGCAGAAACGTCAAATGTTTCGTCAATTTCACCAAAAAGTTTCAGGCGAGCCTCCATTTTTTTCCAAGCGTCAAGCGCGTCATGGCTGCCGTCAGCGGCTTGCAAATAGCCATCAGATTGCGCACCACGCAGGGCAAGACGCATTTTAAACTTGTCTGTAAGAGGTCCGCTGATCACACCGGAAATCTCCGCTGTGTTAAAGGCACCGTATTTCACATTGGCTTTGCTTTCCCATTCGTCAGAAGGTTCCGCCGTCACAATATTGATAGCGCCTGCCAATGTGTTTCGCCCATAAAGCGTGCCTTGCGGTCCGCGTAGAACCTCGACGCGCTCCAAATCAAAAAGGCCAATATCAAAACCTGAATAATAGACATCATCGACATAAAAACCGAGAACTGGGCTGTTGCCCATTGATGATGTAATACCACGCACAGAACCAAAGTTGGTAAAGGCACCTGCGGGACCTGTTTCAGTCATATAGATGTTGGGCGCGATATCGAAAACTCTGGCCGTATCATCGATATCAAAATCTTCGATAAAAACGCTATCTTTTGCCGTGATAGAGGACGGGATTTCCTGGACATTCTGTTCACGTTTCTCAGCCGTAACGTTCAAGGTTGGCAGGACATATGGTTCAGTCTGATCCTCATCTGATCGGGCTTGAGATGGTATAAAACTTGACCCCAAAGCCAGGGCTGTAAGAGCGATCGTTGGGATTTTGAACATTTCTCGGTTAAATGTTGCGTTTGAACGGAATGCCATAAAACCCTCCGGCATATTTTCTGACCAAAACGGTCTTTTGACGGTGATTGGAATTACGCAACTTTTATGATTTCCAATGTTCCTAGGGCTACCCAATTCAGTACATTTACCGCTCGAATGAGAATTATTTTCATTTTTATTAGAGAAGATGAATATAATATATTCCCCCACAAAATCATCATGGGAGCACCCTGTATCTTATGACAGCATTGTGCGTTTAGCTGAATCGAAAATAATGATACAAGACTCTGTTTTTCTTTAAAAAAATACTGAAGGCTGAGTTTATCTTTTTGCCTTTTGCTCTCAATTTATGTGAAGAGACCCTTAAATTTCAGAGGGATTTGTAAGCGCATTTTGTGACCAAATGGCTTTAATTTAGCTCGAAATATTATTTATTATACTTGATAATGAGAGTGATTCTTATATAGGCTGTCGAAATATATTCAGCGCAAATCAATGGAAAGTGTATGAAACATATTCGTCCATCATCAGCCTTTCAAAATACCACGGCAAAAATGTCTGATCGTTCGGGCATACAATATTTTTCGCGCGATATTATGCCGGGCATGTCAGCGACTTTTTTTAGTATAAAAAGTGATGCACCGACTGAAATTGTGGTGGATAACGACTGTGAATATGTGCATTTCTCCTATATTATTAAAGGGAAATGCCAGGTTAATATGCCAAGATGCCAAACGATCTGTGAAAAACAAAATCTCCATGCTGGATTTGCGCCTGGTGAGCGATTCACATTCAAATGTTCTGAACAATATGAAAGCATGGAGCTTCTCGTTTCCCCCAGTCTTCTGCAAAACTTAGCAGGTGATGGATATCATGTTCTTTTGCGCGACATTCAGAATGGCTTCTTCGTCTGGTCGAAACCAAGTTTACCGAATCTGAGAATCGCCGCAGGCAGCCTCTATAACCGGCTTATCTCCTCACCGGGCAAAATAATATTATCGCAGGCTTCTGCTTTGGAATATCTCGGACAATATCTGGATTGTTCTGAGACTATGACGTCAGAAAAAATTATTGGTCAACGCCTGTATCGAAAATTAAGCCATGCACGGGATCTTTTACTTGCCGATATGTGCAAACCTCCGACTATCGCTGAATTGTCTAAACAAGTAGGGCTTAATCAGCTAAAATTAAAAAAAGGCTTTAAAGAACAATTCGGTCAAAGCATTTATGCTTATTTCCAAAAAGAACGCATGGCTATGGCCTACACTTTATTGCGAAAACATAATGTGACTGAAACAGCCACATTGGTCGGATATAGCAATATAAGCCATTTTAGCTCAGCCTTCCAAAAACAATATAGCATTTTACCAAGTGCCATACATCGTGGTGTATACTGATACGCTTGCAAGACCGCTACAAAAGGGGCAGCTTTTTAATAGTCGTCTGTTAATATTCTCGAAGTGTTTACCTTAAAGAGTCTTCTGGGTCTATAGCACAGTCGGTATTGATGTCATCGGCTTGGTGAATAGACAGGCGCTATGTGGCCAGGAGCGAGCGCCATACCGACTTGTGTATGAGCTCCATAATAACCATTCCATATTGTCATCAAAGCAGCGACCGAACATGTATCTTTCAAATATAAGAAAAAGGTGCCTTATTTGAACCCAGTAAAAATATTGAACATTACGAAAAGCACATCACCCATAACAAGTTGCTCTGACTGCTGCTGGCGCTGTGAGGTTGACAGCGAGCTCTAGAGTCATCCGCGACCAAGCCTAAGTCGCGAATGACTCTAGACTTTGTTTTTACCTCAGTCACCATAAAAGCGAAAGGCTCTCATATCATTTTGTAGCCAATGCAAAAAAGCGCCCTATTAACCTTACTATATTTCTGAAATTTCGCTTGCGCCTATAGGGCGTTTGGTAGAGGCGGTTGGGGAACAGTGGCAGGCGCGTTGTCAGCTATGCTGGGGCAAAGACCTTGCTGTTTCAAATGGTCCGCAATTAAGAGACCAATGGCCTGATCTCCGGCCGGTGTGAAATGTCCAGAAAGACCAGGCCCGTAAGAGGGCTCTGATGTTGCCCGCAGCGCTTTGGTGCCATCGAGGAAGGGTAAACCTAGCTCTGCCACAATCTGACGAGAGCGATTTTGCGGACGATCGATATCCAGATCCTCAAGGCTATAAGGCATGTTCTTGTCTGCAATGAGATCGGCAGCTTCTTTCAGTGTTTCGGGCAAAACCGTAAAGCCATTGTCAAAAGATAATATGGCAAGGTTACTGCCTTTTTTCTGAACATCTTCAGCCAACCGGCGCAAAATTTCTTTATAGACTGCATAGCCTTCTGTTGCGCGCGGCGGTTCTTGTTTCAAATAGAAATCGCCCCACGCTTTTGGGTGGCCATAATTGTGATATGGGCTGAAGATGTTGAAATATAAAAACTCAATGCCTCTTGCGAGATGAGAATTTTCTAGGAGGCTATCGGGTAAAATGTCAAATGTGCTTTTATCTTTTATCTGGACAGTCTTGTCGATGATGCGCATCTCAGGGCGGTTAACATGTGCTGTATAAGAGTAATATATATCATTCAGATTATCACCGAGATCATTCCAAAGAAAGGCTGCAAGAAGCACATGATCTGGTTTATGGGCGGCGCCAAAAACGGTCCAAGATTTCCATTGCTGCATTTGCCCATATCCATGGACGCCGAGATTCACAAAATGCAGAGAGCAGCCAGATTCTTCTAAGACTTTGCTGGCAGCATGAATAAAGCCACCAGGTGCTGTGAAACTATCCCCAAGCACAACAACAGTTGGGCGTGTCTCATCGGCTTTTGGCGTGTGATCTGGTGCGTCTGTCAGGACCCAACCCAGCCGATCATCCTCCACCAAAGTGGTTTGTGGTGGCACCATGCCTGAAAACCAAAATAAAGCTTCTCCAAATGCAAGGCCAACAAACCCAAGAATGCTGACAAGCAGAGACCACATTAAAATCTTTTTTCTCAGAAGCATGGACGTGCTTTAGCCTTTGTAACGGAAATTATGTAAGATCATCATGATCATAGGGATGGTGGCATGCAGATCACAACAATGTGCTTTGATGCTGGAATAGTAATGCGCCAGTGCGTCTTGTTTTCGCCGCGTAACGGATCAAAACAATAGACCTAACCTTCCTTTTACTTCGTGCTCTAATAGGCAATTATGCTCAAAATTGCAATAATGATATGGCAGGATTTTAAAAGCTTATTCAGAAAAATCTTTAGCATGATCCCAGGCTTTTTACATAAATCTTGACAGGCATTCTGAAATCCGTATTGTGCTTAGCTTCTCCCAAGAAAGCGGGTTGTGTTGCGGATCGCAGAACCCCGCCCCTTTGCTGTTTTATCAGGCCATAGGCGAAAATATAAGACAAAAAGGTGAGACTATTGGGACAAATCCGACCGTTCATGGCAGGATAAGATCTCTCAAGCCTAAGGCTAGAGACTCTTTTGGCGTTTCCTTAAGAGGGATCGCTCTCGCGAGACTTTTTCTGCCAGCCAACGATACCCAAAGTGACCAAATCGGGACACCGCATCCCAAGGTCTGTTCAGGCTTTTCCCTAAAAGGCGAAAGGCAGAACGGGCTTTTTTGCTTTTGGTCCTTGTCGATAAACTTAAAGAGAGTGCAGTATGGGCAAGCGTCTTGCTTCCAAATATAAAATTAATCGCCGTCTTGGGGTCAATCTGTGGGGCCGTCCCAAAAGCCCTGTCAATAATCGCGAATCCGGTCCTGGCCAACATGGTGCGCGCCGCCGCAAGCCAACGGATTTCGGCACGCAGTTGATGGCGAAACAAAAACTGAAAGGCTATTATGGTAATATCGGCGAGCGTCAATTCCGTCGTTATTATGATGAAGCTGTGCGTCGTCGTGGCGATACGGGCCAGAATCTGATCGAGCTGCTAGAGCGCCGTTTGGATGCCGTTGTTTATCGCGCTAAATTTGTGCCAACGGTTTTTGCCGCCCGTCAAGTGGTCAATCATGGCCATGTGAAAGTGAATGGCAAGCGCGTGAATATCCCTTCTTACCAAGTGAAAGAGGGTGATGTGATTGAATTGCGCCAAAAAGTCCGCGAAGTCCCTATGGTCTTAGACTCCATTGCCTCTGCCGAGCGCGATGTGCCTGACTATATCACCGTTGACTTGAAGAACTTCAAAGCGGAATTTGTGCGCAACCCGCAAATGGAAGATGTGCCTTATCCCGTGCAAATGGAACCCAATCTGGTCATCGAATTCTACAGCCGTTAAGCCGATTGCGGCTTCGGCATCTTACAGAAAACGCCTTCGTCCATGGGGTCGAAGGCGTTTTTGCTTTTGACTTATTGCCAAGTTTTCTGCTGGGCGGCGTAAGAAGCAGAGGAGGCTGCTACTTTTTCCTCCATACGTGCCATCAGAGTTTCAAAACCTGATTTTCCAAGAATGGCGCTGAATTCATCTCTCTGGGTGAGGGTGAGGCTATAGCCACCTTTTAAGATCAAATCGATAATGCGATACCCTTTTTGGCCATTGCGGAGACGCCATTTGACTTGGAAAGGGCCATCGGTTTTTTCATTTTCGATGTGGGATGTGACCAAAACATCTTTGTTGCCATAGCCTTTGCTTCCCGAAATTTTAAGAGACGGATCGCGAACTTCTATCATGTATTGAAGATATGTGTTGACCATATATTGAAAATAGAGATCGCGATAGCGCTTTTGGTCTTCCGCGCTCAGTTTGGTCCAATATCGTCCTAAAATCGTACGCGCAATTGTGGTCACGTCAAAACCTTGTTCGACAAGATTTTGGATTCTCTCACGTTTTTTCTGGTCCGAGAGGCTTGTGCTGTGCAGAACAGCAAGGCCGCGGCTGGTAAAATCCTGTAGAAAAGCTTGGGCAGGGGTGACGTTGTAGACGGCAGCCCCTTGCTCGAAAAGCGCTGCGCTGTGGCTGGCTTGGATATAATAGTCAACCGCATGGGCATGCGGTGGTGACCAGAGCAAAAAGACGCCCATGACAGCCGATAAGAGGCCTGCGGTGAAGCCTTTGTGGCGTTTTGTCACCCCATGTTGGCCGTGCTGGCCGAATGTTTGAAATACGCGTGTCATAGCAAAGACCTCCTTGAAGAGCCTAACCCATAAGACATAGACCTCTTGGTTTGTATTTGATTCTGGCTAAGGGCCTTATGCCTGCAATATCTTGCCTATGACGATGCCGTTTTTCTCAGCAGGTGTCTGTGACTTTAGAAAGCGAAGAGAGAGACTAAGATCACACAGCAAAGGCGTTTTAAGGGGCGTTGAGGGCTTTTTCAAGCAAAGCATCGGACAAAGAAACATCTGTTAGATCTAACAGGCGGAGGTCCACGTCCGTAAAATCCGTCGCTGTCAGCAAGGCACCTTGGAGATGGGCGCCTTCAAGGCGGGCTGCGGTCAAATTTGCGTGACTGAGATTGGCATTTTGGAGATTGGCGTCGCGTAAATCGACGGCAGAAAGGTCCGCGCCAGAAAGATCCGCGCCAGAAAGATCGGCACCGCGAAGCGAAGCTTTTTGTAAATCAGCGCCGATCAAAAGGCTTTTTTGCAATTTGGCCATTTCGAAATCGCTGTGCTGCAAAATCGCTTGGCTCAGATCCGCACCACTTAGATTAGCCCGAAAAAGCCAAGATTGGCTGAGATCGGCTTCAACCAGCTGGGCTTCGATGAGGCTGACGGCGGGCATCATGGCCTGCTGAAGGTTCGCTCGGCTGAAATCGGCTTGGTCGAATAGGGCCGCGCGCATTTGCGCATGGCTAAGGTCTGCCTCTTGAAAGAGAGCCGCTTCGCCATCAACACCTGCCAGGCGGGCACGGCGTAATTTTGCAGCAGAGAAGATCGCCTTTTTTAAGGAGGCTTGTTCTGCATAAACTTCGACCAGATCCGCATGGCTGAGATCAGCGCCATCCAATGTGGTGCCTAAGAAATTTGCGCCGCTGAGATCCGCCCCTTCGAATACCAAGCCGCTAAGATCACAACCAGCACAGCCGCGTTGGGTAATGACCTGGGCGACCTGTCCTGTCGTTTGGGTCAAAAAAACAGCTTTATAACCAAGAACAGCCCCAATCAGCACAAGACCAAGAGCACTGAAAAGCAAAAATCGACTGAACCAAATCCGTCCTTTTTGCGGGAGGCTGATGGCCATGATGAGGCTCCAAAACGGGCGAACATGCGAGAAGAAAAACATCATAAAGGAGAGCGGTTAAAAAGGTGAAAATAAAAACCCCTGCGGATCTTTTAAACTCTTGGCAAAGTCATGTGGAGGCACAAACGGACATGAGGGAACATTTCATTGAAAAAGCTTTTAAGCGACTTTTTTGCGGAAAAGTCGCTTAAATTTCGCGTCAACGAAACAGCATCCAGCTTTGCCACTGATCTGGCCCAAGGCCGGCACAGGATTGGAGACCTGTTCGACAGACCCTTTGACGCCTAAACATTAAAGCGAAAATGGAAGATATCACCGTCTTTGGCGATATAGTCTTTGCCCTCCATTCGCATTTTCCCGGCGTCTTTGGCTGCGGCTTCACTACCAGCCATGCGATAGTCTTCAAAAGCAATGGTTTCTGCACAAATGAAACCGCGTTCGAAATCCGTATGGATCACGCCAGCGCAATTGGGGGCAGTGGCGCCAATTTTCGTGGTCCAAGCACGGGCTTCTTTGGGGCCAACCGTAAAAAACGTCAATAAATCGAGCAAAGAAAAACCTGCTCGGATGACCCGTGTCAGACCCGTTTCTTCAAGGCCGAGGCTTTCTAAGAACTCTTTTTTCTCGGCGTCTTCTGTCAGCTGGGCGACCTCGGATTCAATCGCCGCAGAAATGACCACCATGCCAGCGCCCTCAGCCGTCGCCATGTCCGCAACTTTCTGAGAATACATATTGCCGTCTTTGGCCGCATCCTCTTCAACATTACAGACATAAAGCACAGGTTTGCCGGTCAAAAGCTGCAACTGGCGGAAATGTTGTTTTTGATCTGGATCTAAGTCGGCAAAGACGGTGCGAGCTGGGCGGCCATCTTGTAAGACAGCAATAATGGGTTCAATTAAGCTGAGCAGGGCTTTGGCCTCGGCATCATTTCCGCGTGCTCGTTTGGTCAAATTCTGTTGGCGTTTTTCTAAGCTTTCCAGATCAGAGAGCATAAGTTCGGTTTCAACGACGTCACGATCTCTGATGGGATCGACGGAGCCTTCAACATGGGTGATGTCGTCATCTTCGAAACAACGCAAGACATGGACAACGGCATCGACTTCGCGAATATTGGCGAGAAATTGGTTGCCGAGTCCTTCGCCTTTACTGGCACCACGGACAAGCCCGGCGATATCGACAAATTCTAGGGATGTCGGAATGACTTTTTGCGATTTTGCAAGCGCGGCCAGGGCGTCGAGGCGGGGGTCTGGCACGGCAACCCGACCGCTATTGGGCTCGATGGTGCAAAAAGGATAATTTGCGGCTTCTGCGGCGGCTGTATTGGTCAAAGCATTAAAAAGTGTAGATTTTCCAACATTGGGAAGACCGACAATCCCACAATTAAAACCCATTGAAGTTTGTCCTTAAAGGCAAAGGCCCTGCTGTAAAGCGCCTCTTTAAAGGCGTCTGTTTGAAAGCGCTTTTTATTTTGCGCCAGCAGGGGAAGGTAAATGTCCAGTGTGGGCTCGACTCTATTGTTTTTGCCACAAAACGCAAGATGCAAACGCGGCTGGTATGTTGTCTCCCAGGGGCAAGGGGTCTGTTGGGGATCGCAGAAGAAGTTTGTTTTGTGGCCAAAATCACATTGGAAGATTATGTTTGCGTGCGCTTTGCTTTAGAGCCTTTCACTTTTATCTTAAATCAGTGGAAAGGCTCTCTGTCTTTGTTTTCACCGCAAAACGGACCAAAAGGATAAATCTATCCTTTTGTCCTTTGCTCTTAGGTTTTCACCGCAAGACGCATGATGAAAGGGGCTGCCCCTTTAACCAGCTTTGCTCTAGGGGCTGTTTATTGGAGAGACTCAAGGGTGTAAAAATTTGTGGGTGTCAGTTTTATCTAGCGATCTTTTGCATTTCAGGATATGTTACATTTGTAATTTGGTTTTTGTCGTTTAAAGATTGAAGCTATTGAAAGTCTCGAAATCTGACATCTTTGGAATAACAGTCTGAAATAATAGACTTTCCAAAGCAAAAATGCAGACAAGAGAAAGACAATAATTTCTAAAAAAAACGCATTAACACATAAAGTGAGATTTTCTTGACGGGCTGGCCTTGAGTCCATGGCAGATTAAGCGCAAAGTGTGTTTTTCTTCCTATGATAAAGGGATTTCCCCTCCATGCTTGTCAGCGATGTCTCACCTGAACACTTACAGCAGACCAATATTTTGGTTGTGGAAGATAATGCGCTTTTGGCACGGATGGCAGTTGAGGTTCTCCGTCGGGCTGGTTTTACGGTTGAAAATGCAACCAATGGTTTGGAAGCCTTGGAGGCTATCAATGCTGCAGCCTTGCAAGGAAAGGCTGTAGATCTTGTTTTAATGGATTTAGATATGCCGGTGATGGATGGCTTGCAAGCAACGGAAAAATTGCGAGAAAGTGAGAAATTCTCAACTTTACCTATTATTGCATTGACGGCCTATGATGAATCCGAGAAGATGGAAGAGTTGAATCAGGCAGGATTCTCAGACTTTATCGCAAAACCCTTTCGGGCACAGGACTTAGTCGAAAAAATTATCTCTTGGGCAAGCACGCTTCCCAAAAAAACAGAAAAAAGGGAAACAGTTTCAGAGACCCAAGCCCCAAATACCCAATCCTTGGACCGTCATGTGCCAGAGAGCGTGAAAACGGACACGCAAGAAGATGACCTTGAAAACCGTTTAAAAACGATTCCGGACCTGGATGTAAGCTCTGGCCTCGCGCGGATTGGTGGTGGTACTGACCTTTATTTGAAAATTCTCAATCGCTTTCGCCAGGGATATCGCACTTTGGCAGACGATTTGGGCAAAGCCCTTGAAGGAGGGCATTCTAAGGATGCCGCACGGATTGCGCATTCTATGAATGGTCTTTCCGGGAGCATCGGGGCTGAAAGATTGCATCAAGCCGCCATTGCCCTCGAAGCGACAATAAGGCAAGGGCAAAATTTACCATCCATGTCCTCAGCCTTAGTTTTGGAATTTATAGAAGCACAGAAAAGCTTAGTTGCCAATTGTGATCGATTTTTCGAGAAGCATGGATATAGCGACGATTTCGCAGAAGATGAATTCGAAGAAACAGAGGAAAAAACAGGGGCCCCAGTCAAAGATCCCTTATCTGTTTTGTTCATTGTTGAAGAAATCCGCACCCTGATCAATGAAGATTTTATCGCGGCTCAAGATCATGCCAAAACCCTGCTTCAACGGCTCGAAGGCCAGGAATTGGAGCGACAGGCAAAGCAGCTCTTCCGCCAAATCGATGAATTTGATCTCGAGAATGCAGCGGAAACCATTGATCTTTTGGCGAATGCTCTTGATGTTCTGGCGTCGGGAAGGTGAAGCAGATGACAGAAGCAACAGTCTCGCCAAGCGTGAAGCTCACCTCTTCTCTTGTGAAAGAATCCTCCAATCAGGATTTTGCTCTCGATAAAGCCAAAGACCATCAAGAGAGACTGCTAAAAGATGATTTGTCCGTTTTGACACAGCCTGTTATTCCTCAACCCTCTCTGGCAAGAACGCCGAAAAAAGCTTCAATCCCGGACAGCCAGGCCGGACAAACGCCGGAAGCCTCAACTGCTCCCGAGCGCCCTAAAGTTGATTCGCGCCAAAAAGTCCTTGTGGTCGATGATCAGCCTGAAAATATCCGTATTTTAATGCAAACGCTCCAAGGGCAATATCGGCTTTCGGTTGCACGTGGGGGCGGGGATGCGTTGCGGGCGATTGCTCGATCTTCGCCGCCAGATCTTATTTTGCTCGACATTGAAATGCCGGATATGGATGGCTATGAAGTCTGTCACCGGTTAAAAGAACAGCCAGAATATAGCAATATCCCGATTATTTTCATCACCAGCCGTACAGAAGTTGAAGATGAAACCAAAGGCTTTGAACTTGGTGGGGTCGATTATATTCCTAAGCCCATTAGCCCACCGGTGGTGCGGGCGCGGGTGAAAAACCAGCTTGATCTCATCAAAGCCAATCGCGAACTACGGGAAGCCCAAGCCAATCTGGTTCAGGCCGAAAAATTAGCCTCTTTAGGCTCTTTGGTGGCGGGCATGGCCCATGAGATCAACACACCTGTGGGCATTGCGTACACCTCTGCCACCCATTTAGAAACCAAAGCACGAGAGTTTGCGGATCAAATTTCCACAGGCCAATTAAAACGGAGCCTTTTGGAAAATTTTGTGACAACTGTTTTAGATGCAGCGGTTCTCTTACGGGACAATAGCCGTCGCGCAGCCTCCTTGATCCAAAGCTTTAAAGCGATTGATATCAACAGGATCAGTGGTGATGTGCGGACAGTTTATTTGAATGAATTTCTCAAGCAATCGATTTCCCAACATCGGCAATCCGCATGGGTGGCAAATCGACCGCATGTGATCGATTGCCAAGAAGATTTGCTCATTTGCTGTGATATTGGGGCTTTGTCTTTGGTGATTGGCAATTTGCTGGATAATGTTGATAGCCATGCCTATCCAGAAAATCCCGATGGTGGTGCCGAACTCCGCGCCCGTCACTTATCGACAGGCGAAATCGAAATCAGCATTATTGACCAAGGCAAAGGGGTGTTGCCACAACATTTGAGCAAGCTGTTTGACCCCTTCTTTACAACCGCGCGCGGCGCTGGCCATATTGGTCTTGGCTTGCATGTTGCCTTCAATGCGGTTGCCCAAGCGCTGCAGGGGCGGATCTATATCGATTCTGCCCCCTCACAAGGGACAAGGGTGACTTTGTCTTTTCGCCAATTGGAGCAAGGGTAGAACAAAGACCATATAGGAAAACAAGAGAACAAGGACCTTGCGGTCCTTGTTAAAAGCCTCCGGCGGCCAAAGGACATGTCCTTTGGA
>DDLW01000047.1 GCA_002340345.1 Alphaproteobacteria bacterium UBA2562 | reverse complement strand
CCTGTTGCGCTGAGGATGACGTTGACTTCATCGTCATGGTGGCCCTTGAGATAGTTTCGGCCCTAGAGCATTTCATTTTTATCTTGAATCAGTGGAAATGCTCTATGTCTTTATTTTTGCCGCAAAACGCATGGTTAAAGTGTTTCCACTTTAACCAGCTTTGCTCTAGGGGCGCCTTGTGTGATGTTAAAGGGTTTTCCATGCTGTGATCGTGACGCCCAGAGACGGATTCTTGTGCTTCTGGGGTTGCTCTGCCTGCCCAGCCCGGCCTTTGCTGGACTGGATGAAGCCGTTGGCTATTACCGTGCGGGCCAATATGTCGCCGCAGCCGCCGAGTTTGAAAGCCTCGGCGCTGATCCCATTGCCCATTATTTTCTTGGCATGATGTATCTCGAAGGCGGCAGTGGTCTCAGCCGCAATAGCCGTCGCGCGCGCGGACATTTCCAAGAAGCCGCCCAACAAGGCCATCCAGAAAGCCAAGCAGAACTCGGTCGGCTGTTTTTACAAGGCCTCGGCACCCGCAAAGATCCCAAAGCCGCAAAGCCCTGGATCGAAATGGCCGCCCAGCAAGGCGTGCCCGCCGCCCAATATAATTTAGGCCTGATGTATCTCCAAGGGCGTGGTGTTGGCAAAGATCCGCAAAAAGCCGCCACACTCTTTGAAAAAGCCGCCCAGCAAAATTATCCGCAAGCCCTCACCAATCTGGCGATCATGGCCCATAAAGGCGAAGGACAACCCCAAGATCAAGCCAAAGCAAGAGATTTGTTTGAAAAGGCCGCCAAACATGGCCATACCCAGGCCATGGTCAATCTCGCACAAATGTTAGAGAAGGGCCAAGGCGGCTCTCCAGACAGGATTAAAGCCACCGCTTGGTATGGAACGGCCGCTGCCCTGCGCAACAGCCAAGCCATGGCGCCCCATGGCCAGCTCACCCGCCGTCTTTCGAGCGCGGAAAAACAGCAGGCCAAGAACTTGACCGCACAATTGGTGCAAGAGGCGCGTCTGGGGGCGCAAAAAACAGCCCAAGCCAAAATGACCCGCCGTCTTGCCCAAGCAAAAGGCGCAACAGCAAGCCCGTCCAAGCCTGTCGCGGCGGCAGCGTCTGCTGCGGCGGCAAAGCCAGCACCAAAGCGCAATTTTACTATCTTGCCGAGTAAGAAGCCGACAAATTTAGGGCCCGCCGTGCCGCAAGCCGAGGAAAAGCCGCTTCAGGCAGCCTTAATAGATCCCCCCCTGTCTGACATCTCAGAGGCCGATTTGACGCCACAGCCTTTGAATCTGGGAGGGCGGCGCCCAACGCGTGCGGATCTGGACTAGAGACGAAGAAGGTCTAAGAGATGTGACCTTAGGGGGCCTTTTGCAAAAGGCCCCCTAAGAACCCCCTTAAACTTTTTTCTTTAGAAGGCGATGCGAGCGGTCACGCTGGCGCTAATATCGCGATAATTTTTCCGGCCAAGTTCCGTATCCACAGAAGCATTCAGGCTATAGCCGCCATCGGTAAAGGCATCGATGCCGCCCCCAACCCGGAAAGCATCCGCGTCATTGGGATGACCATTCACCTCTGTTTGCACATAATTATAGGAATATTGACCCCGGAGATAAGGGTGCAGCCAGCTATTGGATTCTTCATCCACCAAGATCATATAACCCGGCTGGGCCGCTAGGGTCACCGCCGCCGTTTCTGTGCTTGTCGCCCCGATGACAAGATTGCTGGTTCTTTCCGTATAGCTGTTCTGCCAAGCTCGCAGCCAGCTGATCCCGAGACTGCCGTTGAAAGTGAAATTATCGATCATGGTATCCACAGAGAGATCCCCGGCCACCATCATACGATGGGCTTCTGTTTCCCCTGTCGCATTTTGTGTGGCCGAAAAGAAGCGCTCGGTTTCTGTGTCAACAAAGCTATAGCTCGCCAGCACACTGGCCGAAAGAAGGTCCGTAATCCGAAAGGCCGCATAGGGCGCCAAGCCAAAGCCGCGACTTTCCATCTTGCCCCGATTATAATCCGTATCGGTATTGGCCTGGTCAAAAACAAAGGCCACCCCCGCCATGCTCTCTGATGTGAAGGCATAATCAGCCCCAGCGACAAAAGCCCAGGCATTGCCATCAGATTTAACGACGGCGCTGCTGTCTTTAAAGCCGGTCCAAGCGACATTGGCCCAAACGCCAAGTCTGGGGCTGTCATCGCCACCAGCAGCCCCGCCTTTTGCGCTGCCATCTCCCCGTCCAGCACTTAAAGGCAGCGCCCCCGTCGCGCCACCGCTCTTGATCGTGCTGGAAAAGCTTTTAATGCGATCCCCTAAAAGGCCTTTGACTTGGCTGGCCACGACCTGGCTATTGGTCTGGAGTCCAGCCTGTACCTGATCGCGTATGGACTGATTCGCGGTTTCTCCTGGCACGCAGCTATAGTCAAATTTAAAACCGCCTGCCCCCGCTTTAATATCGAAACTATATGTCCCTGTTTCTGAAAGCCGTTCGGGGGCCAATCCAATTGTCCCTGCACCAGGCGCACCGGTGACAAACCCATCGAAGAAAATGGGATTTGTGACCCCACTGGGGAATGTCACAATAAAAGCACTGACAACCGATGCCCCTGTGTTTTCAATTTTGAGCGTTACAACATCGCCAGCGGTCAAAGTGAGTGTTTTGGTGACCCCTTGCCCTGGGGCGAGACTTTGCCCAAATCCCGCTGTGTCTGTACAGCTTGCCGCAAAAGCAGAAGAAGAAAAAGCCGCCATAGCAAGGGTCAACGCGCTTAAAGAAAAATATTGTTTCATACCCATATCATAAACCTATAGATGACTTTATGCGGTCCTAATGCGGCGTGAAGAAGACTGAAAAGGCAAAGGCCGCCTCAAATCCTTTATCTAAAAGAATAGATATTTTGTGATTCAGCCTTTATCCGTTCACTTCTATTTCATAAAGATAGCAAAAACCCTGGTCGAAGGGGAAATAAGCTCTCGGAAACAGGGCTCGCCCCCCGATAAAAAGGCTCACTGTGATCTGTTGCACACATTTTTCCCTTGAGAGGCGTAGCATCTTTTTCCATACAGCGCCCCAAAGATGTCGCCCATCACAGCCACCACCCTTGTTGAGAGAAATCTGTTTCACCTTTCAAGGAGACTCGTGTTTTTCAGATGTCGCAAACCACCGCCCTGGCAGACCGCGGAAAGCAAAACACAGGCACAACAGAGTCTTGCCGTAAAAAAGCCCCCGAAAGACCTTAAATTCACAAAGACCCCCTTGCAAAATCTTCAGAAAGTTTTACATCAAGGCCGCTGACCCTGCGCCATGCTCAACAGCCTAAAGCCTCTTCCAAAAGGGAAAGACATGACGAACGCAATTGAGATTTCTGGATTGACCAAAAGATTTGGCCCCATTTTGGCCGTCGATCATGTCAGCTTTTCCGTCACCCAAGGAGAGGTCTTAGGCTTTCTTGGCCCCAACGGTGCGGGAAAATCCACCAGCATGAAAATGATCACGGGGTTTTTACGGCCAGATGCGGGGCGATCGCAAATTTGTGGCCATGATATGGACAGCGATCCCTTGGCGGCCAAAAGGAAAATCGGCTATTTGCCAGAAGGGGCGCCGGCCTATGGCGATATGACACCGGCAAGCTATCTGAAATTTATCGCAGACGCCCGGGGTTTAACGGGGGCAAAACGGGCACAAGGGCTGGAAGACGCCATTGCCCGTAGCCATCTTGAACATGTGCTTTACCAGCCGATTGAGACCCTTTCCAAAGGCTTTAAACGCCGGGTTGGCCTGGCCCAAGCCATTTTGCATAACCCCCCGGTCCTGGTCTTAGATGAACCCACCGATGGCCTGGATCCAAATCAAAAACATGAAGTGCGCCAGATGATCCGAGATATGGCGGCAGAGAAATGCATTATTATCTCCACCCATATTTTAGAGGAGGTGAATGCCATTTGCTCCCGCGCCCTTATTATCGCCAAGGGCAAAATCGTCGCCGATGGCACCCCCCATGATCTTGAGACGCGCTCTCCCTATCATAATGCTGTGACTGTGGTGACCGCCCCCCAAGCCTTAGAAGACATGGTCGCCCTGCTGAAGGCCCTCCCCGATGTGGCCACGCTGGACATCGAAGACCAACCCGATAGCCATGGCTGTGTCAAAGTCACCGCCTTCCCCCAAGAAGATCGCATGATCATTAATCAAATCAGCGCGGCTTTACAGGGCTGTGAACTCCCTGTCCGTGAAATGACCGTTGAACGGGGGCGTTTGGAAGATGTTTTTCGCCAAGTCACCCTGTCAGACGCCCACAACGCGGCTTAAAAGCTCTTTTCCCTCAAAGTCACACTAAAAGAGACTGTAAAAATAAGGATGATGTGAGAATGCTGACCCCCCTTTGGACCATTTGCCGCCGCGAATTGGCCAGCTATTTTGCAACACCGGTGGCTTTGGTTTTTATTGTGGTTTTTCTTGCCCTCAGCGCGGCTTTAACATTTTTTGTCGGAAACTTTTTTGTCCGTGGCCAAGCGGATCTGCAATCCTTTTTCATGTGGCATCCTTGGCTTTATTTATTTTTAATTCCCGCCATGACCATGCGCTTATGGGCCGAAGAACATAAAACCGGCACCATCGAAATGCTTCTGACCTTGCCCATGCCGCTTCCGGCCATTGTTCTTGGCAAATTTCTCGCGGCGTGGCTGTTTACAGGGCTGGCTTTGGCCCTCACCTTTCCCATTTGGATTGCGGTGAATGTCCTGGGGCGCCCGGACAATGGAGTGATTATCGCCAGCTATTTCGGCAGTTTTCTGATGGCGGGCGCTTTTTTATCGATTGGGGCCTGTTTGTCGGCTGTGACAAAAAATCAAGTCATTGCCTTTGTTTTGACGGCCTGTTTGTGTTTTCTGTTTACGGTTTCCGGATCGCCCGTCATTTTGGCTTTTTTCTCTGGTTGGGCGCCCGAGGGGCTTTTGTCTCTGGTTGCCGGTTTGAGTTTTTTAGAGCATTTCCAAGCCATTATGCGCGGTGTTGTTGATGTGCGCGATGGGTTCTATTTCTTGTCCGTGATCACCCTGTTTTTGTTTATGAACACGGTGATCGTGGAATGGCGTAAGGCATAAATCTGTATTGCCAAATAAAGACGTCCATGGCCTGCTTTTCAGCTGTCAAAACATCCAGAGCCTTTAGAAAAAGCATAGAAAGCCTCTCCCATGCAAAAAAGCCAAACAGCGCGCACAGCTTTACGGACATTCAGCGGGATTGCTGCGGGGGTCGCCTTGTTTGTGGCCGCCAATGTTTTTGTTGATACCGCTTTTCCGGGAGCCCGCTTGGATTTGACCGAAGATCGGCTCTATAGTCTGTCTGAAGGCACGAAAACGGTCCTCAAAGACCTTGCCGAGCCGGTATCTCTGCGCTTTTACTACTCAGAACAGCTTGGGCGCGATATTCCGGCTTATGGCCATTACGCAAAACGCGTGCGCGAGCTGCTCGAAGAATATGCCCATCGCTCTGGCGGCAAAATTCATCTCGAGATCGTCCAGCCCGAACCCTTTTCCGATGAAGAAGACCGCGCAGTCGCCTCTGGCCTGCAAGGGGTGCCCATCGACCAAACGGGCAGCCCGGTCTATTTCGGCTTGGTCGGCCAAAATGCCATTGATGATCAAGAGATTATTCCTTTTTTTCAACCTGATCAGGAAGAAAAATTGGAATATGACCTCACAAAAATGATTTATGACCTCTCAACCCCGACAAAGCCTGTGCTCGGCTTGCTGTCCAGCCTGCCCTTACAAGGCGGCCCCGCCCCAGGGCGCAACCCCATGGCCATGATGGGCATGGGACAGCAAGGCATGACACCGCCTTGGCTGGTCTATGACCAATTGGACCAACTTTTCGATATTCACGTGCTGTCAACGGATCTCGGTCATGTGCCTGAAGATGTGCGGCTTTTGATGGTTGTCCACCCAACGGGACTCAGCGCCCAAAGTGAATATGCCATTGATCAATTTGTCATGGCCGGAGGGCATGCGTTAATTTTTGTTGATCCCCATGCCGAAAGCCAAGCCCCCTCACGCCCCGGCATGCCGCCCCTGGAGACCCAATCGGACTTGCCACATTTGTTCCAAGGTTGGGGGCTTGTCTATGATAAGGATCAGGTCGCGGGGGATCGCATTGCCGCGCAAAAAGTCAATGCCCCGGGCCATCGCCGCCCCGTCGATTATCTGGCGTGGATGGAGATGGGGCCTTCAAATTTGAACCGCGATGATTTCGTGACCGCAAATTTGGACCGGGTGAATATCGCCAGTGCGGGCTTTTTTAACAAAGCCGAAGGGGCTAAGATCGATCTGAAAGCGCTGTTATTCACAAGCTTACAAGCCGATAGCTTCCCAGCCCAAGATTTGCAAGGCATGCCGGATCCAGTCAAGCTTTTGGAGGCTTTTGCCCCGGATGTAAAACCCTTTTTGCTGGGGGCTCGGGTCCAAGGCTCCCTGTCCTCTGCCTTTCCTGATGGTCGCCCAGAGGCCCCTGAACAAGACAGCCCCCAAAACAGCTCGAGCGAGAACCCCGGCGACAGAGCCACCCAGGTGGGTCCTGGAGCCCATTTGGCCCAAAGCACAGGCCCTGCAAATCTTATCATTTTTGCGGATACCGATGTTCTCCATGACAGCCAATGGGTGCAAAGACAGAATTTCTTTGGCCAAGCGATGGCTTTGCCTTTTGCGCAAAATGGCGATTTGATTGTCAATGCCGTTGAGAATCTTATGGGATCGAATGCTTTGATTTCCCTGCGCTCTCGCGGGGTGTCGGCGCGGCCTTTCGAAAAGGTCGAAGACATGGCCCGGCAAGCGGATGCCCAATTCCGCGCCCAAGAAAAAGAACTGACAGAAAAGCTCGAAAAACTCGACGCACAATTGGCAAATTTGCGACGCGGGGAAGAGGGGGCCGCAGCAGGGCTTTTGACCGCCGAGCAGCAAAAAATCGTCGAAGGCTTCCAACAAGAAATGCTGGCCACCCGTAAAGATCTTCGGAATGTGCAGCGGGCTTTGAACGAAGATATCGATGCCCTGGAAAGCCAGCTTTGGTTTTTCACAATTGCCGCGATGCCTTTGTTCATCGCCTTGCTGGCGCTGGTGCAAGCCTTTTGGCAAAGAGCGCGGCGGCGTCGGTCCTTACAGATGGGATAAGGATTGACGTCTTCAGATTCCGTCACACTCTTTTCGGCCGCTCTCTTTGAGAGTGGCACCGTCTTTTCCGCTTGCGAGCAGAAACGTTCGCTATTTTTTTGGAGCATGGCCCCATGAAATCGAGAAGCCTTGTCGGACTTGTCGCTTTAACCGTTCTTCTTGCCGGTGCGAGCTGGCTTTTGAAAGCGGGAGATGGGGTTCAAAGCGCCGCTCAAATCACCCCGCCACCAGGGCCTCTGTTCCCAGATTTAACCCAAGACGCGCCTGCCATCGCTGCCATTGACCTTTTGGCCGGTGAAAAATCCCTGTCTTTTGCGAGAGAGGGCCAGGGGCCAGGCTGGCATATTGCCAAGGCCAATGGCGAGGCCCTAGGCTATGCGGCAAAAAGCGAAAAAATCAACAGCTTGCTTTTTGATATTGGCCAAATGACCTTGCTGGCCGCAAAAACAGCCGCTCCTGGCTATTACAGCCGCTTAGAGGTCGAGCCCCCCCAAGACCCAGGCGCCAAAAGCCGCCTTTTGACCCTTAAGGCGGCGGACCAAACCGTCCTCGCCACGCTCATCCTTGGGAAAGCAGGCCCGGACCAGGGACCAAATAAAAAGACCCTCTATGTGCGCCGCCCAGACGAGGCCCGCAGTTGGCTGGCATCCGGCGATCTTGCGCTCTCAGCGACCCTCAGCGCGTGGGTCGAAACCGAAATTCTCAATATCCGCGAAGAGCGAATCCAGTCCGTCCTCTATCGTCCAGACCAGGAGGGGGCTTTCGAAATTTACCGGGATGTGCCAGGAGAAAAACCCTTTAAGCTCCGCACCCTGCCTGTCGGCTTTGCGCCGAAAAATGATCATGTCTTAGAAAGCCTCGCCTTCGGCCTTGAATATCTTGATTTCGAAGAGGTCAAAAAAATCAGTCCCGAGGCGCAAAGCGCAAATTTAGCCCCGGCTGTCCGCTATGCAACCTTTGATGGCTTGCAGCTTGATGTCATGATATGGCCGCAAGACGGCGCATCCTGGGTGATTTTCCGCCCAAAATTTGACAAACAGCAAGCCCAAAAATTTCAAAGCCATGATTCGCAAAAGGATCAAGAACAAGAAGAAGACGTTGAAAAAGAAGACAGATCAAAACATCTTTCCCTGGAAGAGGCCCAACACCAAACCCAAAATCTTCAGAAAAATCTGCAAAATTGGATGTATCGCTTGCCCTCTTATAAGTTTGAGCGTTACACAAGACAGCGTGAAGACTTACTCAAACCCATCGAAGCCAGCACGTCTCCGGCAGCTTTGGACCCGACAGCCGAACCAGAACAAAATTAATTTTTTGAACGCGTTTTGCGCTCATATCAACCGACAGAGTCTGACGATTCTTCGATTGATCATGTGCTCAAACACCGCACGGGCTTAACCAGTCGGCTATAGAGGGGGCCATTTTGGGCGGTTGGTATAAGGACAATGTAAAAGCACAAGGCTTTAGAGCAAAACCCAAAAGAATTCACCCATGGGTTTGATCTGTTTTATGCCAAAAACAAAAATATACAAAATTTCTTTTGACCTAGGATAAAAGCGAGGCATGGTAAAACAGCTTTTTAATTGATCTCCCTTGGTCAAAAAAAGAAATCAGGGTTTTATTTGCAAAAAAATGTGGGAAGATACCTCTGGTTAACTTTTTTTCGTTAAAAGATCAAATAGACATTTTATCGGTGGTCGGGTCCTGGGGTGCGACATTTTCAAGATCATATCTCTTTTGAGATCCGCTGCGCCCTCGGACGGAAAACCGACACACCGATCTCATTGCTTTTCTGGGGATAAGGTCTTTTGCTTGTAGATCTCTTCTTTGCATTTGGAAGCAATTGCCATAAAATTATTGACTATGATGCCGAACTCTCCTTCCCCTCTCTGGAGCCGTCGGCAAGATTAAGGAGTTTAAGCACGCCATGTCCGTAATGAACCGCAAGGTCTATCAGGCAGGCCAAACCGTCTTCAAGGAAGGCGAGAGTGCATCGCGCGCCTTTCTTGTCGAGTCTGGAACTGTCGAAATTCGCAAAAACATCGACGGCCAAGACGTCGTGCTGGGCACGGTCGAGCGGGGCGGCATTTTCGGTGAAATGGCCCTGATCGATAACCAACCCCGCATGGCAAGCGCTGTCGCCGCCGAAGAGGCTGTGTTGGTGGTGATCACGCAAACCTTGTTCGAAGACAAAATGAAAGAGGCCGATCCCTTCATTCGCGCCTTGTTGCGGATTTTCGTTCGGAATATCCGTGGCGCTGCCGGTCGGAAGTAAAAATTTGTCGTCGCAAATCCCAAACTATTTGCGACGGCCCTTCAGGGGGCTTTTGTTCGGAGCCTTCACCGAGGTCACCAAGGGTACCGACACCAAGGGCACCGAGAACGCCGATGGCAAAGCCGGTTGAAGGGGTCTCACTTTAACCATGCGTTTTGCGAAAAAAAACACAGGCCCGTTGCGCTTGCTCAACAGGCCTGTTTTTAGAACCTACCGCGTTCAAAAGTCCTCGGAAAAAGAACACCGCGCCTCTTATGATTTTGCCGCAAACGCACGCCAGGCAATATCACGGCGATAGAAACCATCGGGCCAATCAATACGCTCAACTGCACGATAGGCTTTTTCCTGGGCTTGTTTCAAAGTCTCAGACCGGGCTGTTACGCCTAAAACACGCCCCCCGACCGCCATGATCTGATTGTCCACATGGCTTGTTCCAGCATGGAACACCCAAACGCCTTTTTCAGCACAGGCTTGATGAAGATTGCGGATTGCAGAGCCTTTTTCATAAGCGCCGGGATAGCCATTGGCCGCCATGACCACACAGAGTGCCATTTCGTCGCGCCATTCGACCTTTGCATCGGATAAGGTGCCTTTTTCTGCGGCGAGAAGCAGCTCGAGAAGATCGCTTTTCAGACGTGGCAAAAGGACCTGGCATTCAGGATCGCCAAACCGCACATTATATTCTAAGAGTTTGGCTTTCCCCTTCTCGATCATCAGACCGGCAAAGAGAATCCCGGTAAACGGGTAACCATCTTTTTTCATCCCCTGCACCGTTGGCTGGATGATGGTCGCCATGATCTCTTGTTCAAGCGCTGGGGTGATGATCGGCGCAGGAGAATAAGCCCCCATGCCGCCTGTATTCGGGCCTGTGTCGCCTTCGCCAACCCGCTTATGATCTTGGGCGGTACCAAGGCAGACGGCGGTATCCCCATCCACAAGGGCAAAAAAGCTTGCTTCTTCGCCTGTTAAGAACTCTTCGATAATCAGCTCGGCCCCCGCATCACCGAAGGCACGATCCACCAAAATATGATCGACCGCAGCACAGGCCTCTTCTTCTGTCATGGCAACGGTGACGCCTTTTCCAGCGGCCAGGCCATCGGCTTTCACGACAATGGGCGCGCCCTGTTGGCGGATATAGCTTTTTGCGGCCTCTGCATGGGTAAAGCGACCATAGGCAGCCGTGGGAATGCCATGGCGCCGACAGAGTTCTTTGGTGAAGTTTTTTGAGCCTTCTAATTGGGCTGCGGCTTTTGTCGGCCCGAGCACACGTACATTATTCCGGCGCAGTTCATCCACCAGCCCTTGTACTAAGGGGGCTTCTGGTCCCACCATCACAAAATCGATTTTTCGTTCGCGCGCAAAGCTCACCAGATCATCAATATCGTCAGCGGGGATGGTTGCTGTTTCAGCAATTTCTGCAATGCCCGCATTTCCGGGCGCACAAAAGAGTTTTTCGCAAAGCGGAGACCGTGCCATCGACCAGGCGAGGGCATGTTCGCGCGCCCCAGAACCCACCAGCAGAACGTTCATAGATTCGGCATTCCTTTAAAGTTTGGAAGAAAAAACGGCCTGTCTTGTATGCGCCGCATCTCTCTTCTGTGACATATTTGCTATTTTGCGGTAATCTTTATGGAATAAAGATCTGTTTGGACATCAAATCACGGGATCGCCCTATAATTTTTCGACTCCAACTTTGAATGTTTCTATCTTACCCCGAAGATGCAAGATGGGTAAAGCCTGCTTACGCTTTAATTTATAGCCTTAGGAAGGGACCGCATGTCTGAAAGCGTGCCGACGGAAACAGCAACAGACTACCACAATGTGCCAGCATATACGGTTTCGGAAATCTCTCAATCGGTTAAACGCACAATAGAAGATCAGTATGGCTGGGTACGCGTGCGCGGTGAGATTTCGCGCCCCAGCTTCCCAGGGTCTGGCCATATTTATCTGACCTTGAAAGATGATAAATCGACATTGGCGGCGGTCTGTTGGCGCGGCACGGCGGGACGCTTGTCCGTCAAACCCGAAGAGGGGTTAGAGGTTATTGTCACGGGGCGGATGACGACATTTCCAGGCCAGTCAAAATATCAATTGATTATCGAGCGCATGGAGGTTGCTGGCGAGGGCGCACTTCTGAAATTGCTGGAAGAGCGCAAGAAAAAACTCGCCGCAGAAGGCCTATTTGCCGAAGACCGCAAACGCCCCTTGCCCTTTTTGCCAGAGCGGATCGGTGTTGTCACCTCGCCCACGGGGGCTGTCATCCGTGATATTTTGCATCGTGTCTCAGATCGCTTTCCCCGGCCTGTTTTGGTCTGGCCAAGCCGGGTGCAAGGGGAGGGCGCGGCCAAAGAAATCGCCGCGGCCATTCGCGGGTTTCACCATCTTCCAGCGGATAAGCGCCCTGATGTGCTGATTGTTGCGCGCGGCGGTGGCTCCCTTGAAGATCTTTGGGCCTTCAATGAAGAAGAGGTCGTCCGCGCCGTTGCCGAGGCCGATATCCCCTTGATCTCGGCTGTTGGCCATGAAACCGACACCACCTTGATCGATTATGCCGCCGATCGGCGCGCCCCAACCCCGACGGCGGCGGCAGAAATGGCCGTGCCCGTGCGTACAGAGCTGCTTTTACAGGTCCAAGATCTCTCAGGTCGCCTCGAAATGGCGCCGCACAGGCTGTTGCAAGAGCGCCAAACCACCTTGACCCATCTCGCCCGTGCTTTAGGCGATCCCATGCGCCTCTTAGAAGAACGCCAGCAACATTTGGATCTCTGGGAGGAAAGACTCCAGCAAGGCCGCCTCGGTCTTTTCACACGCTGCAACGACCATCTGGCCCGCCTTGCCGCTGGTTTGCGGCATCCCAAAGAGGTCTTGGCTTGGGGACAACAGGGCTTAGAAGCCCT
>DDLW01000088.1 GCA_002340345.1 Alphaproteobacteria bacterium UBA2562 | reverse complement strand
TACGGTTTGCGGCTTTCGGTTTTCGAGGCATGCCGGCCCGTTCTTCTTCTAAAGCCGTTGCATGGCCTTTGGCTTGCCAGCGTGCGTCTTTGATAAGATCAGAGGCGGGGGCTTTTGCCTTAGGCGGAGAGGCTTTTGTCGGAGCGCTTGTTGGCTCAGGGGCGCTAAAGTCTTGCCCTTCGAGATTTGCAAGCTGTTGTGCCTCAAGACGGCGCAGTTCATCACGCAGACGGGCGGCCTCTTCAAATTCCAGATCGGCAGCGGCGGCGCGCATGCGTTTTTCAAGATCGGCGATATGGGTCTTGAGGTCTTTGCCAACATGGTGGGTTTCGTCTGCGCCTGTTTTAACCGTAAGATGATCACCGCGCTCATAAACACTTTCTAAAATATCGGAAATCGACTTTTTAACGCTTTCTGGGGTGATGCCATGGGCGGCATTATAGTCTTGTTGCTTTTCCCGGCGGCGGTTGGTTTCGTTAATTGCATAGGTCAAGCTGTCGGTCATGCGATCGGCATAAAGCAGTACGCGGCCATCAACATTACGCGCGGCCCGGCCAATGGTCTGAATGAGAGAGCGTTGGGAGCGTAAATAGCCTTCTTTATCGGCATCTAAAATCGCAACAAGGGCGCATTCAGGAATATCAAGCCCCTCGCGAAGAAGATTGATTCCAATCAAGACATCATAGGTTCCCAAGCGTAAATCGCGAATGATTTCAATGCGCTCAATGGTGTCAATGTCAGAATGGATATAACGCACGCGAATGCCGGCCTCATGCATATATTCGCTTAAGGCTTCGGCCATTTTTTTGGTGAGCGTGGTGACCAGAACCCGATTGCCTTTTTCGGCCTCCTTCCGGCATTCGGCCATGACATCATCGACTTGATTTTCGGTGGGCCGGATGATGCAGACCGGATCAATAAGACCGGTGGGGCGAATAATTTGCTCGACAAAGGCGCCTTCGGTGCGCTCCATTTCCCAACTGCCGGGGGTGGCCGAGACATGGATGGTTTGTGGTCGTAAATATTCCCATTCTTCAAAGCGTAAAGGGCGGTTATCGACGCAAGACGGCAAACGGAAGCCGAATTCTGCCAAGGTGCCTTTACGGTTATAATCGCCCCGGAACATGCCGCCGATTTGTGGGACGGTGACATGGCTTTCATCGACGAAAAGAATACAATTCTCGGGCAAATATTCAAAAAGTGTGGGCGGTGGCATGCCGGGATCGCGGCCTGTTAGATAGCGAGAATAATTCTCGACCCCAGCGCAGCTGCCTGTGGCTTCGATCATTTCGACGTCAAAGGTGATTCTTTGTTCCAGCCTTTGGGCTTCGAGAAGGCGCCCGGCTTGCTGGAAAACATCAAGGGTGTGTTTGAGTTCTGTGTGAATGCCCTTAATGGCCTGATTGAGGGTTGGTTTTGGCGTGACATAGTGGCTGTTGGCATAAACCCGGACTCTTTCAAGGTCGATTCCTTTGGCGCCTGTTAAGGGGTCGAATTCTCGAATGGCTTCGATTTCATCGCCAAAGAGTGAAAGACGCCAGGCGGTGTCTTCTAAGTGGGCTGGAAAGATTTCGACCGTATCGCCGCGCACCCGAAAAGTCCCACGGGTAAAAGCGAGATCATTACGCTTATATTGCAAAGATACCAGAGCCTTCAGGAGCTCTTGTTGGCCCACGGCCTGTCCGACTTGTAAGGGAAGGGTCATCTCGGAATAGGTCTCAACAGACCCAATCCCGTAAATACAAGACACAGATGCGACAATGATCACATCTTCACGTTCGAGCAAAGCGCGGGTGGCCGCATGGCGCATACGGTCGATTTGCTCATTGATGGCGCTGTCTTTCTCAATATAAGTGTCCGTGCGGGGAACATAAGCCTCTGGCTGGTAATAGTCATAATAAGAGACAAAATATTCCACCGCATTATTGGGGAAAAAGCTTTTCATTTCGCCATAAAGCTGGGCGGCCAATGTCTTATTGGGGGCGAGAATAATCGCTGGGCGTTGGGTTTCTTGAATAACATGGGCCATGGTGAAGGTCTTGCCGGAGCCGGTGACGCCAAGCAGAACTTGGTCTTTTTCACCCTCTTGCAGACCTTGTACAAGCTCTTGAATGGCTTGGGGTTGGTCGCCTGCGGGTGTGTAGTCCGAAACAATCCCTAAAGGATGGGAAGCAAAGGCAAACTCATCTTTCATGGGCGTGGCGGTGTGGCGTGGGATTTTGGTCAAATCCGCCGGCTCATGGATGGTCGGTGTGACCAAAGGCGCTTGGAGATGGGCAGGGGCTTTCCGGGGTTTGGCCGCAGCTTTTGCAGGAGGCATGGACACACCTTATATCATCGAAAAAAGATCAGGCGAGAAAAGATCAAGAATGACTATAGCGAAAGCTGCGGGAAAATCAGCCCAAGAAAAGAATATTTTCTTGCTGAGGACGGCCCCTATCCTTAAAACAGAATGTTCTTTAAGGACAGGGCTGTCCTTAATTGAGAGAGTTTTTTGACGTCCGATATTGATTTTGCCCGTTGGGACCTGTTCGATGACCACCGATTACCGAGATACCGTTTTCCTGCCTAAAACTTGTTTCCCAATGCGTGGCAATCTGCCCAAGCGTGAACCGCTGATTCTCGAGCGTTGGGTAAAGATGGACCTTTATCAGCGCTGCCGAGAGGCCGCAAAAGGACAGGAAAAATATGTGCTCCATGATGGCCCGCCCTATGCGAATGGTCATTTGCATATCGGTCATGCTTTGAACAAAATCTTAAAAGACACCATTGTGCGCTCCCAACAAATGATGGGCAAAGACGCCCTCTATGTGCCGGGTTGGGACTGCCATGGCTTGCCCATCGAATGGGAAATTGAAAAGCTGTATCGCAAGGCTGGTCGCGATAAAGATGCGGTGCCACGCTTGGAGTTTCGCCAAGAATGCCGTGATTTCGCGCAAAAATGGATTGACATCCAGCGCGAAGAATTCAAACGCCTCGGTGTTGTCGGGGATTGGGACGAGCCTTATTTGACCATGGATTTCAGAGCCGAGGCTGATATCGCCCGTGAAATCCATAAATTCGCAATGAATGGCGGCCTCTATCAAGGCTCAAAGCCGGTGATGTGGTCTGTGGCCGAAAAAACCGCCCTTGCGGATGCTGAGGTGGAATATTACGACCATACTTCGAACACCATCCATGTCGGTTTTCCAATTGTCACGCCATCCCGTCCTGATCTTGCAGACGCCAAAGTGGTGATCTGGACCACGACGCCTTGGACCATCCCAGGCAACCGTGCCGTGGCCTATGGTGCGGACCTTGACTATGTGCTGTTCGCGGTCACAGAGGTGACAGACAAGAGCCAAGCCGTGCCAGGCCAAAAATTGGTTGTGGCCGAAGCGCTGCTTGCTGATTTTTGTGCGAAAGCGGGTCTGGAAAATCCGGAGATTCTCGCGCGTTTCAAAGGGGAAGCGCTGGCGGGCACCATTTGCCATCACCCTTTGCAGGCGAAAGGCTTCGCGGTGCCAGTGCCTTGCTTAGCAGGCGATTTTGTCACCACTGAATCTGGCACGGGCTTGGTCCATATCGCGCCAGGGCATGGGGCGGATGATTATGAGCTGGGACGGCAACATGGCTTAGATATGCCCTTCACCGTGGCCGCCGATGGGCAGTATACGGCGATGGTGCCGTATTTTGCGGGCAAGCGCGTGCTCAAACCCAATGGGAAAGAGGGAGATGCCAATGCTGCGGTGATTGACGCCTTGGCGGAAGAGGGGAACCTCTATGCCCGTGGCAAGCTGGTTCACTCTTATCCCCATTCTTGGCGTTCGAAAGCGCCTTTGATTTTCCGCAATACGCCGCAATGGTTCATTTCCATGGAGCGTAATGATTTGCGCGATAAAGCGTTGAAAGCCATCGAGGACACCGCGTTCTATCCGCCAACAGGCCGGAACCGCTTATCCGCGATGATCGAAGCACGCCCGGATTGGTGTATCTCGCGCCAACGGGCCTGGGGGGTGCCGATTCCCCTCTTCACCCATAAGAAAACTGGCGAAATGCTCAAAGACCAAGCTGTCTTTGATCGGATTGTCGCTGCTTTCGAGCAAGAGGGGGGGGATGCCTGGTATTCCAAAGACCCCTTACTGTTTTTGGGGAATGATTATGAGGCTTCGGAATGGGAAGCGGTCCAAGATATTGTCGAGGTCTGGTTTGACTCCGGCTCAACCCATGCTTTTGTGTTGGAGCGCCGGGAAAGCCATAAATGGCCTGCGGATCTGTATCTAGAAGGCTCTGACCAGCATCGGGGCTGGTTCCATACCTCTTTGTTGGAATCCTGTGGAACGCGAGGCCGAGCGCCCTATGATGCGGTTCTGACCCATGGTTTCGTCCTGGATGAAAAGGGCGAAAAAATGTCCAAATCCAAGGGCAATGTCGTGTCACCGCAAAATGTCAGTAATGAGATGGGCAGTGATATTCTGCGCCTTTGGGTGGCAGCGTCTGATTCTTCGGATGATCTGCGCATTGGCAAAGAAATTCTCAAGCAAGTGGCGGATGCCTATCGGCGTTTGCGGAACACATTCCGCTTTTTACTGGGCAATCTTGATGGCTTTTCCGAAGCAGAGCGCCTTCCCATGGCGGATATGCCAGAGCTAGAGCGTTGGGTGCTCCACCGTTTGTGGTCGCTGGATCACCTTGTGCGAAAAGCCTGCACAGACTATGATTTCCATAGTATTTATCGCCATCTCCATGATTTCTGTGCTGTGGAATTATCCGCCTTTTATCTGGATATCCGCAAAGACACGCTTTACTGCGATGCGCCATCGGCTTTGGAAAGAAGAGCCGCGCGCACGGTTCTCGATGCCCTTTTCTCTTGTCTTGTGCGCTGGCTCGCCCCAATTCTGTGTTATACGACCGAAGAAGCTTGGCTTGCGCGCCAGGCGGCTTCCGAGGACAAAGACTTCTTAGCGGCCAGGCCCGAAGAGAGTGTGCATTTAACCCATTTCCCAACCCTCCCAGCAGAGTGGCAAAATGAGGCTCTGGGGCAAAAATGGGCACAAATCCGCGAAATCCGCCGGGTTGTGACCGGGGCCTTAGAAAAAGAACGGGCCGCAAAAACCATTGGCGCGTCTTTACAAGCCCATCCCATCGTACATGTCCGCCCAGAGCAGAAAGCTCTCTTGGAAATGATGCCCTTTGCCGATATCTGTATCACCTCTGATATTACAGTGACGGACATAGCGGCCCCAGAAGAGGCTTATCGCCTGGAAGATGTTCCAGATGTGGCGGTCGTCTTTGGTTTGGCCGAGGGCGCAAAATGTCAGCGTTGCTGGAAAGTCTTGCCAGAAGTGCAAGGCGAAGACGGTATTTGCCAACGTTGTGCGGATGTTTTGGCGGGATAAGGATGCATAAAAGAGGGGCGTCTGCCCCTTTTCACGTCTTGGCAAAGACTTTGTCCTTGGGAATTTTTTGAAACGTCATTGTGACGCGCAAGAGAAAGAAAGATCATGGCCCTGTCTCGTAAATCGATCACATATTCTGCGCCGGGGAACCGATTGGGACTCGGCTTGATGATCGCGGTTGCGGTTTTTGTGCTCGATCAAGCCAGCAAATGGCTGATTATGGAGGTTGTGCTCAAAGCACCGCGTTTGATTGAAATCACGAGCTTTTTCAATATCCGCTGGGTGTGGAATCGCGGCGTCTCTTTTGGCATATTCAGTGATGGCAGTGTTGGGGCTTGGGTTTTGATCACCTTATCTCTTGTGATTGCTGTTTTTTTATTTTTTTGGCTTAGACGCACGGCTTCGCTGGTTTTGACCATTGGACTGGGGATGGTGCTTGGCGGCGCTCTTGGGAATGTCGTGGATCGTATTCGCTTTGAAGCGGTCTTTGACTTTCTTGATTTTTATATTGGCAGCAATCACTGGCCGACCTTTAATATTGCCGATTGCGGGATTGTGATCGGTGTGGGTATTATGTTCCTTGAGACCTTCTTGGAAAAAAAGCAATAATGCCTACATTAAGTCATGATGGGCAAGACAGGCAGAGCAGAACTTTCTCTCTTTTGTCTTTTCTATCCGATATGGATCTGCGCTTTAGAAAGGCTTAATAGGCTTCGCCCATACTGTGGGGCGCTGAAAGAGGCTCAAATGTCCAAGAGCCGTCGGACTTGCTTTGTTTTTGAGCCGGCAAGCTTTCCTTGGAAAGGTGCAATGTGATGTCTGGAAATCGAAAATACCCTGTTGTGCTTTTGGCCGGTGTGCTGTCGGTGGTCATGCTGTCAGCTTGTGGCAATGTGAAAGAAAAGCTGGGACTGAACAAAAGTGCGCCTGACGAGTTTGCTGTTGTTTCACGTGCGCCTTTATCCGTGCCGCCAGATTCGACTTTACGCCCGCCGCGCGAGGGATCTGCGAGTGCGCCTGATCGGGTCTCGACACCTGAAAAAGCCCGTCAGAATGTTTTTGGCATTGATGGGCGCAACACCCAAACCCGCTCTTACGGTGGCAGTATGGGAGAACAGGCGCTTTTACGACGGGCGGGTGCGGATCGGGCGAATTCCAGTATTCGCGCACAGGTTGACGAAGAAACGGCCGCGATTGTCGAAGCCGATGACACAATCGTCAAATCTTTGATGTTCTGGAAAGAAGACAAAGTGCCAGCCGAAGTCGTCAATGCGAATGAAGAAAATAAACGCTTGCAGCGTCGCCAAGCCCTTGGCTTACCGTCTGATGACGCTGAAGTGGAAGGTGAAAATCCGCCAGAGCCAGAAGAAGAAGGTTTCTTTGAGAGCCTCTTTTAACAACCGCCACTTTTGAAAGAGTGAAAAGAAGAATAGGGCTTTAAGACAGCCCCTCCCGGCGCAAATGGCGTTCAAAATCCCGCCGGGCCTGTGGGTCTGCGAGAAGAAGGGCGATAAAGGCTTCGAGGTCTTTTTCTGGGCAAAAGGTCCGGCGCGCTTTTTCAAGGAGGTCTTGTTCCGAGTGCCGTTGTAGGCCTTCGGGCTCGACCTGAAAAGGGCCGCAGAGAGAGGGGCCACGGCCCGCGACGGACAAAGGTCCACTCTGAGATTCATAATAATGCAGCCAGAATTCAGGAGACGTCTCACCGTTATCATTCTGGGTCAAGCCGCTCGGCAGGCTTTGAACCGTGTAATTGCCTTCTGTCTGATGCATGATCTGAACCTGCTGCGGGTCCAGTAAATTCACAAATAATCGCGCGTGGAAGCCCTGATAGGCCAGCAATGTCGCTGTGATAGAGCCATAATGGCTGAAATGGGCTGAAAAAACTGGGATATGATCTTGGACCCACAGGGGAAAGGTTAGAAGCGCTCCAGAACAACGGTCTGTGAATTTACGTTTGAGCTGTGCTGGCGCGGCATTGGATCCCGAGGCTAGAAAGGCAGCACGGTTCGGCCAAACTGTCTCATAACCATCGATCTCCAGAGTAAAATCGTAGAAATGGACCGCGTTCCCATCAAGACCAACGGCCGTGGCTTTGCAGGGGTGAATGGTGAGATCACCCTGTTCGGTCACAGAGAGAGTGGGATCGGCTGGGAATGTGAGCTGAAAACCAGCCTCTGGCACGTCATAGGGATAGTCTAACGCACGTTTAAGGGTGGGGGTGTCGAGGGACAAAGTCATTCCTTTGCTTGGGTGGCAGCCTCTATTTGGGCCAGGGCCAGGAGCAACGCTTCGAACGGTAAAAGAGCAGAGCGATGACGGGCGCGCACTTTATGGGCGGGCAGCATCAAATCAAGACCTTTCCAGGGACCTTCTGGCATCGGTTGGGCGGATTTCAAAAGATCCCGAAAACCTTGTGCCGCTTTGGAAATTTCGCCCCGATTCTGACCGGGAGCGATCTGTGAAACCAGGGCCGTGACAGCTTCTCCTAAGGCGCAGGCCCGGACTTCATAGCCGAGGGCCTCAATGATTCCTTCAGGGGAACAAGAGACATCCAGCGTGACTTGGCTACCGCAAAGAGGACTTTTGCGGCTGATGGTTGCTTGCGGCTCTGGGAGACGCCGGGCCTCACGCACGGTCTCAGCCAAGTCGCGGATATCTTGGGAATAAAGATTTTCCAAGCCAGCAGTCACAACTTTACCTGTCCTTTCAAATTTTAAAGGCTCTAGAGTCTTCATTTTTGCCGCAAGACGCAGCGATCAGGGGGGCCCTGATCGCGCTTTGCTTTAGCCTGGCGGTGGGCAGAAAAAGATTTCGCCACCGCGCATTTCAAACAAGCTAAGAACGGCCATCACCATGATCAAAAGCCCTAAAACCGGGCGAACCCATGGTAAACGGTTGAAGTGAATCAGCTTATCGGCTGCAACCGCTGTCACAATCAAGGCGGGCAATGTTCCCAGTCCAAAAGCGATCATGACCAAAAGCCCCTGGACAAAATCGCCAGCCAGCAAAGCATAGGTTAAAGCGGCATAAACCATACCACAAGGCAGCCAGCCCCAGATCATGCCAAAGCCAAAGGCTTGCACGGGACTGCGCCCCGGCTTCAATGTGCGTGAGACACGGTCAATTTGCGCCCAAATCGGCCCTGCAAGACGGGTTGCCCAGGAGAATATAGGAACCCAGCCTGTCATTGAAAAGCCCACAGCCAATAAAAAAAGAGCCGCAAGGATACGGGCTGCTTGATAGCCTTCGGATTGCATCAAGGCGGCGATGGCAGTACCGCCCACAAAACCGACCAGTCCACCCATGGCACCATAGCTGAGAATGCGGCCACTATTATAGAGCAGGCCATAACCTAAAACCGCATAGGGCTGTTGCCGAACCTCCTGGGGCAGACCGGCCATGAGAGAGCCGATGATGGATCCGCACATGGCAAAGCAATGAAGTGTACTGGAGAGGCCAAGGAAAAAGCCCGCAAGAATAGGCGGTTGGGCAAAATCCATCGTGATCTCTTCCTTTTTTTAGAGCATTTCACTTTTAT